>JAHEGH010000044.1 GCA_024639825.1 Gammaproteobacteria bacterium
TCTCGATTGCCGTCGTCAGGGGTGTCAGTGAATCACCGAGCATGATGACATCCGCACTGGTCTGGGCGAGCAGGGCGCCGTGTGCGGGCGCGACCGACGTATCGGCGCCGGCCAGTACCGGCGCGTCGTTTATGCCGTCACCGATCATGACGACACGTTCTCCGGCCTGTTGCGCCGCTTCGATAATGGCGAGTTTGTCCTCGGGTGTGCATGCATAATGCGTGTCGCGAATATCCAGCGCCTTCGCGACATTTTCGACTGCGACCCTGTTATCACCACTCACCAGGGACGTTTTGAGTCCAAGCTGGCGCAGCTCGTTCAGTGTTTGCTGCGCATCTGGACGCAGTTCGTCCTCGATGTCGAACCAGGCAACGGCATTGCCCTCGACGCCGAGGAAGACGTGAGTCGTGGTGCTCTCGTCAGCCGCGACACCACCCCCGACAAACTCCGCGTTGCCGATGCGCCACTCGCGGCCGTCGATCTTTCCACTGACACCCTGGCCCACGACGATGCTCGGCGCTGACACCACTGGCAATGCCTCCTGCATTGCAAACGCCCGGGCCAGCGGATGGGTTGACGCATGTTCGAGCGCCGCGGCGATCAGCCTGCAATCTTTTTCGGTGAACGCATTGTCGATTACGAACGACGCCGCGATGCGCGGTTCTCCAATCGTCAGCGTGCCAGTCTTGTCAAACATGGCGAGCGTTGCGCGTGACAGCGACTCGATGGCGTTGCCATTTGTTACAAGCAGCCGGAGCTGCGACAAGCGGCTGCCTGCAGCGGCGAACGCAGCAGGCGTGGCGAGCGCGAGCGCACAGGGACAGGTGACGACCAGCACGGACAGCGTAATTACGAATGCGCGGTCCGGGTCGGCGAAATACCAGAACGTGGCGACGCCTGCGGCAACGATCAGGAGTGCGATCACGATGTAGCTGGCAATTCTGTCTGCAAGTGTGACGAATGACGGCCTTGCGTAGCGCGCTCGCTCACTCAGGCGGCTGATGGTGCCCAGCGTTGTGTCGCTGCCGGTCTGGGTCACTGTCATTTCGATCAGGCCATCCAGATTAACGCTGCCGGCCGAGAGTTCATCACCAGTCGCCTTGAGCTGTGGTCTTGCTTCGCCAGTAAGCAGGGATTCATCGACACTGGTCGTTCCCGACTGGAGCACGCCGTCCGCCGGGATCGGCTCGCCTGCTCGAATCAGCACCCGGTCACCTGCATACAGCTGGTTCACTGGTACGACCACGTGCGTATCACCATCAATACGGGTTGCCGTGTTCGGGAGCAGGGATGACAGCGCCGCGCTGCGATCAATGGAGCGATGCCGGGCACGCATCTCAAGAAAGCGCCCGAGTGTCAGGAAGAAGACGAACATGGTTACCGAGTCGAACCAGACCGCCTCGCCCCGCGTGAATGTTGCGTAGATGGATGCCACGTAGGCGGAACCGACGGCAATCGAGACGGGCAGGTCCATGCCCGGTTTGCGGGCGACAAGTCCTCGCCAGGCGCTCGTGAAGAATGGCCGCGCCGCATAGAAGACCACGGGTGTTGTGACGAAGAAGCTGACGAGTCGCAGGAAATGCTGCATATCGGCATCGATGCCCTGGAAGTCCATTGCATAGAGTCCGACCGCGAACATCATGACCTGCATCATGCCGAGTGATGCGACGAGCAGGCGCTTGAGCGCAGTACGCTGTTCAGTGACCTCAGGACGCGTGGTGTTTTCAGGGGACAAGGGCTGCGGCTGGTAACCGAGATTGGCGAGTGTCGCGAGGTAGCCTGAGAGCTTTGCGTCTTCACCAGGAAAACGCAGGCGCAGACGATGCGTGATCGGATTCACTTCTGCGGAGGAGATGCCAGGCTGTTTACCCAAGGTGGTTTCAATCAACCAGCTACACGCCGAGCAATACATTCCGCCGACATAGATTGTTGCTTCGCGCATGCTGCCATCACGTTCGGTGAAGGCTTCGAGCATATCGGTGCTGTCGAATACGCTCCATTCAGCGGCTTCTTCAGGCGGGCGACCGACGCCCGGGTCAGGTGCATCGCGGAGGTCGTAGTACCGGGACATTCCGGTGTCTCGAATCAGTTCAGCGACGGCTTTGCATCCGGGACAACAGACGGGCTGTTGCACGCCCTCGATCGATACAGTTAGTTTGCAGGCGGCGGGGACGGGCAGCGCGCAGTGAAAACAGGTATCAGCGCCCGTCGTCATCGCCGGTGCCGCCAGCTGGGAGCATCAGGCTGGTTTCACCCTGCCACTCGGCCGAGACCCGCCAGTCATCACCGGCTTTCAGGACGGCATAGAAGCGGCCGGACGGAATAGAAAGGAAGTGGCCAACCCAGACCGGGTTGCCATCGCTGTCATCCATTGCCCTGCTGAGAGTGACTTGCTGATCGCGATTGGCGAACGCGGGATGCGATAGTTCGAATTCGAGGGTCGCAGGAAGCGCAGCCAGATCGCGGGACCGAACGACAGCCGAGACGATACGGGTCTCCGGGTTGATCTCCACGAGCGCGGTGACGTCGAGCTCCGCGGCCAGTCGCTCGGCCAGCAGGTGGCGGTCGGTGGCATTCCTGACGCCATCTTCGGAGGCCACGACAAGCGAGTCGGTGGTCTGCATTGCAATCCAGACCGTCGTTAATCCCGCAACCACCGCTGAGGCGGGCAGGGCGATGATAAACCACGGCCAGAACTGCCGGTACCAGGGCTTGGTGTCTTCACGTTCCATGCTTGTATCTAGGGCGTCGGGCCGAGGAAGCGACTGTTTTCTATCACCGCTGCATCCTCGTCATCGGTTGCCTTCACAGTAAACTGGATCGTCATGATGCCATAGGCGTTGTCGCGGTGGGCACGGGCGCGCACTGGAACCGAGAGAACGCTGCCAGCGTCGACGGTTACCGTGTCGCTGATGCCATCGAGCGAGATGCCTTCGACGCCGGCTACGGATATCGCAAACGTACGTGCCCGGTTGTTCTGGTTAATGACTTTGAGCGTATAAGCGTTCTCGATGATGTCGCCGGGCAGCTCGCGATACAACGCGTTACGATCACGAATCACGTCAAGAATGATCGGTGTGCGTGTTGCCATGGAGGTTGTAAGGCCGGCAATCAGGATTAGCAGTATTGTGCCGTAGATGAACATTCGCGGCCGCAGTACGCGCGTACCTTTATTGTGCAACGCGTTTTCAGTCGTATACCGAACCAGTCCACGCGGATAGTCCATTTTGTCCATGATCGAATCGCAGGCGTCGATACACGCGGCGCAGGCGATGCACTCGTATTGCAGGCCTTCACGAATATCGATGCCGGTAGGACACACCTGCACGCACAACTGGCAGTCGATGCAGTCGCCGAGTCCGGCTGCCTTGTGATCCACAGAACGTTTTCGGCCACCACGCGGTTCGCCACGTTGTTCATCGTAGGAGATGATCAACGTGTCCTTATCAAACATCGCGCTCTGGAAACGCGCGTAGGGGCACATGTACTTGCAGACCTGCTCGCGCATGTAGCCGGCATTGCCATAGGTTGCGAAGCCGTAGAACAAACCCCAGAAAAGGGTCCAGCCGCCCACGTTAAGGGCGAGAAACTCGGCGCCGAGTTCGCGAATCGGCGTGAAGTACCCGACGAACGTAAAGCCCGTCCACATCGAAAAGGTAATCCACAGGAACTGCTTCGAGCCCTTGCGGCGCAGCTTGTTCCAGGACCAGGGCGCCTTGTCGAGTTTCATGCGTTGCGAGCGCGTTCCCTCGGTCCACTGCTCCATCCAGATGAAGATCTCGGTCCAGACAGTCTGTGGGCAGGCGAAGCCACACCACAGGCGTCCGGCGAGCGCTGTGAAGAAGAATAGCGACAACGCAAGAATGATCAGCAGCACGGCCAGGTAAGGAAAATCCTGCGGCCAGAGTGTCAGGCCGATCAGGTGAAACTTACGTGCGGGTAGATCGAAAAGAACGGCCTGGCGCTCGTCCCAATTGAACCAGGGGACGGCATAAAAAAGACCAAGGAGAATAATCGTAGCGAGCTTGCTCAGGTTATCAAATCGCCCGCCGATCTCACGCGGGTAGATCTTCTTCTCGCTCTCGTACATCGAGGCGCTGTGCGGTTTGTTCATTGGTCGCGGTGCTTGGCGTCCCGCTTGGGCGCGGTCCTGACGAGGTATGCCGTCACGCCGGAGGCGAGCGCGCACAGCACCCAAAAGAAAAAGAAGCCCGCGGCGTAGCCAGCGTCCCGGCCTATGTCGAGGTCTTCGTCAAAAACTCCGGACAGGTCAACCGGATCGAAGAGGGCAAAGAACACCATGGTGCCGATGGCGGCGGACAGGAATGAAATCCAGACAACCGTGAAAACCGCTTGCTTGTCGCGGCTCCATTGTTTGGCACCTCGGTACTCTTCGCTGACCATTCTCTAGTGGCTGCTACTGGGTCAGGCTGTAGATGTAGGCCGCAAGAATTTTCGTACGATTCTCGCCGAACAGGTCCCCATGAGCCGGCATCTGGCCGTTGCGACCATTCACGATCGTTTCGCGAATCGTCTCTGTCGAGCCGCCGTACAACCAGATTTCATCAGTGAGATTGGGTGCACCAAAGATCTTGTTGCCCTTGCCGTCGGGGCCATGACAGGCACTACAGAGAGCCATAAACATCGGCTGCGCACTCATTGCTTCGGCGTCAGCTTCGCCGCCTGAGAGGCTCTTAACGTACTTGACCATGTTATCGATGCCCGCGTCACCACCAAGTGCCGGGGCGAGTACCGGCATGGCCGCCTGGCGGCCGTTGCCGATTGTCGTGAGCAACTCAGCTTCTGTGTTGCCCCACTGCCAGTCGTCGTCCGTCAGGTTTGGATAGCCAGCTGCGCCACGTGCATCCGAGCCATGACAGGTTGTGCAGTAGCTCGCAAACAGGCTCTTGCCAAGCGCCTGAGCTTCAGCGTTCTGTGACAACTCGACGAAATCCATGGCCGCGAACTTCTCGTAGATCGGCTCGTAGTTTTCGGTAGCGGCCTGCATTTCTGCTTCGTACTGACCCGCCTGCGACCAGCCCAGCATGCCCTTGTAGTTGCCAAGGCTCGGGTAGGCGATCATGTAGCCAATGGCCCAGGCGATGGTGATGAAGTACAGGTAGAGCCACCATTTAGGAGCGGGGTTATTCCACTCCTCGATGTCACCGTCCCACTTGTGGCCGACGAGGTCATCGTCAGCGACATTTTGCGGTCCCTGCTTGGCCGACCATGTGATCAGCCAGATACACCAAATGACGAAAACGATCGTGCCAGCAGCAACGAACCAGTGCCAGAATGCAGGCATCAGATGTTCTCCCGCTTGTTAGTAGTGTTAGTAGTAATGTAAGTATCTTCTTCTAAAGGCAACGCCGCGGAAGCCTCGAAGTCTTGCTTGCGACGACTGCTCCAGGCCCATACCCAAATGCCGATGAAGGCAAAGAAGATGATGGCCGTCAGGATGCCGCGTACGTCGTTAATATCCATGCGGCTTACCTGCGGTTCTTGCGGTTGGTGCCGAGTTCTTGCAGGTAGGCAACCAGGGCATCGAGTTCGCTGCGGCCTTCAACCGCAGCAGCGGCGCCGGCGATTTGCTCGTCGGTGTATGGGTCGCCAAGTAACTGCAATGCTCTTAGCTTCGCTGTCACCAGCTCTGGATCTACCAGGTTGTCCGCCAGCCAGGGGTAGCCCGGCATGTTGGATTCAGGTACCAGCGCACGTGGATCCATAAGGTGCAGGCGTTGCCAGTCATCCGAGTAGCGGCCGCCGACACGTGCGAGATCCGGACCTGTACGCTTGGAACCAAACTGGAACGGGCGGTCGTAGACCGTCTCGCCGGCCGTTGTAAACGGGCCGTATCGCTCTGTTTCCGACCGGAAAGGGCGAATCATCTGGGAATGGCAATTGTAGCAACCTTCGCGGACGTAGACGTCGCGACCCGCGAGACGCAGCGGACTGTAGACGCCGATCCCCTCATCCGGTTCGGTAGTGTCCGAGCTCATCATGAGCGGGACGATTTCGATTAGCCCGCCGACACTGATCGCAGCAACGATCAGCACTATCATCAGGTTCAGACTTTTTTCAATTGTGTCATGGCGCATTTATCAGCTCTCCTGTTACGCCGGGTCCAGTACCGCGACGGGTACCGGCTTCTTGTCGCTTACCGTCTTCCAGACGTTGTAAGCCATGATGATCATGCCCGAGAAGAAAATCAGGCCGCCGAGCAGTCGGAAGTAGTGATACGGCTCGACTGCCTTGAGCGATTCGACGAACGAGTACGTTAATGTGCCGTCGCTGTTAACAGCACGCCACATCAGGCCTTCGGTCACGCCGGCAATCCACATGGAGACTGCGTACAGGACGACGCCAATCGTCGATGTCCAGAAGTGCGCATCGATGAGCTTGATCGAGTACATGCTCTCACGGTTATAGAGGCGCGGCAGCAGCGAGTAGATCGAGCCGATCGTCATCATGGCGACCCAGCCCAGCGCACCGGAATGCACGTGACCGATTGTCCAGTTCGTGTAGTGAGACAGCGCGTTAACCGTCTTGATTGACATCATCGGACCTTCGAACGTCGACATGCCGTAGAAGGACAGGGCGACGATCATGAATTTCAGGATCGGGTCCGAGCGCAGCTTATGCCAGGCACCTGACAGCGTCATCATGCCGTTGATCATGCCGCCCCAGCTGGGTGCCAGCAGGATAATCGAAAATACCATGCCGAGTGTCTGCGCCCAGTCCGGCAGCGAGGTGTAATGCAGGTGGTGCGGGCCGGCCCACATGTAGACTGCGATCAGCGACCAGAAATGGACAACCGACAAGCGGTAGGAGTACACCGGACGTCCGGCCTGCTTGGGCACAAAGTAGTACATCATGCCGAGGAAGCCCGCGGTGAGGAAGAAGCCCACGGCATTATGGCCATACCACCATTGCATCATGGCGTCGACGACGCCTGTGTAGATGATGTATGACTTGGTGAGCGTGACCGGTAAGGCCAGGTTGTTGAAGATGTGAAGCACGGCGACTGTAATAATGAACGCGCCGTAGAACCAGTTGGCCACATAGATGTGTTTGATGCGACGTTTGGCAATCGTAGCGAAAAACACGATGGCGTAGGCTACCCAGACGACGGCGATCAGCAGGTCAATCGGCCATTCGAGTTCCGCGTATTCCTTACTCTGTGTGATACCGAGAGGCAGCGTTATTGCGGCGAGCACGATAATGAGCTGCCAACCCCAGAATGTGAAGGCAGCCAACTTGTCGAACGCAAGACGTACGTGGCAAGTACGTTGTACGACGTAATATGACGTCGCGAAGAGCGCTGATCCGCCGAACGCAAAGATCACCGCGTTCGTGTGCAGTGGCCGCAGGCGGCTGTAGGTCAGGAAGGGCAGGTCAAAGTTGAGCTGCGGCCAGATGAGCTGCGCGGCAATAAAAACGCCGACGAGCATTCCGACAATGCCCCAGATGACGACCATGATCGAAAACTGGCGGACTACCTTGTCATTATAGGAAGCTGCTGTGTCCAACGTAAGACCCCTGTTTTGTATTGAATTATCTTCGAGCTGTAACGCTTGGGCCGAACAGGCCGTTTTGCGGCTCTTCATTTTGTAGTGACGCAGTATAGCGTCGGCAGGTTATCAAGCGAAATCTAATATACGTATAGGTGAGGATACGTATGGACGAGCGCGACCAACAAATGTCCAGATTCACGACTTTGTGTGTCTATAATCCCGGGATCGAACAACTTGCTTGAAGATTTGATGAACAGAGTTCCACTGTCGGCCGATATTGTTGGCCAAATCCTGCACACGTCGACCGATGCGACGATCATCACCGATAGTGGCGGATTAATTCGGCTCGCGAACGAATATGCCGAGACATTGTTCGGCTATGAATCCGGCGAATTGACCGGTCGGCCAATAGAAGCCCTGATCCCAATGGAGCACCGGGATCGACATCGCGCGCTGCGCGATAGCTATAACGAATCGCCCCGTGGCAGGCCGATGGTGTCGGGCCTTGAGCTCTATGGCTGTCGCAAGGACGGTAGTACGTTCCGGTGTGAGATCGCACTCAACCCGATCGAGACTGACGATGGTCTCCTGGTTACCAGCACGGTGCGGCAGATCAATATTGTAGACGACTCGGAGGCGTATTTTCGACATCTGCTCGACTCTGCGCCGGACTCCATGGTCATCATCGACGAGCAAGGCAAGATTTCGATAGTCAATGCCCAGGCGGAAGAGATGTTTGGTTACGAACGGGAGGAGATGCTCGGGCGCACGATTGAAATGCTGTTGCCGGATCGCCTGCATATGCGACACAAGGCACATCGGCAGAGTTTTCAATCCAGCCCACGCCTCCGACCGATGGGCGCTGGCTCTGAGCTTTTAGCGCGACGCCAGGATGGCAGCGAATTCCCGGTAGAAATCAGTCTCAGCCCCGTACAATCTCGTGCCGGCCGTTTCGTTTCCAGCGTTATTCGCGACGTGACCGAGCGCAAGCGCATGGAGGACGAGATCATTGCCGCCCGGCAGGCCGCAGAGCGCGCGAACAAGGCAAACAGTGCATTCCTGGCCGCCGCGAGCCATGATCTGCGCCAGCCGGTGCAGGCATTGAGCCTTCTGAATGGCGCATTGCGCCGCACCGTGACCGACGAGCGCGCACTGCAAATGGTCGAGAGCCAGGAGCACTCGCTAACCGCGATGACCAACCTGCTCAACTCATTGCTGGATATCAGTCGGCTTGATGCCGGCGCGGTGACACCGGAACTCGAGGTATTCCCGATCAAACGGCTGATCGACCGTCTTTCAGACGAATTCGCCCGACAGGCTCAACACACGGGCCTCGAGTTTTCGTCTTCCGCGAGTACGTCTGTTATTAACAGCGACCCGAACCTGCTCGCCGAGGTTATCCAGAACCTGGTCTCGAACGCGATTCGCTACACCGACAAGGGGCGGGTGCGACTCGACTGCGTCGAACAGGCTGGCAAATGCATCATCAAAGTAACCGATACAGGAATTGGCATCGCCGAAGAGGAACTTGATGAAATTTTTCGCGAGTTCCACCAGGGGAAAACGCGAGGCGCGAGCAAGGAGGGCTTCGGTCTCGGGCTTGCGATCGTCAAGCGTCTCTCCGATCTTCTTAATCTGACGATTAAAGTTGAGTCTGATCTAGGTCGGGGTTCCTGTTTCAGTGTATCCACACCGGTCGTAAACGATTCAGCGACGACGATAGAGTTGGGCGAGACCGGTCGCACGGGCGTCCACGAAGCGGTAACCGGAATGGTTGTCCTGATCGAAGACGACGTGAACGTTGCGAACGCCTGGGGCCTGTTGCTTGAGGCTGAGGGTTACCGTGTTGCCACGGCGGCATCTGCGCCTGAGGCGCGCGCACTCATGAACCATGTCGATGAGGTTCCTGCGCTCATCATATCCGACTTTCACCTCCTTGACGGCTCCACAGGTGTCGAGGCAGTGAGTCTCATTCGTGACCACTTTGATACGACGATCCCGGCGTTTATCGTCAGCGGCGACACCTCGAAGGTCGTGAAGGATGCGCGCCTGCTCGACAACTGCACACTGATGTCCAAGCCGATCGATACAAATCGCCTGTTGTCAGCGGCGCGTCAAGCAGTGGCAAACGGCAGGGTTCCGCAGGACTAAACGCTGAGCCAGCTGAGAGGTGACTTGCTCAGCGCCACTCCCACGATATAGGCGAAGACGGCGACGGCTCCGGCAAGAGCGATCGTGCGTATCTCTTTCGTCGGGCCGCGTCTGATCGCGACGGCGCCCAGCAGCACGTAGACGATCAGGCCTGCAAATTTTGCAATTAACCAGGGCTGCTTCAATGGCTCGACGTGCGACAGCCAGATCAACCCGATGCCAGCCAGCAAAAACACCGTATCGATAACATGAGGTACAACCCTCGTTACGGAATGCTGCAGTTTTTTCGATTCGATCAGCATCCAGTAGCCTCGTAACACGAAGCCTGAAATCGTCGCCACTGCCGCGACGACGTGGATGTATTTGAGAAAGAGATACAGCATCACTGATCCATTGTGACATATGCGAGACAGTGGTTAACCAGTCTCGGGTAGGCCCTATTACCTATTTTCGAAAGCAGAAAACTTAGTCAGAGTCGACGCTGGTCAGCCCCAACGACATTTGGATTCAGGTTCACAGCCAACTACTAGAGCGCAGTAGAAAGCTGTAACAGCGGGGCCCGGTTCTCTGAACCGGGCCCCGTATTTTTGTGATCCTGCCAAAGGGGACAGTCCCCTACGAGAAAGGGGGCTGTCCCCTAAGAGAAATGGGGCTGTCCCCTAAGAGAAATGGGGCTGTCCCCTACGAGAAAGGGGACAGTTACCTGCGAGAAGGGGGGCTGTCCCTTACGAAAAAGGGGGCTGTCCCCTTTTTACGGTGACAGTCCCCTTTGGCCGTATCAGATCCTGGTAGGAATCAAGCGGCTTCGTGGTTCTCAAGGCCGACCGGTGTCTGGAACCAGTCTGGTTTGATGATCAGTAGATCGCAGGGCAGGTCTTCAAGCGTGCGCTCCGCCGTTGCGCCGATGAACAGGCGTTTCCAGCGGTTACGCGCCACGGCGCCCATGACGACGACGTCTGCTTTGAGTTTTTCAGCGATCAGCGGTAATTCTTCATGGGTCAGGCCAGCGACCAGGTGCGCATTGTCGTCGGCGACTTTGTGGAACGCCGTGATTTCATTAAAGCGCTTCGCGTGATCCTCATGCATTTGCTGTTCGATCTCGTCGAACGGCAGCGATACCGGGATGTAAGCATTGGCTGTCGCTGTAGCAACAGCGATACGCGGGTCGTAAGCATGAAACGCATGCAGTTCACCATGCACCTTGGTGGAAATATCTTTGGCTATGTGCAGGATCTCGTCGTCCAGGGCCGCCGGCTTGTCGTTCTGATGCATCGGATCGATTGCAGCGATAAACACCGGTGATTCTGCTACCTCCTGAGGCTTTACCAGCCACAGCGGTATCGGGCAGGTGCGAATAAGATTCCAGTCCGTATTGGTCAGGAGCGCACGCGTGACCACGGAGTGGTGATGTGTGTCCTTGACGACAAGGTCGCTTCCCGACTCAATAGCCCGGCGCACAATGCCTTCGTAAAGTGGGTGATCCCACAGCGCACTCGTCTTGACCACGATGCCGTTACTGCGCAGTGGTTCGGCTATGGTTTCGAGATGTTTCTCGTGATTTTCAATAACCTCATCGCGCGCTTTCTCAAGCGACGGCGAATCAAACAGCCGATCGCCACTGAGGTACTCATTGTAGTAGCACACAAGCAGCTCGAGCTCGGCACCACCCTGTTTGGCTAGCCACGCAGCACGGCGCACTGCTGGCTGGTCTGCCACAGTCGGGTCGACCACGGCAAGAATCTTCTTGATTTCGTTCATTGTCGCACCAGACGCAGAAAAAGGTCTTGTTATCAGGCTTACCCTGAGAATACGCGCCGATGCTGAGCTTTCCATACGCCCTGTTGCTTAATATGTAGCGGTTAGTACTTATGGGGCGGTAAGGGCTATTACTAATTACGGTCAAGCGCCCTGAACGCTTAAAGTTAGGCATGAATTTTGTGCAGGAGGACAGGATGTCGGGCGGCCGAAACGACGAGCTCAGGCAGGTTCTCGAAACGAAGAAAACAGAACTTGTGACACGCCTTGATCGCATCAATGCGAATTTGCGACGTGGTTATGAAGCAGATTCGAAAGAGCGCGCAAAGCAGCTCGAAGACAATGAAGTTGTCGACGCGCTGGGTAACGAGGCCCGGCACGAACTCGCGAAAATTTCGACGGCATTGCAGCGGCTGGAGGCCGGTGATTATGGGATCTGCGTAGAGTGCGGCTTGCCCATCAAACCGGGCAGACTTGAAGTCTACCCCTATGCCGATGAGTGTATTGATTGCGCGGAGTTTGGCGAACACCGGCGCCGGCATTCGTAACAGGTCGCTGTCAGGCGGTCATATGCATTTTGACGAGGTCAGCAAGTGACCTTGCCTGCATCTTCTCCATGACACGCGCTCGGTGAATCTCTACTGTCCGCTGACTGACGCCTAGTTCATAGGCGATGACCTTGTTGGGCTTACCCGTCACGACGAGGTCGAAGACTTCGCGCTCACGGTTGGTGAGACGGTGCAGTCGTTCGACCACTTCCGCATGCTGCTGCTGTTCCTCGCGACGCTCCTCATCGGTTGCAAGTGCTTCGCGAATACGATCAAGCAGTTCCTGGTCGCGGAACGGCTTTTGGATGAAATCAACAGCGCCCTTTTGCATGGCCTCGACCGCCATCGGGACATCGCCATGACCCGTGATGAAGATGATCGGCAGCGTGTTGCCACGCTTGATCAGCTCTTCCTGCAACTCCAGTCCGCCGAGTCCCGGCATACGGATGTCGAGCACCAGGCAACCAGGCCGTTGTTCGGAGATCTTCTCCAGAAATTCATCACCCGAGGCAAAGATCTCGTGGTCCAGGTTGACTGAATCCATGAGCGCCTGCATGGCGAAACGTATTGCGGCATCGTCATCGACGATGAAGACCGTGGGTTTTTGTGTGGATTGGGCTGCCATGGGCGGTGATTGGACCAGATTGGGAGCCATTTGGCTAGTCCAGCCGTTTCGTGAAGCGCAGTGCCGCGCCCGTCATTGCCAGCAGCGTGAAGATGCCCAGCGCGATTAGCTCAGGGTAGAGCTCGATGAGGGCCGCGTCGCGCAACATGATGCCGCGCGTCAGCCGGATATAATGTGTCACGGGGAGCATTTCGCCCAGATATTGAGCAAATTTCGGCATGCCATCGAACGGAAATACGAATCCCGACAGCAGAATCGAGGGCATCAACACGAAAAACGTCATCTGCATCGCCTGGAACTGGGTCTTGGCCACCGTCGAAATAACGAGACCGAGCGACAGGTTGGCAGCGATAAAGGCACCCGACGCGAGGTAGAGGTCCAGCACGCTGCCCCGCATCGGTACCTGGAACAATACGTCACCCACGACCAGAATCAGGGCAAGCTGGATCATGCCGATCACAATGTAAGGAAGCACTTTGCCGATCATGAGCTCAGCCGAGCTGACGGGCGTATTAATCAACAACTCGAGGTTGCCACGCTCTCGCTCGCGCACGATAGCAACGGCCGTAAACAGCATCATGGTCAGGGTCAGGATTACGCCCATCAGGCCAGGGATGATGTTGACCGGAGTGCGGCGCTCCGGATTGTAGCTGGGCCGCACCTCGATGTTATGGATGCGGCGCATCGGCGCGCTCGTATCGAACGCTATCGGCATGTTGCGCAGCTGGTTCGCCACGTTTGAGATCGTCGGGTCGCTGCCGTCGACAAGCAGGTGCACCGCGGGCCGTTCGGGATCGATAACCCGCCGATCGAAGTCGGCCGGAATAGCGACGCCGACAGACACCTCGCCCATACGCAGTTGCTCCTCGAGTGCGGCTGGTGTTGCGACATAAGCGACGATATCGACGACCTGGGTTTCCCTGAGCTCCGCAATGAATTGCCGGGACAGGTGCGTGTCAGCCTGGTCGGAGATCGCTGTCCTCAGATTACGTACGTCGGTGTTGATGGCGTAGCCGAAGAGGAGCATCTGCATCACCGGTATGCCGACAATCATGCCGAACGTCAGGCGGTCGCGGCTAAGCTGCCGTACTTCTTTTTTCGTGATCGCGAGCAGGCGGCTGAGTGATTTCATGCATCCTGCCCCTCAGTCCCCATGGTTACGGCGACGAAGACATCCTCGAGGGATGCCGTTGTCACCCGGACCTCCGCTTGTACGCCGTGGCTGTCCAGCAGGCCTTTAACCTTCCCGAGAGGATCCTCTACCTGCACCGGGATGAGGACCCGCAGACGCATGCCCAGCTGCGTGACGCTCGCAATCGCATCGCCATCGTCGAGTGCCTCCTGAGCGCGGTAGGGGTCATCAGCCAGGACCTCGATAATGTGCATTCCCGTATTGGCCTGCAGTTGCAGCGGCGTGCCGTCCGCGACTTTGACGCCATGATCGAGGATGGCGAGTCGGTGACAGCGTTCGGCTTCGTCCATGTAGTGCGTCGATACGAGGATCGTCGTGCCGCCTTCTGCCAGGCGGAACAGGTTGGCCCAGAAGTCACGGCGGCTTTGCGGATCGACCGCACTGGTCGGTTCGTCGAGCAGCAGCAGTTCCGGGTGATGCAGTACCGCACAGGCGAGGGCGAGTCGCTGCTTCTGGCCGCCGCTCATCGTGGCGGCCAGTTGCCGGCGCTGGTCGACCAGGTCGTATTTTTCGATGAGTTCATCGATCCGGGCGTTACGACTGACCTTGGGAAAGGAATAAATCTCCGCCATGAACTGCAGGTTTTCGAACACAGTCATGTCGCCGAAGAGTGAGAACTTCTGCGTCATGTAGCCGATCTTCGGTTTCAGGTAACGCGCATGTCCGGGGATCTCCGTGCCGAGCACGGTCGCTGAGCCTTCAGTGGGGGTCAGCAAGCCGCACAGCATGCGAATCGTCGTGGATTTGCCCGAGCCATTCGGTCCCAGGAAGCCATAGATTTGTCCGCGTGGGACCTTCAGGTCCAGCTCGCTGACGGCTTTGAGGTCGCCGAAGTGTTTCGACAGGCCGCGCGATTCAATTGCGTAGTTGCCAGTCATCGCATTCAGTCGATCAGGAATTCTACGTTGACGGGCACGCCATCCGGCAGGCGCTGCTGGCGGACTTCGTCGATGTCGACCTTTGCGACATAGCTCAAGCGTCCGCGATCGCGTTCCGTGAGGGCGAAGTAGGGCGTAAATGCCGCCTCGCTGGATACCCACCGCACGCGGCCCTCGATTACCTGATCAAGCCCGTCGATGTGCACCAGGGCCTTGGTCCCGGGCGCAACCCGGACCCGCAGAGGCTCTGGCACAAACACCCGCGCATAGGGTTGCGCGCCGCTCAACATGATGACCATGGGCTGCCCTGGCGCGGGTCGTTCGCCCAGTTCGAACAGGCGTGAATCGACAATGCCGTCGACCGGTGCCCGCAAGGTGTGCCGTTCAACATCGGTCAGCGCGTTGTCCCGACGGGCCGCTGCCTGTTTGACAGCCTGTTCCGCCTGGGCGAGTTCCTCAATCGTTGTGCCGGCCAGTCGTTCTTCGAGCTGTGCGAGCTTGAGCTTCAGGTTCGCTGCGGCCGTATCAAGTGAGGTGCGGGCGCGATCCAGCAGGTCCGGAGATGCGAGGCCACGCGCATGCACTTCCTTGACCCGTGCGAGTTCGCTCTGCTGGAATTCGAATTCCTGCGTAGCACCTTCGACGCTGGCCCGAGCGGCCGCAATCTGTTCGGAGCGCGGGCCCCGTACGAGCTCTTCGAGTCGCGCCTGGTACTGCGCCAGGACAGCTTCGGCTTCTGCGAGACGTGCCGTCGCCCGGGTACTGTCCTGCTCGATCAATATTTGCCCGGCAACGACGACCTCACCTTCCGATATCGCAATCGCCAGGATAGGTTCGCTGACCTCGGCCGTGAGTTCGTGGCGGTCGGAGGCCAGTTCGCCGACGACAAGGTTAGGGTTAGTGTCAGCCGCGCAGCTCGCCAGCAGAGTGAGCGCAGCAAGTGCGCTAAGTGTTGTTTTCATTCGGTTTGCTCCGCTCACGCTTTCATCTCGGCAAGCAGTAATTCAATTTGCGACTCCATGAGCTGGTCGGTATCGAGCGGCTTGTCTGTAAAGACCAATCGCCAGATCATCGATAACATCATTGGCGCAAGAAACAGATGCGGTTGGTGCTCGAGCGCTTCGCGACGAAATTCGCCGCGCTCAACGCCCCGCGCAACAAATTGCCGAATCGCTGCCAAACCCCGCGCGACAACATTGTCATAGTAGTAGTTCACCAGATCCGGGTGTCGTGGCCCCTCAGAGATAAGCAGGCGAATGACAATGGCGATGGGTGATCCCGGCACTTTCTTCATGAAGTCGAGCAGCGGACCGCGCAGGAATTCCTCAGACGACAGCTCGGTGGACTCGACGTTGCCAATCAGGGAATCCACGCGTCGTACAACGACATTCTTCACGACGGCCTTAAACAGATCTTCTTTCGTCTTGAAATAGAGATACGTCAGCCCCTTGCTGATGCCGGCTCGTTTGGCGACGTCGTCGATACGTGTGGCGGCGTAGCCTTTCTCGGCAAACGTCTTGAATGCCGCGTCGGCAATTTCCTGTGGCCGGTCCTCTTTTCTTCGCTGGTACTTGGGTTGATTGGTCATGGATCGCGCATTTAATGACTCAGTAGTCAGCAAGTATACTTAATGACTAAGGAGTCAGCAAGTAACAAGCATCGCAAATTCCACCGAAATCGGCATAATCCGCGGCATGTTCACCTATATCGACCCCTCAGTCCGCGAACGCCTGACCGCGCAGGGCACGCTGTTCCAGATCGACCGGGATGGCGCCCGAGTCGAGCCGGGCACGGCACCGCCGCATGGCTCCACGATCAGCGTCCTTGGCCCCATCCCGCTGCCACTTGAACTGGGTGATCTGCAGGTAGACGTGCAATGGTTCGCCTGCGTGCGCAATACCGAACTGGGCAAGATCGAGGAGCTGGCGGATGACCTGCGTGCCCAGCAAGGACAGCAGTCATTCGCAACGCTGGCATCCTATATGGCGGTTAACAGCATCATGGTTGTAGGCGATCCGTCGACCTGGAAGAATCCGCTGGTCCGCGTCCACTCGAGTTGCCTGACCGGGGATGTATTCGGGTCGCAGCGCTGTGAATGCGGTCCCCAGATGCAGACCGCCCTGGAGCGCATCAAGAACGATGACGAAGGCGGCATGCTGGTGTACATGGCCGGCCACGAAGGACGGGGCATCGGACTCTGGGCCAAGGCCGCGACCTATCTCCTGCAGGATGCCGGAGAAGATACCTACGAAGCGAATCGCTCCCTCGGTTTGCCCGATGACTCCCGCGACTTTAGTGACGCGGCATCATTGTTGAAGTATTTCGTTGGCGGCAAGCCATTTCGCCTGCTGACCAATAATCCGAAGAAAGTGAACGATCTCGGCGCTTTCGGCGTCAGCGGTATTACGCGCGTCAAGCACGTGTCTGGCGTCACCGCGAGCAACCGCCGCTACCTCAGCGCCAAGCAGGACTGGGGTCATGAGATTTCGCAAGAAGACCTGGGCAGCTAGGGGCTGGCCTACTGCCGCCACAGCCTGAGATTGAGTGGCTTGTCCCTGGCGTTGCTTCGAATGGGGTTGATATCGATGCCTCCCCGGCGCTGATAGCGTGCCTGCACGGTCAACTCGTCGCAGCTGCAGCGATTCATGAGATCGACAAACATGCGCTCAATACAGGCTTCATGGAAATCGTTGTGCTCTCGAAACGACACGACGTACCGCAGCAGTCCGATACGGTCGATCTTTGGTCCCCGATAGCTGATCTGCAGGCTGCCGATATCCGGCTGTGCCGTTACCGGGCAGAGGCTGCGCAGCAGGTGCGTGTGCAAGTCCTCACGCACTATTTGTGAGTCCTCCGTGCGCAGCAGTCCGGAATCAACCTCCCAATCGGAGCAGCTGGCATCCAGGTCGTCAATACAGGTCCCTGCGAGGCGCGCCGTACTCCGGGATTCTGTGTCCGATACGGGCAGTACCGTGACCTTTGTCGGGGCACCTGCACAGGTTGTCAGATCGCGCTCTATGCACTCGGCAACCGCGGTAACACTCTCTATCGAACTCATCGCAAACGAGCCGAGGTAGAGCTTCAGTGACTTGGATTCGACAATGTTGGGGGATTCGGCCGGCACTCGGATCTCGGCGGTGGCCACCCTGGGCTGTCCGTTCGGACCCAGCCAGGTGAGATCCCACGCGTTCCAGATATCGACCCCCGAGAATGGCAGCGTGTTGCCGAGGCCGATGGCGGCCCGGCTGTCGGCGCGAGGGATTGGGCACAGTACCTCCGGTGCGTACTGGTGCGGATAGTCGGTTTCGCGACCCAGCGGTAGATTTGTTTTGTTCACGGGCGGTATTTTGCCGCATTAGGGGCAGTGATTGTCCGTTTCTTGTGTAAAATACTCGCCCCTTTTTGGCTCTAAGCCTGTCCAGAGTATTTCATGAGTCCTGCAAACGATATCCATGGCACCGAACGCGGCTACATCATCCCGATTGGGGGTGCCGAAGAAAAACTGAATAACCCTGAAATCCTGGATCGGTTCGTGGACGTATGTGGCGGCAAGGATTCTCGTATCGGCATTATCCCCACCGCCTCTGAGCTTGAGGATACGGGCCGCAATTACGAGAAGCTGTTCCGCAAACTCGGCGTCAAGCATGCCAAGGTGCTGCATTTCGTGACGCGTGAGGACTGTCAGTCTGATGAAGATCTCAGCTACATCGAAAATAGCGACGGCGTTTTCATGACGGGCGGCAATCAGCTGCGCCTCTCGACCACGCTTGGTGGTACAGCCATCGCGCAGGCGATTCGCCGTCGTAACGCTGAAGGCATGCATGTGGCCGGTACCTCCGCAGGCGCTGCGTTCATGCCTGAGCACATGATCGCGGGTGGGATGGAAGGCAGCACACCGAGTCCTGACATGGTCAATATGGCGCCCGGTCTCGGTCTGACCAACTCATTCATCATCGACCAGCACTTCCGTCAGCGTGACCGTCTCGGGCGCCTGCTAACGGCACTGGCCTACAATCCGTTCGCTGTCGGCCTGGGTCTCGATGAAGACACCGCGGCGTTTATCAAGCCGGGCGATGAGCTGGAAGTGGTCGGCAGTGGCGGCATCACGCTGATAGATCCCAGCGATCTGAAGTATTCTTCTATGGACAAGGCCCGCCGCGGCGAGCCTGTGAGCCTGATCGGCATCAAGCTGCACATCCTGGTAGCAGGTGGGCGCTTCGAAATCGCGTCTCGTGACGCATTTGCCGAATAACCTCAACAAGAACAGGCAGGCACTATGAGAATTGAGAGTACCAATGTCTACGTCGGGCCCAATGTATTCGCTCGATTTCCCGTTATTCGCCACGTGCTGGACCTGGGCGAGCTGGAACACTGGCCGACGTCAAGGCTGGGCGAGGATTTTATCGGTCCGATGCTTGAGCAATTACCGGGCCTGCTTGAGCATGGCTGTTCCTTTAAGGAGCCCGGTGGCTTTGTACGTCGCCTGCGCGAGGGTGAGGGTACCTGGCTTGGACACGTCATGGAGCATGTCGCCATTGAGCTGCAGGTCGTCGCCGGTTCGGACGTGACGTTCGGTCGCACGCGTTCTATCGACGGACGCCCCGGTTTCTACAACATGGTGTTCCAGTTCAAAGACGCTGACGTCGGCAAGCAGGCCAGCAAACTGGCGCTGGAATTCATCGGCAGCCTGCTGCCCGACGAAGTCAAATTTGAAGGCTCTCCGGATGCAGAATGGAACTTCGCGTACGAGCGCGACCGTTTCATCCGTTATGCGCAGCGCAGGGAATTCGGACCGAGTACTGCCTCTCTGGTGCGAGCTGCCGAAGAGCGCAATATTCCGTGGCTTCGTTTGAACCGCTACAGCCTGGTCCAGTTCGGGCACGGTCGTTACCAGCAGCGCATTCAGGCAACGACGACCAGCCGCACCAGCAATATCGCAGTGGAACTGGCCTCCGACAAGGAAGAGACGAACGAAATTCTGCGGGACCTGGGTCTGCCCGTGCCCAAGCAAATACTCGTTCGGACTTCACCCGACGCAGTGCGCGCAGCGGAACGCATCGGCTACCCGGTCGTCCTCAAGCCGCTGGCCGGCAATCACGGACGCGGTGTCGCCATCAACCTGCGGACACCGGAAGAGGTTGAGGTCGGTTTCGAGAAAGCGAGCGAACACGGAGCCACGATTGTCGTTGAGAGCTATATCGAAGGCTATGATCATCGCCTGCTCGTCGTTAACGGACAGCTTGTTGCCGCGGCAAAGCGCGTGCCCGGGCACGTGGTCGGCGACGGCCAACACACGATTGAAGAACTCGTGAATGTCGTTAACGAGGATCCGCGTCGCGGTGTCGGCCATGAGAAAGTCCTCACACGTCTCGAGTTCGATCACCAGGCCGAACGCCTGCTGGAAAAGCTCGGTTATGACCGGGCAACCGTGCCACCGAAAGATGAGGTCGTATACCTCCGCTCCACCGCGAACCTGTCAACGGGCGGCACGTCGATTGACGTTACAGACATCATTCACCCTGACAACCGCGAAATGGCTATTCGTGCCATCAAGGCGATCGACCTCGATATTGGTGGCGTCGATTTTCTTACTAAGGATATTACCGAGTCGTATCGCGACGCGGGCGGTGGGATTTGCGAAGTGAACGCCGGTCCCGGCTTCCGAATGCACGTGGCGCCAAGTGAAGGTACGCCGCGTGACGTTGCCGGGCCCGTGGTCGACATGCTGTTCCCGCCCGATAAGCCAAGTCGAATTCCGATCGCAGCTGTGACCGGGACGAACGGCAAGACGACAACTTCTCGCATGTTGGCACACATTCTCAAGATGTCCGGTCGCACTGTCGGCCTGACGTCGACCGACGGTGTGTACATTGACGGCAAGCTGTCGGTACCCGGCGATATGACCGGACCCGTGTCCGCGCAGATGATTCTGCGCGATCCGTCAGTGGACGCCGCGGTCATGGAAACCGCTCGTGGCGGTATGCTGCGCAGCGGTCTTGGCTTCCACGAATGTAATGTGGCTTGCTGCATTAACGTGACGGCTGATCATCTTGGCTTGCGTGGAATCGATACTCTGGAGCAGCTCGCCGAAGTGAAGCGCGTGCCGATCGAGATTGCGACAGACGCGGCGGTGCTGAACGCCGATGATCCCCTGTGTCTGCAGATGGCTGATTACACGGACGCCGAGAAAGTCAGCTACGTCACCATGAATCCGGGCCACCCGCTTGTGAAGCGTCATATCCAGGCAGGCGGCCAGGCTTTCGTGCTCGAGCAGGGCATGAACGGGCACCTGGTCACGATTTACGACAATGAGACACACACGCCGCTGGTGTGGACGCACCTGATTCCAGCAACGATTGAAGGGCGTGCACTGCACAACGTGCAGAACGCGATGTTTGCGGCGGCGCTGGCCTACAACATGGATATCAGCCTTGAAGATATTCGCCACGGTCTGCGCACCTTCGATTCGTCGTTCTTCCAGGCGCCGGGACGCATGAATATCTACGACGAGCACCCGTTCCGCGTCATTCTCGATTACGCACACAATCCTGCGGCTGTGCAGGCAATGTGCGGGCTCGTCGATCGCTTTGAGACGGAAGGCAAGCGCATCGTTGTCCTGTCGGCGCCGGGTGACCGACGTGATGAAGACATCCGCGAGATTGCGGCAATCGCGTCCGGGCATTTCGACTACTTCATTTGTCGTCGCGATGACAATACACGCGGTCGTGGTGATGACGAAGTCGCTGTCATGCTTAAGAATCGCCTGCTGGAGGAAGGTATCTCGCCAGATCGCATCGAGGTCGTTCCCGATGAGCAGGAGGCCAATGCCCGTGCTCTTGAGATGGCCGCGCCTGGCGACCTGATTCTCATGCTGGGCGATAACGTCAAACGCACCTGGAAGCAGATCATCTACTTCAACTCCGGATCACGCGTCGACAATGGCGGCAAAAAGGCGACAGCTTCGATTGACCTGCCTGAGTTCGCAGGTTTCGAACTCTCCGATGATCTCGAAATTATCAGCGACGAACGCGGCGTGCGCATTGCGCGAGAAGAAGGCGACTAGCCTGCGGTGATGGAGTTTCTAGACGCGCGCAGACTCACCGGACCGAGCCTGATCTTCGACGGGCCTGCCTGCATCCTTGACGTTGCATGCACGCCGGACGAGGCTGATGTGCTGGTGCCTGTGTGGGCCGACAATGTCGGGTGCATGCTCGAGGCACTCGACTGGCCGTCGGCCGAGTTCGCTTTCGTGAAACTGCAGGGCGGCGTCAGCATGGCCTTCACCGCCCCGATCGACCAACTCTACACCGGGTCGGAAATCAACGAATGGGCCTGGGCTGCGAGCGCCTTCGAACTGGGCGTCACCAGCGATGCGCCGGACTTTGACGAAGCGCTCGAGGTGCTGCGCAAATCATCGGGGGAGGAAGCCAATGTCGAGCTGATGTGGCTCATCGATGAGGCTGCGGCGCAGGGCAAGACGCTCTTGTGGGACGATGATTTCGTATCCATCGGACTCGGCAGAGGTTCAGAAACCTGGAAGGTGCGCGACATTCCCGATGCGCTGGATTGGGATCGCTATCACGACGTGCCCGTTGGTGTCGTGACGGGCACCAACGGCAAGACGACGACCGTTCGATTTGCGACGCATATTCTCCGCCGGCCTGACCGCAACGTTGGTCTGAGTTCCACAGACTGGATATCCGTCAACGATCGCGTGATCGATCGCGGTGACTGGTCCGGCCCTGGTGGTGCGCGCACCGTGCTGCGTGAACAGGATGTCGACGTCGCCATCCTGGAAACGGCGCGCGGCGGTTTGCTGCGCAGAGGGATGGGCGTCGAACGTGCGGACGCGGCGCTGATCACGAACATTACTGAGGACCACTTGGGCGACTTCGGTTCTCGGAACCTGGACGAGTTGCTGGCGATCAAGTGGGTCGTCAGTCGGGTAGTTCGCTCACAAGGCCACCTGATCCTGAATGCCGAGGATCAACGCCTGGTCGCGAAATCGAAAGACTACGATGGCGAAATCGTTTGGTTCAGTCTGGACCCTGACAATAGTGTCGTTCGCGAACACATCGAAGCGGGTGGTCGGGCATTTGTGCTCGACGGTGATCAACTGCTGAAGGTCGAGGGTGGCCAGCGCGAGTTGATCTGCCGCAGCAACGAAATCCCTATTGCCCTGGGTGGTGCTGCAAGCCACAACGTCGCTAATGCGCTGTCGGCTGCCGCATTGACATCAAGCCTTGGTGCCACCCTCGCTGAGATTGCCACAGGGCTCACGACCATGGTCCAGGAAGACAATCCCGGTCGCTGCAATATCTATGATCTCGACGGCATCAAGATCCTCATCGACTTTGCCCATAACCCAGCGGCTATGGCCGCGCTGTTCGATATGGCCAGCGCGATCCCAGCCAAACGTCGTGTGCTGTGTTTTGGTCAGGCCGGCGATCGTACGGACGAACTCATCCGCGAACTCGCGCGGGATGCGTGGGAAATCGGCCTGGACCGTGTCGAGGTGTCGGAACTGGCGGATTACCATCGCGGCCGGGAGCATGGCGATGTGTTCGGCATTATTCGTGACGAATTGCTGGAACAGGGTGCCGATGATTCGCAGATCGTGCACAACGAGCTAGAGCTGGAGTCACTGCAGGATGCCATCGATTGGGCGCAACCCGGGGATCTCGTGATCATGCTTGCACTTGGTGGTGCCGCACCCGTGCAGGCCCGGCTCAGGGAATTGGGCGC
>JAHEGH010000045.1 GCA_024639825.1 Gammaproteobacteria bacterium
GAGTCACAACTTACTGGTATTATTGACTATTTTGGTTTTCTCGGGGTACAGTAGATCGCCGTAACAGATTATTTTCCCTTAAGCTTTATGGGGAAAAGTCCAAAAGTTGATGCAATGCTGAATTCTGAGATTTCGCCTTCTGCTTCTAACCCGAGTCACCCCAAACCTGGTGACCTGCTGGATGAGATAAATCGATGCTAAATCAATCGGCGCGTGCTGCCAGCGCGGCAGTGGTGCTATTGTTTGCCTTATCCGGCTGCGCGACTGTGGCGCTTGATATGCCCAAGACAGATACTTTTGCTCTTTCCGATACGGAAGGCACAGCCCTCGCCGGCGCCAGCCAGAGATGGCGAGAGGGTCGGCTGGAAGACAATGGGTTCTATCCGCTTAGCAAGGGACTGGACGCTTATGGTGCGCGCCTCGCCCTGATGAATGCGGCCGAGCGCAGCATTGATGCCCAGTATTTCCTGATGAAGCCAGATGACGCAGGCCTCGTTTTCAGCAAGAAGCTCATAGACGCGGCCGACCGCGGCGTGCGTGTCCGCTTGCTACTCGACGACATCTTTACGACAGTAGACGATAGCGCCTTCGTGCTTATGAACGAGCACCCCAACATAGAGGTCCGCATATTCAATCCGATATCCCGCAGGGGCATCTTCGCCGTCAATTATGTGGGTAACTTCAAGCTCGCCAATCGACGGATGCATAATAAGTCGTTCACAGTCGACAATCAGGTATCCATTGTAGGCGGTCGCAATATTGCGGTTGAGTATTTTCAGCTCGATTCGAATGGCGAGTTTATTGACTTCGATATGTTTTGTGCGGGCGACATCGTCGCTGATATTTCTGAGTCGTTTGATACCTACTGGAATCATATGCTCGCTGTCCCGATACATTCACTTCACAAGGAAGTCACTGCAGGGCAGCTCGAGCAGTTGCAGCAGCGTGTTGCGGCCAGGATGGCTGAGTCGGGCGACTCTGTTTATGCCCGGTCGATCAATAATGAACTGCTGCAACAAATTGTTGGTGGTGAAATATCACCTTTTTACGCAAGCGCTCAACTCATCGTTGACGATCCACAAAAGTTGCTGGAAAAGGTCTCTGCTGAGCAAAAAATCGTTGGCGCCAAAATCGTAGACGCACTGAGCAAGGCTGAAGATGAGATCATTATCTACACGCCTTACCTGATTCCCGGCAAACAGGGCATTGAGCTCCTGCGTCAAATTGTCGGGAGTGGCGTCCGAGTCGTCATAGTCACAAACTCGCTGGCGACCAACAATCATACTCCTGTGCATTCTGCGTATTCTTCCTATCGCAAGCGAATCCTCGAGGCCGGCGTGGAGCTTTGGGAGGCCAGGGCCGATGCGGCGAAGATCGTCAATGACGACGGAACGACTGCCCTGGATCAGCTGACATTGCACACCAAGGGAATCATTATTGATCAACGCCGTACATTTGTTGGGTCCCTCAATCTCGATCCGCGTTCGATAGACCTCAACACGGAGATGGGCGTCATGATCGACTCCGGTGAGCTTGGCTCATCCCTCGCCGCTTTTTCGCTCGAGCGCATCCCGAAGATGGCGTATCAGCTTAAGCTGGACGAGAACCGGCGTTTGCGCTGGCATGCCACCATTGACGGCCGCCAGGTTGTCGAGACGAAGGAACCACAGACGACAGCGTGGCGTCGGTTTACCGCCTGGTTCCTGAAAATCGCGCCCGAGAAACAGCTTTAGAAACGGTAAGGCAAGACGGAAGTTTCTCCCTTGTATACATAATGCGCAGGTCGTACGGATGACCAAACTTGTGGAACAGCTAACAGACTCGCTCTTTCATCACCCCCATACTCACACCGATGCTCCTATCCGATAATGTTTATCGACGAATTCCTGTGTACTGGATGTCAATCGGCATTCTGTTCCTGATGTTTGGCCTGATCGTCGGTGCGAGCTACAGACTGTTTCCCGCCTACATGGCGCTTGGTGTCCTGTGCGTGACGCGAAGTGTCTGGATCTACCAGGCGCGTTGGCGATATCACAAGCGCAACAAACTGCACATGACACAGGCGATTAAGGTTAAGCGTCAACCTCAGCAAAAAGATTGATAGTGATCTTTTAATCGTCGGCATCCAAGAAACGAATAATACTCAGTCCATTGGGCAGAACGATCACGTGATTGCCACCGTGACCCGACACTAGAGGCACATCTATTGTCGCCCGATCCGTGCGTCTGGGGTGCTATCATTCGCGCGCTTTGTCGAAGGCCGGAGAGTTGGGGCGGTGACAGATTCAATGGACTACAAAAAGATTGGATTGCGGGTCGGACTCGAGGTCCACCAGCAGCTCGATACAAAACGAAAACTCTTCTGCAACTGCCCTGCCGGGGTCTATACCTCGAGCCATGATGGTGCGGTGCTGCGACACATGCGGCCGACGCTGTCGGAACTCGGCGAGTACGACGGCACTGCGCTAATGGAGTTCAAGACGAAAAAAAACGTCGTCTATCTGCTCCACAAGTCGAACGTCTGTACTTATGAGATGGACGATACCCCACCGTTTCCCATCAACCAGGAGGCCATTGATATTGCCATCGAGCAATGCCTGATGCTCGGCTGCGACATCGTCGACGAGGTTCATATCGCTCGTAAGCAGTATCTCGACGGATCGATTCCAACGGGATTCCAGCGGACCGCGATCGTCGGCGTAGAAGGCAGTATTCCATTTCGCGAGCGGCGCATCTCGATTACGCAGATCAGCGTCGAAGAGGACAGTTGCCGCGAGGTCTCTGACCGCGGCCACCTCATTGTCTGGCGCACCGACCGACTCGGCATGCCACTGATCGAGACGGTGACGGGGCCTGACCTGAGGACACCCGAGGAAGTTGCAGAGGCTATTTTGTGCATTGGCAGGGTTTGTCGTTCCACCGGGCATGTGCGCGTCGGGATGGGAGCTAGCCGGCAGGACGTCAACGTTTCTGTTGCCGGCGGGCGCAGAGTCGAGATCAAGGGGGTCGCCAAAGCCGGCCTGGCACCGGCCCTGGTTCACGGCGAGGCTGTTCGCCAGGTCAATCTACTTGAATTACGAAATGAACTCCGCAGCCGTGGGCTGCGCCATGCCGACGACATACAGGTCCATCACGAGGATGTCACGAAGCTTGTTGCTGACTCGCAGTTCGATCACTTTCGCGCGGCAACCTGGCAGAGCCAACATGCGACACGGGCTGCAGGTTCCAGGTCCGATCTTGAGCACGGTGGCGGCGACTTCTGCGTACGTGCGGTGGTGCTGCACGGCCTGGCTCGAACCTTAAGCTGGCCGACGCAGCCGGATTTGACCTTCGCTCACGAACTCATGGGCCGGGTCCGGGTCATCGCCTGCCTCGATCAGCAGCCGACTTTCATCCACAACGAGAATTGGCCCGATTACGAGGGCTCACAGCAGGAACTCGAGCGACTCCGACGTAGCCTCGACTGTAGCGGCGACGATGCGCTGATCGTGATCTGGGGAGCTGCGGAGGATACTGTTACCGCCGCTGAAGAAATCCGGCTGCGCTATGTCGATGCGCTCGACGGTGTGCCGCACGAGACACGACAGCCGAAGGCGGACGGATCGACCGATTTCGAGCGTATTTTGCCCGGACCCGATCGCATGTACCCCGACACCGACTCTCCACCGCAGGCGATTACGCGCAGTCGCGTCAAACGTCTGCAGGACACCTTGCCTGAGCCGCCCTGGCAACGTGAGGACCGCTACGGCAGCGTGGGCGTTCCGTTGCCAACGATCCACTTCCTGATTCGACGCGGCGGCGCACGCCTGGTCGATCTCGTGGTCGAAAATTGCGGCAGCGACCTCGCCTGGACCTGCTATTTCTTTGGCGAGCGCCTCAAGGGTTTGCGCCGGTCCGGCGTGCCGGTTGACCGAATTTCGGACGAGGGTTGGCTCACGCTCTTCAACAGATTTCGCCAGCAACCGGCGCTTCGCGATGCATGGAAGGAGATCGTCTCGGGCCTCGCCGAGTCGCCCGATCTCGACACGGTCCTGAGCGGTCTCGGGCTCGATCGCCGGTTGGACGACCTGCCCGAGAGTGTTCGAGTTGCGATCGAAACCGAGCCCTTTCAGCAGCCGAGCTACAACGATGGTCAGTTCCAGCGTTTTCTGATGGGATGCCTGATGTCCGGGCTGAGGGGACTCGTACCTGCGGCGGAGATCTCCTCCGCGCTTTCATCCGAATTGGAGGCACGAACATGAGTGACGGCAAGGACCCCCTGAAGGGCTATCGCGGCCTTGCGCGGTCCCGCCTCGAAAATTTGGGAATGCGGGTGTGGGGTGACGTTCGGGTCAGAAATACGGCAGGCAGCACCTTCGAAGGCGTCATCCTGCCGCGCAGCGAGACTTTTGACGATCTGCACGTCGTGCTCAAGCTCAAGACCGGTTACAACGTCGGCATTCATGTCGATCGTATCGAGTCGATCGAGGAACTTGGTTTCAAGGAAGCGGTTTACAAGATCCCCGAGAAGGCGTTTCCGGTTACGCCCGACCTGCCAAACGTCACCCTGCTGGGTACCGGCGGCACGATCGCCTCGCGTCTCGACTACCGAACCGGTGCTGTGATTCCGGCGTTTACCCCGGGCGAACTGTACGGCGCCGTACCGGAACTCGCGGAGCTCTGTAATCTGACAACCAAGAAGATCTTCGGCGTTTTTTCCGAAAATATGAGTTGGGTCGAGTACGTTACGCTTGCAGAAGCGGTCGGCGAGGCGATCGAGGGCGGTGCCGACGGGGTCGTCATCGGTCACGGCACCGACACGATGGGTCACACCGCCTCCGTGCTGTCCTTCATGGTGCAGAATAGTCCGGTGCCGGTCGTTGTCGTCGGCTCGCAGAGATCCTCCGACCGGCCGTCATCCGATGCCGCCCTGAACCTGATTCATGCTGTTTCTGCCGCGGCTCGCGGCGATATTGCCGAGGTACAGATCTGCATGTTCGGACCCACGTCAGATCACTACGGACTGCTGCACCGGGGGACGCGCTGCCGCAAGATGCACAGCTCCTACCGTTCGACCTTCCGAACCATCGGCGACGTTCCGCTCAGTGTCGTCGACAGAGATGGTTTCACCACGATCAACCCCGACTATCTGCCACGTGATCACTCGCGCAAAGTCCGAATCGATACGCTTCATGACGACCGGGTCACTATTCTCTATTACTACCCGGGGATGAAGCCGGATCTGGTCGATGCTCTCGTGGAAAAAGGCTACCGGGGCATCGTCATCGCCGGCACCGGCCTTGGGCATGTGAACAAGCCGCTCTTCCCGGCTCTCAAGCGTGCGATCGACCAGGGTGTCCATGTCGTCATGACCGTGCAGACCTTGTGGGGTTTTGCGCAGATGTATGTCTACGACACCGGGCGCGACCTGCTAAAACTCGGCGTAGTGCCACTCGATAACATGCTGCCCGAAACCGCATTGATGAAGCTTGGCTGGGTGCTCGGCCACACGGACGAGCACGATGAAGTCATGGCGATGATGCGAAATCCGATCAACCATGAGATAACTGAACGTGAGCCTCACAATGGCTACGTGATCCTGCAAGGCGGTCTGCCCGAGGTAGACGAGTTCATTACCGATCACTGGAAGTAGCTTGCCACTCCATCTGTTTGAGCACTGGCAGGCACTGAGAATACTGGAATGGCGGAGGCCCTATGAATAGTTCTCTCTGTATGCGTACGACAATGCACTTTGTTTCCCTCTTGTTAGTAACAGGACTACTTTCCGCGTGCGCAGGAATGGGCCCCGGATATGAAGCGCCAACCGTGAGCGTGCAATCATTTCGCCCGCTTGCGGCTACCAATGGAACCGGGTTGCCTACCTTCGAAATCGGCCTGCACGTAACCAATCCAAATCTGCAACCGCTCGAACTCGCCGGTATTTCCTATACGATTAGCCTGGACGGCAAGGATGTCATCAAGGGCGTCGGCAACGAGCTACCCATAATAGACGGCTACGGCGAAGGGTCGTTTACTGTAACTGCCGGCTTCGACGTATTTGCCGGCATTCAACTGTTCCGCTCGTTGATGAACAAGGACAGCGACAGTTTCGCCTATTCTTTCGACGCCAAGCTCGACCCCGGGGCATTCAAGCGCAAGATCCGAGTGTCGGACAGCGGCACAATTTCGCTGTGAGGCCAGAGCGACCGAACACTTTGTCCAGTAATCACGATATCCAATCAACCAGGGAAATTGATATCATCATAAACGAAGCATTGCATAGCGATTTTAACTAACGATGGACCCCGTCATCTGGTTTTTTGCCCTGGGCGTATTTGCCGGATTGGCGCGTTCAGACTTGCGTATTCCGCCCGCGATCTACGACCTGCTCAGCATGCTGTTGTTGCTGACGATCGGCCTGAAAGGCGGCGTGGAACTCGCCCGAGCGCCGATGGCAGGAATTCTGCCGCAGGCTGCTGCAGTCGTTGCGATGGGATTTACCCTGCCCTTGTTGCTGTATCCGATTGCTCGCAAGCTGGGGCGTTTCGAGCGTGCTGATGCAGCTTCGCTGGTCGCACACTATGGCTCGGTTAGCGTCGCAACGTTCGCCGTCGGCGTAGCGTTCCTCGCTGACAAGAATGTCAGCGCCGATTCGCAGTTGCCGTTGTTCCTGGTGCTGTTGGAAGTCCCTGCGATCGTCGTTGGCGTGATGCTGGCAAGGCGCAATCAGGCCGCGGGCCAGTGGGGACGGCTATTGCACGAGGTATTTCTGGGCAAGAGTATCGTGCTGCTCGTGGGCGGCCTGTTGATCGGCTGGCTGGCGGGCCCGATTGGTATCCGACCCCTCGAGCCACTCTTCTTTGATCTGTTCAAAGGCGTACTCGCCCTGTTTCTTCTTGAAATGGGCCTCATCGCAGCGAGTCAAACGAAAGCGGTACGCCAGAGCAGCCTGTTCATCATCGCTTTCGGCCTTATGGTTCCGGTGCCGCTCGCGCTTATAGGCGCCCTCCTCGGTTGGGCAATAGGTTTGTCGGTTGGCGGCACAACCCTGCTCGCCGTTCTCGCCGGCAGCGCATCTTATATTGCTGCTCCGGCTGCAATTCGCATCGCCGTACCGGAGGCAAACCCGTCTCTGTCACTGACTGCCTCGCTTGGTGTCACGTTCCCGTTCAACATCTTTATCGGGATTCCCATTTACTATCACATTGCGACCGTGATTCATGGCGGTGTAGGCTAGCGACATGTCCAGCGGCAACCGTAAACTCGTGACAATCATCACTGAGGCCATAATCGAGACCGAACTGTGCGCGGACATCGAGGAACTCGGCGCGTCCGGCTTCACCGTATCGAATGCGCGCGGCTCCGGCAGTCGCGGTATCCGCAACGCCGGCTGGTCTGCGAGCAGCAGTATTCGCATCGAAGTCGTCTGTGGAGAGGCAATCGCCGCATCAATCGCCAGGCATGTTAGCGACAAGTACTACGACAACTACGCGATGATCCTCTTTGAAAGCGACATCAAGGTCATTCGCGCAGATAAGTTTACGTAAGTTACATCGGCTCATAGGAGTACCGATTGAGACGCAAGCGACTGAACAACAACTCGCGCGTATTCCGGTTTGGTCTGGCGGCTGTCTGTTTTTGCCTGGCTTTCCCGGCTAGCGCGCAAACCCAGATTCACAAGTGCACCGACGCGAACGGCGGTGTCGTGTATTCCCAGTTGCCCTGCGTATCTCAAAAGGCGGAGGAATCGGAGAAGACGGAGCCAGAGGCGAAGGTTGAGAGCGAACCCCCGGCATCAGCAATGCGGGAACCACCTGAAAGTGAAGCCCCGGACGGAGAGCCCGAATTGGAGACAAGCAAGTCAGCGTGCAAGAAGCGCTATCGAGACGCGATCGATGTCATCGACGCAGAAATTAACCTCGATTACACGCCTGAAAAAGCCGAACAATACAAACAGCGATTGTTGGTATTGACCCGTGAGCTCAGACAATGTTGACCAACTATCCGGCAGCGCTACCGTCATTCTCACTCATCAAGCACTCAGGGAAAGGCAGGTACGCGATGACCATGCGCATCGTTGCGGTATTCGTACTAATATTTGGCGTCCCGACACTCACCAGCGCCGAGGAGTTAGAAGGCGACTACCTGTACAAAGTCACGACAATTCGGGCTGCGACCGGCGCCCTGGAAGAACTACTTGAGTGGGAGGCGCAGCTAAGCGGCTCTGACTACTACGTTGACGCGGGCCAGGAGCGCCCTCTTCTCATGCGCCATTCGCAGGGAGACCAGTGGGATTTACTGGTTATCGTCCCGATGCAGAGCTGGACCGATTATCACTCCGAAGCGGCGACGGCGAAGCGCAGCAATGCGGCCGCCAAACACGAGGACCTTATAGCCGCCGGACAGCGACTATTCGCGTTCTATGAGGATCACTTTGCCTACGGACCATCCTGGTCAGCCTTAAAATCCGCGTATGCCGCAAACAGCTTTTTTCACATCGAAATGTTCGAGGCAGCGAGTGGGAAAACCAATGAACTTCTCGAGCAGCGCCGGATGGAAAACACGTACCTTGTATCGACCGGCCAGACGCCGAATATGATCTTTCGACGCGCAGCAGGGTCTGATATAGATGCCTTCACGATCGGCTTTCACCCTGACTTTCAGACGTTCGCAGCGCCGGCCGATGTTACCGTCGAGGAAAAAGAGCTCGCCGCAAAAGCGGCTGGATTTAAAGGTCTTTCCGATCTTTCATTCTACCTTCGCTCGCTGATCTCCGGGCATCACGACACGCTGGCTGTGAAAGTGAATTAGTTGTCGCTAGCCTTGAGGTATAGCAGTGCCTAAGTGCCCGTTCCGCCGAATGTAAGGAAAAACCTGATGATCAATCAGGAAAGAGCGAATTTTGCCGCCTGACCAAATCCTCTAGGCTCGGTGCCGTTAACGAAAGGACGGCACTGTACCTATGCTTGCAACGTATTCCACATCGACTGAACGCCAGGACGCACCGGCAGGACCCTCCCGATTTTGGTTCGCCGTGTTAGTTATCGTCAATTTCTCGGTATTGTCAGTACTCGTTGCCAGCCTGCTCGTCTGATCCGGCCATAGACGACATAAATAACCGGTTATTGAAAACCGGTTATTGTTTTCGGGAAGTTGGTAACCTATAATCGCATCACGCGATTAGCAGAAACAACGATCCAATGACCGATTCACCCTCCCCCTGGAGCTTCTTCAGCAACCATGCATACGTTCTCGTGTGTCTGGCAGCCAATCCGCACGCACGTCTACGGGATGTCGCAAATCAGGTCGATATCACAGAGCGCACGGTATTGAGACTGGTCACTGAACTGGAAGCAGCGGATGTACTGGAACGGGTCAAGGCTGGTCGACGCAATCACTATATTATAAACCGGCACGCGCAACTCCAGCATCCGTTGGACTCCCACTGGACCGTCGGCGATCTGCTGACGGCCGTAGCAGGTAAACTTTCATTGCCCACTCGAGCGGCGCCAGCCGCAGGTATAGGAGAATAATTATGCGAGGAATACTCCTCTTTAGCCTCACTGTTCTGGCTCTACTGCTCCCAACTGACAGGGCACTCGCTGTGGAACCTCTGTCGACCAAAGAGCTTGCGGAGCACTGCCTGCAATATGCCGACGACCCGGAAGGAGAGGACGCTATTTTCTGCGTGCGCTACGTTCAGGGCTTTATTGATGGCGCCGTGGCAACGGATGAGCGTGTGATGCTTAATGTTGTTGCGGAGATCGAGAAAGATGAGACCTACGCTCAACGTGCAATCCGTATTCGGAACCCATCTCGGAGCGTGTCGCGCTATGGGGCGACTGCGTATGCCGAGTTCTGTCTCGGCGCGCCGGTACCTCTGAAAGAAGTGGTTGAGCACGTCATCGATGACCTCATGAACCGCAAGGTTCTCGAAGACTCACTCCTGGCACGGGACGCCGTATATACTGTTCTACGACGGGATTATCCATGCGATGAAGACGAGAGCGAGTAAGGCAAGGTGGTGAATCATCCAGCCGTCGGAGCCATGAGAGTAGCGCTATTGCTCGGCCTTCTAATGGCTGCCTGGGTACTGTGGTCGGGCCAGTTCCTGCCGCTATTGCTGACCCTTGGCGCTTTCTCCTGTTTGCTGACTGTCTATCTGACGCGCCGCATGGGCTACTTCGATAACGAGGTTTTTGCCTTGCGCTTTGGGGTGCGTCTTTTCAGTTATTGGGCATGGCTGTCACGAGAGGTGCTGCGCTCGAGCCTTGAGGTGGCACGTGTGGTGCTGGATCCGCGTCTGCCGATCAGCCCGCAAACCATTGAGATCAAGGCGACCGCTAGCCACCCGGTCGATCAGGCTATTTTGGGAAACTCCATCACGCTGACCCCCGGCACACTTGCCCTCGATGTGCACCGCGGAAAGATTCAGGTGCATTGTCTTACGCAGGCCGGCGCTGCTGATCTTATGTCGGGCGAAATGGATCGCCGCGTCGCTGCACTGCGGCAGGACTAAACATGTATTACGTAGTTACCATTGCAACGCTCGCTACCATGGCGCTCGCACTGGCCCGCGCATTGCTTGGGCCCAGCGTCTACGATCGCGTGCTCGCCGCCAACATGTTCGGGACCAAGACAGTGCTCTTGCTGTCGGTGATCGCCTTCTTGTATGGCCGTCCCGATTTTCTCGACCTGGCGCTGGCCTATGCCCTGATTAACTTTATCGGCGTGCTAGCCATACTCGAATTCATTCGACGCCGCGCGGACACCGACTCCGTCGACAACGGCAGCGGGTACTAGTTCGATGGCCTTGTTACTGGACATCGCCAGTTGGGCGTTGCTGTCGATTGGTGGGGCGTTTGTCTTTATTGGTGGTGTCGGTGCACTCCGCATGCCCGACTTCTACACGCGTATCCATGCAGCGAGCCTGACTGACACGATGGGTGCGGTGCTGGTTATTTTCGGCATCATGCTACAGGCCGGCCTGTCGCTCGCTACCGTCAAACTCGCCGCTATTCTTCTGTTCCTGCTATTGACCAGCCCGACCGCCTCGAACGCGCTCGCGAGTGCTGCGCTGCTTGCCGGTCTCCGCCCAAGCGGCGAAGTTGCAACAGACGAGGAGCAAAGCACGTGATTGTTCTTTTTGGCGTCTTTCTGCTCTCTCTCATGGTCATTACAGCGCTTGCGATCGTGCGCACGCATCACCTGTTCGTGGCAGTCATACTGACCGGCATTTTCAGCCTGCTAATGGCGGCTAACTTCTTCCTTCTTGATGCCGCGGACGTCGCACTGACCGAGGCCGCGATCGGTGCCGGCATTTCAACCGTTCTTTTTCTCGGCGCTCTTGCACTGACTGGCGAGCACGAGCGCGCCAACACCTCGAATCGCCTGCTGGCCTTGAGTGTGGTTGCCGTGACAACACTCTTAGTGATCTACGCTACCTTTGATAAGCCCCGTTTTGGCGATCCGTTGGCACCCGTACACCAGCATGTCGCACCCTGGTATCTCGACAAGACAGCGGAGGCCATTGATATTCCGAATGTCGTGACAGCGGTGCTGGGCAGCTTTCGTGGCTATGACACGCTAGGGGAAGTGTTCGTCGTGTTCACCGCGGGCATCGGAGTCCTGTTTCTGTTCGGTACACGGCCATCCCATAGTTCGGGTGCGGCCAGGACGAATACGACCGAGCCGGGTCAGGGGTTGCGTCACTATCTCATTCCGCGCGTGGTGGGACGGCTCTTGATTCCGTTTATCTTTCTGTTCGGATTGTATGTGCAGTTTCATGGCGACTACGGCCCGGGCGGTGGCTTTCAGGCCGGAGCAATCATAGCGGCGGCGGTCATTCTCTACGCCCTCCTTGAGGGCGAAGAGCAGGCGCTGCGTGTGTTGCCACATAAATTTCTCATCGGGCTTATGGCAGGCGGCGCCCTCCTCTACGGCGGTGTCGGTGTGGCGGCCTTGCTGCTCGGTGGCAATTTTCTTGACTACTCTGTGCTTGCAGCCGACCCGATCGTCGGTCAACACATTGGCATCCTGCTGATCGAAGCAGGCGTTGGTATTACCGTGACGGGTGTTTTGCTCAGCGTCTTCCATGCCTTCGCCGGCCGCCGGAGAGTCTGATGGAACTGCTTGGGCTCTATCACTATTGGGTGTTCGCAGTACTGCTTATGATTGGCTTCTATGCGGTCATTGCGAAGTCCAACCTCATCAAGAAACTGATTGGACTATCAATATTTCAGTCGGCGGTATTCCTGCTCTACATCACGATGGGCAAAGTGGATGGCGGCACAGCGCCGATTATTCAAGCCGGCGTTGAGAACCCTGTGTTCTCAAACCCGTTGCCGCAAGTCTTGATTCTAACCGCGATCGTTGTTGGCATTTCCACCACCGCACTCGGTCTCGGCATCGTCGTTCGCATTAAAGAAGAATACGGCTCGATTGAGGAAAGCGATATCCAGGAGATCGACCGGCGATGATCGACTGGAGCGTTCATCTGCCTGCTCTGCAGGTCATTGTGCCTATGCTGAGCGCACCATTTGCGTTGCTGCTGCGTCCCCGTGGCCTGGCGTGGGCAGCTGCTGTCGCCGCCAGCCTGTTCGCGTTCGCCATTGCAGTCATGCTCACGCTTGGTGTCCTTGACGGCCGAAATTTCGAATACCAAATGGGTAACTGGCCCGCGCCCTACGGAATCGAACTGGGCGTTGACGCCTTCAGCGCGCTTGTTCTGCTGGTAATTACCGGCGCCTCATCACTCGCGTTGCTCGCCGGGCGCCGCAGCCTGGATGCGGACATCGAGGAGGACCGCCAGCCGCTGTTTTACGCCGCGTGGCTACTCGCTCTTGCAGGCCTTGTTGGCATCCCTGTCGCGGCCGATGCATTCAATATTTTTGTGTTCATGGAGATCTCGTCACTCGCGAGTTACGTGCTTATTGCAGGCGGCCCGGATCGGCGCGCACTGCCCGCTGTCTTCAAGTACCTGATCATGGGAACGATTGGCGCGACCTTCTACCTGATCGGAATAGGCTTGATCTACCTCATGACCGGCACGCTGAACCTTGCTGATATGGAGCTTAGAATTCACGAGGTCGCTGATCAAAAGCCGATTCTCGTGGCAGCCGGCTTTATCACGATTGGCCTGGCTTTGAAGGCCGCGGTGTTTCCCCTGCACGTTTGGTTACCCAACGCATATACCTATGCGCCCAATGCCGTAACCGTGTTTCTCGCCGCCTGTGCGACCAAGGTCTCGCTCTACCTCCTGCTGCGCTTCGATTTCCTGGTCTTTCAGCCGAACCTCATCGGGCACGACGTTCAGTTTTCGTACTTCCTCATGCCGCTCGCCGTACTCGCGATTCTGATTGCCTCGCTCGTCGCTTTGTTCGAGAAGAACCTCAAGCGTCTGTTCGCCTATTCTTCAGTCGCACAGATTGGCTACATCTTGCTGGGGGCAAGCCTGGTCAGCGTGGCCGGCCTGACAGCCAGTGTGGTGCACATCTTCAATCACGCGCTCGCCAAGGGCGCGTTGTTTCTTGCGATCGCCTGCCTCGCGACGCGCTATTCCAGTCTGCGCCTCGAGAATCTCGCGGGCGCCGCACGCCGCATGCCCTGGACCATGGGTGCATTCGTGCTGGCCGGTTTCAGCCTTGTCGGTGTGCCGGGAACGGCGGGCTTCATCAGTAAGTGGTATTTGATGACTGCGGCACTCGACCACGGCAGTGTCGGTGTCGTGCTGGTCATGGCAATCGTCATCAGTTCACTGATAGCGCTTGCCTACGTCTGGCGAGTCATTGAGGCTGCGTACTTCGGTGAACCCAAAGGCGCCGCATCGGGGGGCGAAGCACCCGTCGGCATCCTGGCGGTAACCTGGATTGCAGCACTGGCGAATCTCTACTACGGCTTAGCCCCCTCGCTGCCTGTCACACTCGCATCGACCGCCGCCGAGTCCCTGCTGAGGCACGTACCGTGAGTTCGAGTACTGCCATACTCATGGCGCTCGCCTTGCCGCTTGTCGGCGCGATCGGCATCGCGCTGGCGGCCCGCATTGGTAGCAATGTGCGTGAAGCCGTCACACTACTTACGGCCAGCGCACTGGCCTGGACCGTTTGGGGATTGCTTCCGGAGCTAATGGCAGGCGGTCGCCCATCAGCGGGCCTCGTCGAGGTTCTGCCGGGCATCGAGATCGCGTTTCGGGTTGAGCCACTTGGCATGTTGTTCGCCGCACTCGCTTCGATGCTCTGGATCATTAACTCGATCTACTCCATCGGCTATATGCGAGGCAACCGGGAATCCCACCAGACACGCTTTTACATTTTCTTTGCGATAGCGCTCAGCGCAACGATGGGAATCGCGTTCGCGGACAACCTTTTCACCCTGTTCCTATTCTATGAGCTGCTGACCCTATCGACCTATCCGCTGGTCTCACACAAAGGGGACGCCAAGACGGTGCAGTCCGCCCGCACCTATCTCGGCATCCTGCTCACCACCTCGATCGGCTTGCTATTGCCCGCGATTATCTGGACCTACTTCGTTGCCGGGACAGGGACCTTTACGCCGGGCGGCATTCTTGACGGCAAGCTCGAAGGACCTGCGGTTGGGTTATTGCTGGGCTTGTTCGTTTTCGGTATCGGCAAGGCCGCCGTCATGCCGGTGCACCGCTGGTTGCCCGCGGCGATGGTGGCGCCAACGCCAGTCAGTGCCCTGCTCCACGCGGTCGCTGTAGTAAAGGCCGGTGTGTTCACCGTCACCAAGGTTATCGTCTACATATTCGGCATTGACTTTCTGTTCGCCGAACCGAGTGGCGGTTGGCTTCTCTACGCTACTGCGTTCACCGTCATTGCGGCGAGTGTGGTGGCGCTGCGGCAGAGCAACCTAAAGCGCATGCTCGCGTACTCAACAATCGGCCAGCTGTCCTTCGTGCTGATGGCTGCGGCTATCCTGAAGCCACTCGCTGAAATCGGTGCTGCTGTTCACATGGTTGCCCATGCCTTTGGCAAGATCACATTATTCTTTGCGGCCGGAGCGATTTATACAGCGTCAAAGAAGACCGAAATTTTTCAGCTTCGTGGCATCGGCCGCCGCATGCCGTGGACCATGACGGCTTTCACAATTGGCGCTCTGAGTATGATCGGCGTACCGCCGACCGGAGGCTTCGTCTCGAAGTGGTACATCCTGGCGGGCGCCTTTCAGGCAGAGAATTACGTTGCGATTGCGACTATCGTCCTGAGTACCGCGCTCAACGCCGCGTACTTTCTGCCAATCATCTATTTAGCATGGTTTGCACAAGAGGACTCGACGCTATCCAATGAGCATGGCGAGGCCCCGTTCGCGGCTGTGTTGGCACTGACATTGACGGCCGCGCTCACGCTCGCATTCTTCTTCTTCAACGGTACGCTTCTGATACTCGAGGGGCAGATCGTGCAGGGTACCCCATGACGAACAACTCGAAGACGGATCATTGGTTGGTTCAAGGCGCCACCATTCGGTGGCTGTGGCGTATTTTTATCGTCGTGCTGGCGGTAACCGTGCTGGCGCAGCTCATCCTGCCGGTTAAAGGCTACTTTGGCATCGATGGCTGGTTTGGTTTCGGCGCCTTTTATGGCTTCCTCGCTTGCCTGGCTATGGTTCTGGTGGCGAAGGCGCTCGGTTTCCTGCTGAAGCGCGACGAGGACTACTACCAGGATCCGACCGCCGATGACTGACTTCCTGCCACCAGCACTGATTCTGCTCGCGGGCGCGTTGCTAACGCTGTTCACGCGCCGTCACTTGCGCACGGCGATCATTCTGGCCGCACCGCTGGCCACTCTGTGGGCGATCTGGCTTGTGCCTGACGGGGTTGTCGCGACCTATACATTTATCGACTACCAGATCGAGCCAGTTGAAGGCAGCGCTCTACGACGCCTCTTCGCCACCATCTTTGCGATCATGGCCTTCGGCGGCGGGCTATACGCATTCCGCCAGGCTCGAACGGCCGAACTCGCCGCGGCCCACGCCTACGGAGCCGGTGCGATTGGCGTCTGTTTTTCCGGGGATCTCATCACGATGTTTGTCTGGTGGGAGCTAATGGCACTATTTTCGACGCTTGTCGTCTGGTGCGGCGGCACCAGTGCTTCGAAAGCGGCCGGTATTCGGTACGCAATCATGCATCTCCTGGGCGGCATCATTCTGAAAGTCGGCATCGACGGAATCGCGGTCCAGACGGGCTCGGTCGATATTCGTCCGATGTTGGCTACCGACTTCGCCACCTGGATGGTTCTAATCGGCGTTCTTCTCAATGCCGCTGCGCCACCCGTATCAGCGTGGCTTGCTGACGCCTACCCGGAAGCCAGCCCGACAGGCTCCGTGTTTCTGTCGGCCTTCACCACCAAAACCGCGGTGCTCGCACTAATCCTGCTGTTTCCAGGCGAACCCGTACTCATCGGCGTTGGGCTGTACATGGTCATGTACGGCATCCTGTACGCACTGCTGGAGAACGATGCACGCCGTATCCTCGCCTACTCGATCGTCAACCAGGTTGGCTTCATGGTGTGCGCTATCGGCATCGGTACTGAGTTGGCATTGAATGGCGCGGCCGCGCATGCATTCGCACACATTATCTACAAGGCGTTATTGTTTATGAGTGCAGGCGTGGTCGTATATCGCGTCGGCAAGTCCAAATGCACGGATCTCGGCGGCCTGTTTCGGACCATGCCGCTCACGACCATCTGCGGCATCATCGGTGCCCTCGCCATCTCCGGCTTCCCGCTGACTTCCGGGTTCACAACCAAAACAATGATTTCTCAAGCCGCGGCCAACGAAAGCCTGGTCATGGTTTACATGCTCCTGGCGGCTGCCTCGGCGGGCGTGTTCCTGCATGCGGGCATCAAGTTCCCATGGTTCGTATTCTTTCAGAAAGACTCAGGGTTGCGACCAAAAGATGCTCCCTGGAACATGGCGGCTGCGATGGTGCTGTTTTCCGCACTTTGTATCCTGATCGGCGTTTTCCCAGAAACCTTCTATAAATTGCTGCCATACTCGCTGGAGTATGAAGCTTACAGCGCCAGCAAAGTCGTCTTCTATTTGCAGTTGTTGCTGTTCTCTGGTCTCGCGTTCTTCCTGTTGCTGCCGCTGATGCGGCGCACGCGCACCATCAGTCTGGATACCGACTGGCTCTGGCGAGTCGCTCTGTATCGACTGGTTGCGGTTACATCTGTCCAACTCGGTGCCGTTGGCGCCAGAATGGGGCGCTTAACCGATGACACACTTGCGGCGTTGAAGTCGCGCGCAGAATCGCGCTTTGGCGAACGCCTGGAGAACGCGCGCGCCGGTGTTTTTGCGCGAGCCTGGACGATCGGAACGACGGCACTCTGGATAGCGGTACTACTCACCGCGTACGTACTCTTCTACATTATCTGGCCTTCGGAAATGTAATTTGATGACAGTCGAGACGACCCTGTGACAGACGCCCTGCTGCTCCTGCTCGGCTTGGTCGTGCTTATCAAGGGGGCCAGCCTTCTCGTCGAGGGGGCTTCGGTCGTGGCAAGCCGTTACGGCGTTTCCGGTCTGGTCATCGGCCTGACTGTTGTGTCGTTCGGAACTTCAATGCCCGAGTTGCTGGTCAGTCTGACGTCCGGCTTGAAGAATAATCCTGAGCTTGCAATCGCAAACGTCATTGGCAGCAACATCGCCAATGTGCTTCTCGTACTCGGGGTGGCAGCGATCATTCGCCCCTTACCGGTTCGCAATTCGACAGTCGTCTCCGAAATCCCGTTTTCACTAACGGCGGCGTTACTTGTGGGCTTCCTGGCGAATGCGCACCTGTTCTCCAATGATCCGGAGTTGAGTATCAGCCGCCTGGATGGTGGCGTGCTGTTGTTCTTCTTTCTACTGTTCATGCTGTACGTCTACAAAGTCTCTAACTCGAAAGAAAGTCCGGTAAGTTCGGTCAAGGCAGAAGGCACATTACCGCGCGCAGTTACGTATGTGCTTCTCGGCGCTGTGGGCCTCTATTTTGGTGGGGATTGGGTCGTGGATGGTGCGGTCGGCCTGGCCCTTCAATGGGGCATCAATGACGCGCTGATCGGACTTACCATCGTCGCTATCGGCACTTCCAGTCCGGAACTTGTCGCTTCTGCGGTCGCGGCGTACCGCAACAAGACCGACATAGCCGTCGGTAACGTCGTCGGATCGAATATCTTCAATTTATTGTGGGTCTTGGGATTCACGTCGAGCATTGTTGAACTGCCGTTCGAGGTTGTCAGCAATACGGACCTTCTGGTCGTGATTGGTTCCAGCGCGATGATCATTCTCGCGCTGGTTTCCAGCAAAAAATATACCGTTAATCGCATCCACGGCATTCTGTTTGTCGCCGTTTATGTCGCGTATCTCACCTACGTTGTGCTACGAGGGTGATCACCTTGTGATGCGACGTGTGCAGCGAATCCGCTTCCAGCCCCAGTGTAGATATTAAAGACCGTCTCCGCACCCGCTTGCCGCAAAGCGTCGACATCCTCCGGATAGTGCGCCGTGGCAGCGACCCTACCGGCAAACTGTGCCGCCTCCAGCTGTCCGAGAACCGATAGTGCCGTACTGAGTTTTGGTAACGTAATCAGGACCAGTTCGATCGTGTGCAACTCGGTAATCCGATCCCAGAAATCCGCGTCGCTGGGATCGCCGAGCCAAACGTTGCGGCCAAGTGAGCGTTGGTTTCTTACATTAACCGGATCGAAATCAACGCCAATGACCGTCTTGCCGAACAGATTGTGCATCTCATCGTAGGTTCCGATGCCAACACGGCCCATCCCGAATACAGCAATCGTAGCCCCCCGGGTGTCGAATACCTTGTCATCGTGCAGACGTTCGCTACTTTGAAACCGCTTCCAGAAGGTTCGGTAACGCAGGTAGAGCCGATCCGGGTTTCCGTTCAGTACCGCCGACACCGCCAGTGACAGCGACAATGCGATGGCAATGACTATTAACCACTCGTTGGCGATCCAGCCGTTTGTTACGCCGATCGCTGCGACGATCAACCCGAACTCACTGTAGTTTGTCAGGTTCAGTGAGGTCATTAATGCGGTTCGCGCCCGCAGTTTGAATCCGGTGAGTAATGCGAAGAAGAGACTCGATTTTAGAAAGATTAACGGCGTGATTAATGCGCCGAGCGCGAGTGTCTGCAACGTTGGCTGACCCGACAAGCCAATCGATAGGAAGAATCCCAGCAGGAACAGATCCTTGAAGCCCAGCATGGTCTTTGCCATCTCGTCGGCCTTGGCGTGAGTCGACATCAGCACGCCAATGACCAGCGCACCCACATCGCCCTTCAGGCCGACCAACTCGAAGAGTTCAGCCCCGCCGAGTGCCAGCAGCAATCCATAGAGAACCAGCAACTCACCATGGCCCACGCGCACCAAAACCGCATGAAGTAGTGGGCGCAGTGGAACGAGCATCAGCAACAGCAGCGCCCAGGGCGATGGAACCGTCCCGACGGATATGAGCAGGAACGTAGCCGCAGCGAGATCCTGCATCACCAGAATTCCAACGGCGATGCGACCATGCAGCGACCGCATTTGCCCCTTTTCTTCCAGTACTTTGACGACAAATACCGTGCTGGAAAAACTCAAGGCGAAGGCGATCAACAAGGCGTCGCGGACCGCCCAATCAGTCTCGAAAGGGTTACCAAACAGGGCCAATGCGCCGATCAGCAGCCCAAAGACCCCAACAACAAGAGCCATGTGCAAGCCTGTGACGGCCCACACCTGGGGGCGAGCCAGGGTGCGAAGGTTGAGTTTCAGACCGACCGTGAACAACAACAGCGTGATACCAAGATCCGCCAGTTTCTGCAGCATGTCACCGCTGGTGACACCCTGCGTGTTCAGAAGAAATCCGGTGGCAAGGAAACCAACCAACGGCGGAAGTCCGACCAATCTTGCTGACAAGCCAAGCGCAAACGCGAGCGAAATCCAGACGACATCGCCAAGGGCGATTGCTACCCACTCAAAATCCACTGGTACGCGCCATGGTTCGTCTGGTTACCGAGTAGCGCAACGATACGGTCTCGTCACACCTTAGCTCCCGAACGCTTCATCAGCTTCCTGTATTCCGACCCGCTCAGGATCGATCCTAGCAAGTCGCCAACCGTACGATGGGCTTCTATCGGGTGCCGCAGACGCTTATCGGGATCGATGACATAGCTGTTGCGCCGGCCGACCTTCACCCGCGTGAGAATGCCGGCTTCTTCCAAATGAGTAACGACTCGAAGGGCTGTGCGCTCCGTAATACCGACACGCTCTGCGACATCGCGAAGCCGGGCGTCTGGGTTCTCCGCCAGGCAAACGAGCACATGGGCGTAGTTACTGAAGAAATTCCAATCGGTATGGGTGTCACTCATGAGCCAATTATACGACACTCAATACCAGACATGAATATCCTATTGACCATCTTCTCCGAATCACATTGATCAAATTCCCGGGCGTGGTCTGACAGACCACCGTCGGCGAGTCGTTTGCTATCATGGCGCGTCCTCAACACGGTGCCTCTCCTGATGAATCAAACTGATCAACGATTTTCCTCGCGCCTGGGAATGATTCTGTGTGTGCTCGGCATCGCCGTCGGTACGGGCAATATCTGGCGTTTCCCACGCATTGCCGCCCAGAACGCCGGCGAGGACGGTGCCGGCGCATTTCTCGTCGCGTGGCTCGTTTTCCTGTTCGTCTGGAGCGTGCCGTTGATCATCGCGGAGTACGCCCTTGGTCGCAAAGGCCGTATGGGGGTCGTTGGAACGTTTGCAAAACTCGCCGGAGAGAAATTCGCCTGGATGGGCGCATTCGTCGGCTTCGTAGCCACCGCCATCATGTTTTATTACTCCGTGGTCGCGGGCTGGTGTATTTACTACCTGATGAAAATGACCGTCGCGCCCCTGCCCCTCAGCGCAGAGGCAGCACAAGGCGTCTGGGACGGCTTCCAGGGGGGTGGATTTCCGGTCGGATTTCATGCCCTCGCGATGGGGCTCGGTGCCGTTGTCGTCTGGAATGGAATACGCTCGATCGAGCGGGCCAACCTCGTGCTCATCCCTGCGCTGCTGCTGATTGTCCTGATCTCCCTGGCACGCACGCTGACGCTCGATGGGGCGTCCGAGGGTATTACCTTCCTGTTCACACCCGACTGGTCGACACTCGCGCACCCGAGGATCTGGCTTGAAGCGCTAACGCAGAACGCCTGGGATACCGGGGCCGGCTGGGGCCTGATCCTGACCTATGGGGCTTACATGCAGAGCCGGCACGGCGTCGTAAAAAACGCAATCATCACGGGCGTTGGCAACAATACGGTTTCACTGCTCGCGGCCATCGTCATATTCGGCACCGTATTTGCCATTCTCGGCTCCCAAATGAGCAAGGGCGAGGTGCTGGAAGTGATGCAAACGAGCGGACCGGCAGCAACCGGGCTGACATTTATCTGGATGCCGCAGCTCTTCGCGAAAATGCCTGGCGGCGATATTTTCGCCATACTCTTTTTCCTGGGCCTGGCGTTCGCCGCGTTTAGTTCTCTCATCTCGATGATCGAGCTCAGCACCCGGGTTCTTGTCGATTTTGGCATCGCGAGACGCCAGGCGATCCTTGGCGTCTGTATTGTCGGTTTCACGCTTGGCATTCCCTCGGCAATCAACCTGGAGTTCTTCGCCAATCAGGACTTCGTCTGGGGCGTCGCATTGATGATTTCCGGAGCCTTTATTGCCTTCGCAGTAATACGCCAGGGCGCGGCGCGGTTTCGCACCGAGAGTATCGACAACCAGCCGGATGACTGGAATGCCGGGCCCATCTGGGATTCTCTCGTTCGCTTCGTCATTCCAACCCTGGCTGCTGTACTGCTCGGCTGGTGGCTCTACCAGGCCGCCGCCGTCTACGCGCCGGATCGTTGGTTCGACCCGTTCGATCCGTTCAGCGTCATGACGTGCCTGGCGCAATGGGGCATCGTCTTGTTCTTGCTGATACTGCTGAACCGGAGGGTGGTGAAGCGAACTCTGGGTACCCCTTAGCCACTAAGGAGAACCCCGAATTGCGCTCCATCCGGGCGGCGTGCAGATTGGCGTTGCGGACTTTTGGAGAGCGCCATGAGAAGCACGGTAAAACTCACCTACGATTCCGATCATCACGTCACTGCGAGCAAGGAGCCGCATCAAAAGGTCATTGGCGTCGATTGCCCCTACACCGGAGACGGTGAGGAGTTTTCGCCAGCCAACCTCCTGTGCATTAGCCTGGGCAGTTGCATGTTACTGGCCATCGGCAGCGTTGCAGCACGCAACCATCTGGATCTCAACGGGACCGAACTGAGTGTAAGGTTCAGAGAGGAAGCCAAGCCGTTTCCGCATGTTGCGTCGATCGACTATGAATTCAATATCCCGCGCCACTTCGACCTCGTCGATACGCGCCGGATTGAAAATGCTGCAGATCTTTGCCCTATCAAATCAAATATCGGCAAAAACACAGCGATTTCATTGAAATTCAACTACGGCATGGCCCAGGCCGCCTGATTGGCAACCACGGCTAGCCAGGCCGGCAATCCCGCCGTCGACCGGACCATCGGCCATCAGCTGGCTGAACGATGTGCAAGAAGCGTCATAACGAGCGCTACAAGAGCGGGCGCCGCCTGCACGTACAGAATGGAGGGCTTTGCGGTTATGGCGCCGAAAACGCCGGCAACAATCACACAGCCCAGGAAAAACACCCTGAGCGACGTGGCATCCTGTTTACGAAACAGACTCCAGATCAAACCGGCTGCCAGGAACCCGTTATAAAGACCCTGATTTGCCGCAAGTACGGCTGTCTGTTCTGCGAATTCGGGAGTGAGCCCGAACGCGCGAAGACCAGCCGGCCGGGTCCAAAGAAACATCTCCAGGACCAGGATATACAGATGTTCGATAGCAACGAGTGCAACAAGGACCGTAGCAGCTTTCTTCATGTGTTTAAGTCTCTCAAAATACCCGCGTCCCGCAAGCGTTGAAGTAATGGCGACAGCTGAGTCTCAAAGCGTCGCCATCGTGCAAGTGAATCACGATAGATGGGCTGTCGCACCTGCGCGGCGCTAGCCGTCGCGACGGGTGCGCTATTGCTCTCGAATTCCAGGCATGACGGCTCCCAGTTGAGTCCGCAGTGAGCGATGATCTGCTTAGACACGACTTCCTGATTCTCGACCAGGCCTTCGTAGGAGACATCCAGTATCACCTCGGGAAATACCGTTTGCCAATGCTTCATCAGGACATCATAGGCAATGTAATACTCGGCAAGATCGTCGAGGTCATAAGAAAATGGGTAGCCGGTGCCAAACAGCGCCCGGTACATTGAAAGACACGCGTCAACCGGGTGCCGCTTAACGTGAATAATCGAAGCGCCAGGCAGAGCCTTCGCAATCAAGCCAATATA
>JAHEGH010000118.1 GCA_024639825.1 Gammaproteobacteria bacterium
TCGGACAGTCTCGCAGAGTCCACCCGGCTCGAAGGCCAGGGGCAGATCGAGGCGGCCATTGCCGCAGTGGACAAGGCGCTGGCCGTCGCCCCGGAAGACGCCAATGCGCTTGCGGCAATGCAGGAATTACGTGAGAAGTTCGCGAAGCAACAGCGCGCGCAGGAACTCGAACGCCGGGTCTCGACGCTCGTCGAGCAGGGCCGGGCGTTGCTCGAGGCAGGCGACTACGAGGGCGTTTCGACGATCCTCGGCGAAGCCGCCTATCTGCGGCCCGACGCGGACATCCAGGCGCTACTCGATGCGGCAAACAGCCGGTTGCAGGCGGGCGCGGACCGCAACGACGCGGCGAGCCGGCTGCTGGAACGCCGCTACGCGGAGCAGCAGGCCGCCGAGCTCGAGGCGAAAATCGATCAACTGCTGGCCAGTGCCAGCAGCAGCTTCGACGCCGGCGCCACGGAAGCATCACTCGCCGCAGCCAACCAGGTACTCGCCCTGAGCCCCGGCAACCCGGCAGCTCTCGACCAGATTGCCCGTGCCTACACCGTGATCAACCGGCGTCTCCTCGGTGCCCGCGCCGGCGGAAATATTCCACCTGCGCTTCGGCTCGTGGACCTGCGGAAGGAGGACGAAGAAGGCCAGCGGGTGCAAATCATCCGGTCGCCCGACTTCCGCCTGAACGGCATCGTCATCGACGAGTCGCCAGTAGAGGTCTCGGTATTTTCCGGCGAAGGTGCTATCCAACCGACCCTCAACAGCCAGTCAATCGGTGACTTCACGCTGACCGAGTTCAGCGTCGAGGTATCGTTGCCGCCAGGCCCGACATCGTTGTGGCTCATGGCGAGCGACGCCGGTGGTATGAATTCAGGTACCGAATACTCGGTTTTCTATGTTCGACCATTACTGCGGGAACCCTGGTTCCAGGCGCTGCTGCTGGTTGCGGCGAGCGTCGCCATTGCGGTGCCGCTGTGGCGGAGCCACAGACGGCGAGCGGATTTCAGGCGCCGCAAGTTCAATCCGTATGTCGCCGGCGCTCCCGTGACGAACATAGACATGTTCTTCGGCCGTCGTCAGCTGGTCGATCGTATCCTGCAGACCATTCACAACAACAGCCTGTTGTTGTACGGCGAGCGGCGCATTGGCAAGACGTCCATTCAGCACCAGCTCAAACGGCGACTCCTCGAAATCAACGATCCGAACTTTGCGTTTCATCCGGTGTACATCGATCTGCAGGGCACGCCGCAGGAGCAGTTCTTCTGGACGATCGCCAGGGACATCGTGGACGAGTTGGCCCCGGCGCTGCCGGGCCTCGCAATTACGGAATCAACGCCGGCGAATTACGGGTATCGAGACCTGCTCGGTGATCTGCGGGCGGTTATCCGATATCTGCAGGAAAAATCGTCAAAGATTGTGAAGCTCGTGTTGTTGATCGACGAGGTGGACGAGCTGAACGAGTATGACCCGCGAATCAACCAGCGATTGCGCAGCCTGTTCATGAAGAACTTCGCCGAGAACATGGTCGCCGTCGTTTCCGGGGTGGAAATCAAAAAGCGCTGGGAGCGCGAAGGCAGCCCCTGGTACAACTTCTTCGAGGAAATTGAGGTGCAGCCCTTTGACGAGCAGGAAGCCAGGGACCTGATCAGGAAGCCAATCGAAGGTATATTCAGGGCGGATGCTGACGTGGTCGACCGCATTATCGGCCTTACCGGAGGCCGGCCTTACCTGATCCAGAAGCTTTGTGTTGCCCTGGTCACAAGGCTCCACGAAGAACGCCGCCGCAAGATGACGCTTGCCGATGTCGATGCCGTGGCTAATGTGCAGTAACCGCCGCTGGCCGGAGTGAATCGGATTGCGCAGGCTCTATTTAGCCTTACTGCGGCGGCAGTATTAACGCGGGTCGAGAAGCAGCCCGCCGATTTCGTCTCCGATCAGTGCGATGAGCCCAACCGGACCTCCCTCGTCTCCGAGTACCCGGGTTTCTGCTTTTGTAAGATGTTGTATCGTCGGGTCACTCGCCTCTTCAAGCGCTTGACAAATTTAGGCTATTATCATTCCCATTCAAGCTGCAAGGAGCAGCCAATTGCCGCAGGAGTCTCGACAATGAAAATGCCTGATACGCCTGGCAATGAAGAGCAGCGCCTGGAAACGCTGCGCTCTATCGACATTCTCGATACGGATCCGGAAGAGCGCTTCGATCGCCTGACGCGCATGGCCAAACGCGTGTTCGACGTGCCGATCGCGCTGGTCAGCCTTGTCGACGAAAACCGGCAGTGGTTCAAATCAAGGGTCGGGCTGGACACCTGTGAAACCCGCCGAGATATTTCCTTTTGCGGCCATGCCATTCTAGGCGATGGGCCGTTCATCATCGACGATACCTTGCAGGACGAGCGCTTCGCCGACAATCCGCTGGTAACTGGCGAACCATCTATCCGTTTTTACGCAGGAATGCCGTTACGCTACGTCAATGGCACCAAGCTCGGCACGCTGTGTATCATTGACCACAAACCGCGCAGTCTCGATGACGAAGACCTGGCCATGTTTCGTGACCTCGCCGAGATGGCCGAGAGCGAGCTCAGCGCGGTTCATCTTGCATCCATCGACGAGTTGACCCGCATACCCAATCGGCGGGGATTTATCGTAACGGCGCAAAATAGCATCAGCCTGTGTGCACGCCACGGTTTGCCGGTCTCGTTGGCCTATTTCGACCTGGACGGGTTCAAAACGATAAACGACCGGTACGGCCACAACGAGGGCGATCATGCACTGGTCAGCTTTGCCGAGCTGATGCGCAGGACATTTCGTGATTCCGATGTCTTTGCTCGTATTGGCGGTGACGAATTCGTGGCGTTACTGACCAATACTGGCGAGAAGCGGGCCGCCGAAGTCTTGGCGCGTTTTCGCGGCCAGGTGGAATCTTTCAATGCGCAGGCCAATCGCGGTTATGAAATCAAATTTACCGACGGCATCGTCAGCGTGTGGCCCGACGAACGTTCCACGATCGGTGATTTGCTGCGCCGGGCGGATGTCATGATGTATGAGAGGAAGCTTCGGGATCAAGGGCAGAGCGAGATTGCTCAGGGGGGCTGAGGCGTAACCCGGAATTCCGGATCAGGAAAGAACGGCGCTCAATCGATGCCATGTCAGCGGGCCGTTTGCGCATGCCGCTGAAAGACGAAAAGTAGCACAACCGGAAAATTCTATATATTGCGGGCGACGGCTGGTAACTTTACTTCGAATAACAAGCAACAGCGAGGCGGGAGAGAAACGCCGACCAACGACCCCAACCTCGCGGCATAGGAGTACATCGATGAAACTCGACTGGAAGTGGATCGGGCTTGGCGCTCTGATCATGATTGCCCTGAGCCTTGTGGCAGGCCTGATTCTCGGCGTCGTCATAGGAACGCAACTCGAGGGCGTGACGGACCCGGCGGACATCCAGTTGAGCGGCGGTCAGATTGCATTGGCCGCGCTGCTGAATTTCCTTGCATTCGCTATCGGCGGATTCATCGTTGGCGTCAAGTCGGCGGGCAAAACGATAATCGAACCCGGCATTGCTGCCGCAGCCTCGGTCGCAGTGGCGCTGCTGCTTGCGGGTAGTTTCACGCCCGTCAATCTCATTGCCGGCGCGCTGGTGCCATTCCTTGCCGGCCTTCTCGGTGGTTGGCTCGGCGAGCGACGGCAGGAATCGAAGACCGTCATCTGATGTGAGGTATCACCAGTGAGCAATGTCAAAGTCTTTGTGTTGATGGCCGCGATGACGGCAATCTTCCTCGTCATCGGCGGGGCCCTTGGCGGTACCGGCGGCGCCTGGATCGCATTCGCCATCGCGGTCGTCATGAATTTTTTTGCATATTTCAACTCGTCGACGATGGTTCTCAAGTCTTACAAGGCGCGGACGGTTACTCGAGAGCAGGAGCCCGAGTTGTACGAAATCGTCGATCAACTTCGGCAGAGCGCCGGACTGCCGATGCCCACCGTCGCTATTGCACCGCATCGTCAACCCAACGCATTTGCGACGGGGCGGAATCCCGACAATGCAGTGGTCTGCGTGACCGAGGGAATTCTGAAGATTCTCGACCGGGATGAGCTCGAAGGCGTGATCGCGCATGAACTGGGTCACATCAAGAACCGCGACATGTTACTGCAGACAGTCTCGGCCTCACTGTCCGGTGCGATAACGAATCTCGCCCGTCTCGGCGGCGCGCGAACTAACTCGGGTCTGGGGCCGCTGGCTATAATCTTTGCGCCCATAGGTGCGGCGATCCTGCAATTTGCGATCAGCCGCAGCCGCGAGTTCAAGGCTGATCATTCCGGGGCCGAGATTTCGGGCAAGCCGCTCTCGCTCGCAAGCGCACTTCAGAAATTGCAGGCTGGCGCCAAGCGCATCCCGATGCGAATTTCACCGTCCGTCGCACCTGTCGCGCAGGTCAATCCGCTGGCCGCATTCGGCAGCGGCCTGCCGAAACTTTTTTCGACGCATCCCTCGACGGAAGAGCGTGTGGAGAGGTTGCGCGATTACGCGGCCCGGATGGGACAATCATAGTTGCCTTGTCCCGGCCGCCGGCGTATCGCGCTACCAAAACAAAGCGCCCCGGCCAGGAGGCGAGGGCGCTGGAGGTGGCCAGCAGCCCCACAGCGCGGGGCCGCTGAGACGGTCTGACCGGACTATTCTGCCAGAACGTAGATACCGTTGATGACCTCCTTGACGTTTTCCTGCCCTTCTGCGTACTTCGCGGCAAGATTCTTCGTCTCATCACTGTCGACGAAGCCTGTGAGCAGCACGACGCCGTTATAGGTATCGACATTGATGTCTGCGGCCGTTCCCAGGTCGGCGTCAGCAAGGCCTGCCTTCACCTTCGTGGTGATCATACCGTCATCGACTACCTGGCCGGAACTGCGTTCGCCGGACTTCACGTGCAGCTGGTTGTCTACTTTCTTCACGCCTTCGACGCCGCCAACCACTTCAGCCGCTCTTTTGGCCTTCGCTTCATCGTCGATAAAACCACCGAGCTGCACGATGCCGCTCTTGGTCTCGAGGTTCACGGTCGATCCTGACACCAGGTCATCCGCCATCAACTTGGTCTTGGCTTTGGCCTGCAAGGCCGTGTTGTCCATTGCCTGCTCCATCTGGCCCACAGCCAAAGCGGGCAGGAGGAGGGCTGTCGCCGCAATAGCGGTTATGAATTTCGGGGCGTGGCTCATATGATGTTCTCCTAACTTGTGAGGGGGTCTTCTGCTCAGGCGCTTGATCACTGTGCCAATGGGTGGCAGTTGCGCCGGTCATTATTATCGTTTTGTATGGTCGAATAGCCCGTCGAGCCAGTTCTTACATCTGCGAAAATTGATCGATCGCTCAATTATGAACTGGCACAACATGCCAACGTGCATCCTAGCGCCGGCGCCGCGAAAAGACAATCCGGACGCTGAGAGCCGCTCAAACGCAGGTTCGACGCCAGTCGCTACGCGGCATCGGTGAGACCCGAGTCACGTCAATCCGGCGTAAAACTCAATAGTCTATGCGCATGAGTATGAGATTCGCAGGCAGTATCGTCGGTTTGATCGGGCTCCTGTCCGCAACGGCCGTCTTTGGCGAGGCAATTCCGGAAAGGATATTTGAAGACGCGTCCGACTACACCGTACGGGTCAAGACGAGGATCCAGCATGCCTTCGGCGACGATGAGGCGGGCGCTTTTGGTGGCACCGGTTTCATTGTCGACGTTGATCGAGGCTGGATTGTGACCAATCGCCACGTAGTCGGCGAATCGCCATCCGAAGTCCAGGTTGCGCTTCGCGATACTCCGTATCGGGCCGCCACCAAGCTGTATGTCGATCCGTTCGTTGATATCGCCATACTGGAGACAGAGCTCGAGGGCGGCAAATCTGCAAATCTCGGCTGTGATCATTCCGCGCCCGGTACCGGGCACCCGGTAGGCGCCTATGGCCACCCGTGGGGATTCGAATACACAGGAACACAAGGCGTCATTTCCGGTCGCACGGCGAAGTGGCAACAGGTCATGTTGCAGACGGATGCCCCGATAAACTCGGGTAACAGCGGAGGCCCGCTGATAAGCATGCGAAGCGGTGACGTCGTGGGCGTCAATACATCGAGTTACAACGAGAAGGGCGCCGAGAACACCAATTTCGCCGTGCCGATCGATGATGTCTGCCGAATTCTGGCACTACTGGAGCAAGGAAAAGACCCATCGCCACCGAATCTGCCTGTCGCGTTTTTCAGCACCGAGGACCGAGACTCGGTTGTCGTCGCGCGGGTATTCGATCAGCAGGCATCGATCGGCCTGGAAACCTATGACAAGATAGTGGCTGCAGGACCGGACCTCGTTCCCGTGAAACACACGCACGATCTGGTGAATGCGCTGCGGGGGAATCTTGACGACGCAGAGCTCAGTGTAATCCGGGGTCAGCAGGAACTGACGATCACTGCCGATATTCCGCCATTGCGGATCAGGCGCGGCGTCGAATTTGCCGGAATTGTAATGGCGCCATTCAACTACAAGGACCGATCGATTACACCGGCCGGCCATGATATCGGCGTGTTCACGATTGCGGCGGGCTCGCGAGCAAGCAGCAAGGACCTGAAGTGGTTCGATCTGATTTACAAGGTCAACGGCGAGCGGGTAACCGGTCTGGAACAACTGTTCGTGTTACTCAACGATCTCGAGGACGGTGCAGTCG
>JAHEGH010000046.1 GCA_024639825.1 Gammaproteobacteria bacterium
ATAATGTGGATTTTGTTACGTTCGCCAAAGATGAACGGTGCCATCTTGGGGTTCCAGTAACGGGTCTGATGACCAAAGTGCACGCCAGCCTCTAGCATCTGGCGCATGGTTACGTCTGCCATTTCGATATCTCCGGGTTAGGCCTCCGTATATCCCATTCCACAACCCCTTTTTAGGTGGGGCACCCAGCAGAACGTGCCGATATACGTGTGATTTAATGTCACCGGAGATAACTTAGTTGCCCCCGGCGCGCGCGCTTTATACCATAGCCGGCCGCCGACGTTAAACCTTTATTTTCACCGGGAAGTTTATAGCGGTACCGGACACCTTATATCGATTCTAAATGGACCTGTTTAGAATCGATATAAGGTGTCCGGTACCCGATTATTGAGCCATGACAGTCACTATCAAATCACCTGAACAGCAGGACAAAATGCGCATTGCCGGCCGCCTGGCCGCCGATGTCCTGGACATGATCGGTGATTATGTCAAACCCGGCATTACAACCGACGAGCTCGACCGGATTTGCCACGAGTTCATCACGGTCGAGCAGGATGCCATCCCTGCCCCGCTCAATTATCGCGGCTTCCCGAAGTCGATCTGCACCTCGGTCAATAACGTGGTCTGTCACGGGATTCCTGGCGACAAGATCCTGAAATCCGGCGATGCCGTGAATATCGACATCACGGTAATCAAGGACGGCTTTCACGGCGACACAAGCCGTATGTTCATGGTTGGTAAGGAAAATATCCTTGCAAGGCGCCTTTCTACCGTTGCCAGGGAGGCTATGTGGCTTGGCATCGAGGAGCTGGCTCCGGGCAAACGCCTCGGCGATGTCGGTGCCGCGGTCCAGAATCACGTCGAGTCACACCGCTACTCGGTGGTTCGCGAGTATTGCGGCCACGGCATCGGCGAGGTCTTTCACGAAGATCCCCAGGTCCTGCATTACGGCAAGGCCGGCACGGGCATGGAGCTTCGTGAAGGCATGACCCTGACAGTAGAGCCGATGGTGAACGCCGGCAAAGCCGGTGTACGCCTGCTACCCGACGGCTGGACGGTCGTGACCCGGGACCGCAGCCTGTCAGCACAGTGGGAGCACACCTGCCTGATAACGGCAGACGGCTTCGAGGTGCTGACATTGGGCGCCGCTGACCGCTGAAATAACAATGAGTTACAGTGAAATTCGCGAATCGTTAGCGGCTGCAGGCGAGACACTGCGCGCGCGATTTCTGGCCGGTGAGTCGGTCGTCGACCTGGTGCATGCCCGTGCGGACCTGATTGACGGCGTCCTGACCGGCCTCTGGCGAGAGCATATAGAACCGCTCGGGGCCGCGTTAATCGCCGTCGGCGGCTATGGACGGGGCGAACTGCACCCGTCATCCGATGTCGACATCATGCTGCTCGTGCCCGAAACCCTGCCAAAGGGGAGTGATGAGAGCCTCTCCGCCTTCGTCACGGCCCTGTGGGATATCGGGCTGGAGGTAGGCCACAGTGTGCGCAGCGTCGCGCAGTGCCAGCAGGAGGCTGCTGCGGACCTGACTGTTGCCACGACGCTGATGGAAGCTCGCCTCCTGGCGGGTCCTGAGTCACTGTTTGCGGCCATGCAGGCCGCCATTTCTCCCGAACAGATGTGGCCCTCAGACCGGTTTTTCGAGGAAAAGCGCAAGGAACAGATTGTCCGGCACCATCGCTATCACGATACCGCCTACAACCTCGAACCTAACGTCAAGGGCAGCCCGGGCGGCCTGCGCGATATTCAAATGATCGGCTGGGTGGCGAAACGGCATTTTGGCGCAGCGACGTTACGCGAACTTGTCGATCATCACTTCCTGACCAAGGGCCAGCTGCGGCGCCTCGAGGAAGGCCAGGCGTTCCTGTGGCGTATCCGCTTCGCGCTGCATATTCTCACCGGCCGCCGCGAAGATCGGCTGCTGTTTGACCACCAGAAGAACCTGGCCGAGATGCTCGGCTACGAGGATGCGACTTACACGCTCGCGGTGGAACAGCTCATGCAGCGCTACTACCGGACAGTGATGGAGCTGAGCCGCCTCAATGAGATGCTGTTGCAGCTATTTGAGGAAGCCATCCTCATGGATCCGCAAGCGCAGGCCGAACCGCTGAATGAGCGCTTCCAGGTCAAGAACGGCTTCCTGCAGACGGTCCACGACAATGTGTTCCGCAACGATCCGTCTGCTTTGCTTGAGCTCTTCCTGCTGCAGCAGCAGAACCAAGAGATTCGTGGCGTCAGCGCATGGACTGTCGGCCTGATCAAACGCAATCTGCACCTGATCGACGACGAGTTCCGCCAGAACCCGCGGCACCATCGCCTGTTCCTGTCTATCCTGCGTGCGCCCGAAGGCGTTACGCATGAACTGCGGCGCATGAATCTCTATGGCGTACTGGGCCTGTACATTCCGGCTTTCGGGCGGATCGTCGGGCGTATGCAGTACGACCTGTTTCACGCCTACACAGTGGACGAACACACGCTGTTCGTCGTCAGTTACCTGCGGCGCTTCGCTCTCTCCCGATTCGACGATGAGTTCCCGCACTGCAGCGAGGTCATGCAGGGGCTCGAACGGCCCGAGATCGCCTATCTGGGCGGCCTGTTTCACGATATCGCGAAGGGACGCGGTGGCGACCATTCGGAACTGGGCGCCGTCGATGCCGAAGCGTTTTGTCTCGAACACGGGCTCAGCAAATATGAAGCCGGCATCGTGGCCTGGCTGGTACGCAATCACCTCGTCCTATCAATGACCGCCCAAAAGAAAGACATTCACGATCCGGACGTCATCAATGAGTTTGCATCCGCCGTTGGCGACCCTCTGCATCTCGACTACCTGTATGTCCTGACCGTCGCCGATGTGCGCGGCACCGATCCAAAACTCTGGAACTCGTGGAAGGCGCAGCTGTTCCACGATCTCTACGTCCTCACGAAACGGGCCCTAAGGCGCGGGCTGGAAAATCCGATCGATCGGGAACTCCTGCTCAATGAGAAGCAGGAGAAAGCGCGTGAAATTCTCCTGGAGCGCGGCATTGCGGCCGAGCGCATCGACTACGTCTGGTCGCTGTTGAACGACAACTACTTCCTCAAGCATCGGGTTAAGGAAATCACCTGGCACACCGAGTGGCTGGCGGATTCCGATACTGAATCAGAGATTGGACTCGTTGATGTTCGGCGGCGTCATACCGGGGATGGTGTCGAAGCCGTGCTGTACACGCCGCGTGAGAGCCGAACGTTTGCACACGCCACTGCCGTGCTGGACGAACTCGGCTTCACGATCATCGATGCCCGCATCGTGTCGCTCGATCATTCACGCAATATCGTGACGCTCGTCTTCATGGAACTCGACCAGCGCGTTGATAGTGATGAGCGACGTATCGCCAAGGTGCGACGCGCGCTTACCCGTATCCTGACCGCGCCAAGTGACAAGATGGTATCGGTTACACGCGCCCTGCCCCGGCAGGCCCGCATGTTTACCACCAAAACCACCGTCGACTTCAGCCAGAGTACGGCCAATGACCAGACTGTCCTTGAATTACGGGCCGCGGATCGACCCGGCCTGCTGAGCGGTATCGGCCAGGTGTTCATCGAACAGGGTATCGATATCGAGGCGGCGAAAATTGTGACTATTGGTGAGCGCGCAGAAGACGTATTCTACGTTTGCCTCGAATCCGGCGGCGGTGTGCTGGACGACAGGCAACAACAACAGCTGGGCAAAGCGCTGCTGGAGCACCTCGACAGCGGCGCCGGCAAGACTTAAGAGCGAGAACATGCAGGAACTGGAACATATTATCGAAGAAGCCTTCGAGAACCGGGCGCAGGGTTTTGCAGACCGCGCGCAGGTCGAAGCGGCCGTGCAGGAAGCGATCGCCCTGCTGGACTCGGGCGCGGCACGTGTGGCGGAAAAAAAGGACGGCGACTGGCATGTCAATCAGTGGCTCAAGAAAGCCGTGCTACTGAGCTTCGCCCTGAGCGACAACAAGGTCATTGAGAGCGGTCACAGTCGCTTCTACGACAAGGTGCCGATGAAGTACGCCGATTACTCGGAAGCGCAATTTCGTGCCGACGGTGTGCGCGTGGTGCCGGATGCGATTGTGCGCAAGGGCGCCTATGTTGCACCGGACGTTGTGCTCATGCCGAGTTACGTGAACATCGGCGCTTACGTCGACAGCAGCACGATGGTGGATACCTGGGCTACAGTCGGCAGTTGTGCGCAGATTGGCAAAAACGTTCATCTGTCTGGTGGCGTCGGCATTGGCGGTGTCCTCGAGCCGATCCAGGCAGGACCCACGATAATCGAAGACGACTGTTTCATTGGTGCGCGCTCCGAGGTGGTTGAAGGCGTGATCGTTGAACAGGGGTCCGTCATCTCAATGGGCGTGTACCTCGGTCAGAGCACCCGAATTTATAATCGCGAAACCGAAGAAATTACGTATGGCCGCATTCCGGCCGGGTCGGTTGTGGTCTCGGGCAACCTGCCCTCAGCCGACGGCAAGTATTCGTTGTACTGTGCGGTTATCGTGAAGCAGGTTGATGCAAAAACTCGCGCCAAGACGGGCCTCAACGACCTGCTGAGAAATCTGGACTGACGCCATGCTTACTGTTTACGGAATCAAAAGTTGCGATACCTGCCGTAAAGCCCGCAAGTACCTCGCCGAACATGACATTGAGTTTCGCTTTCACGATGTTCGCGACGATGGGCTCGATATCCAGATGCTGGAACGCTGGGCAGCACGACTCGAATGGGAAAAGCTGCTGAACCGTCAGAGCCTGACGTGGCGGAAGATTCCGGAAGTTGACCGCGCCGGTATGACGAAGAACCGGGCGTTTGCGTTGATGCTGGATCAGCCAACACTCCTGAAACGTCCGGTACTCGAGTCGCCGCAATTCATGGCGGTCGGGTTTTCCGAAAAGCGCTTCGGCGACTTCTGGAAGAAAGCGAACGCCTAGCCGATACGGCCTGTAATATAGTCTTCCGTGAGCTTGTGCTGCGGGTTGGTGAAGATCTTGTCCGTCTCATCGACCTCCACGAGCAGCCCCAGGTGAAAGTACGCGACGCGCTTCGATACACGCGCAGCCTGCTGCATTGAGTGCGTCACAATCACAATTGCGTAGTCCTCGCACAACTCATCCATAAGATCCTCGATTCGCGCAGTCGCAATTGGATCCAGCGCGGAACACGGCTCATCCATCAGAATAACTTCCGGATTCACAGCAATCGTGCGTGCGATACAAAGGCGCTGCTGCTGACCGCCAGACAGGCTTGTACCGGGTTCATCCAATCGATCCTTAACTTCATTGATCAGCCCTGCCCGCTCAAGGCTCGAGTGCACAATGTTATCGAGCTCCGCCCTGTCAGCCGCGAGACCGTGAATACGCGGACCGTAGGCAACGTTGTCGTAGATACTCTTGGGGAACGGGTTCGGTTTTTGAAACACCATGCCGACCCGGGCTCGCAGCGCAACAGGATCCTGTTCCTTGCGGTAGATATCCTTGCCATCCAGCGTGATGTTGCCAGTTACGCGCGCCGTCTCGATCGTGTCATTCATGCGATTGAGACAGCGCAGGAATGTCGACTTACCACAACCCGATGGACCGATAAGCGCTATGACTTCCTTCTTGCCTATCTCGAGCGAAACGTGCTGGATCGCATGATTGTCACCGTAGTAGACGTTTACGTCCTCAGCAACCATGAACGGATGATCCGAACGGATGTTGCCGACGGTCTCGCCTGTTAGCTCAGCCTTGCGTTCCGGGATTTCAGTCACCGCACTCATACCTGTCGAGATTACCATTTTCGCTCCAGTCGCTTCCTCAGGATAACGGCTGCCAGATTCATAACGAGAAGAAAGCCCAGCAAGACAATGATTGCGGCCGAGGTGCGCTCGGCGAAGGCTCGTTCCGGGCTGTCAGCCCAAAGGAAAATTTGCACCGGCAACGCCGTCGCAGGATCCGTAAAACTTCCCGGGACGTCGACGATAAACGCCACCATGCCGATCATGAGCAACGGTGCGGACTCGCCAAGCGCACGACTCATGCCAATAATTGCACCAGTCAGCATACCCGGCATTGCCAGCGGCAGGACGTGGTGAAATACGACCTGCGTCTGCGAGGCCCCGAGACCCAGCGCGGCTTCGCGAATGGACGGCGGCACAGCTTTGATCGCAGCGCGCGACGCAATGATTATGACGGGCAAGGTCAGTAGCGTCAGCACCAGGCCACCTACAAGCGGTGCAGATCTCGGCAACGCTGCCCAGTTGATGAACACAGCCAGGCCCAGCAAACCGAATACGATCGACGGCACAGCCGCGAGGTTGTTGATGTTTACCTCAATCAGGTCTGACCACCGATTGCGCGGCGCGAACTCTTCGAGATAGATCGCTGCAGCAACGCCGATCGGGAACGACAGCACCATCGTAACCATCAACATATAAAGCGACCCCATGACGGCACCCTTGATGCCGGCAAGTTCAGGCTCACGAGAGTCACCATTGGTGAACAGCGCCGTATTAAATCGAGTGTCCAGGCGCCCTGCCTCTCGCAGCGTCTCCACCCAGGCGATCTGCTTGTTCGAAATCGGCCGCAACGCCTCATCAACGTTCGCATCGATATTGCCTTTGATCAGCATGTCGACGGTCGATGATGCAGGTACCCACAATGTCTGCGTGGTGCCAACCAGGTCGGGATTACCTGCGACCAGGTCGCGAACCTGGTAGCTCGCGCCAATACTCACGATACGATAGAGCTCACGGCGCTCCTGGCGACCTGAGACATCGGGTAGTTCGCGGCGCAACGCAGTGCGGACCAGCCCATCGAAATCGGCGTAGGCGAGATCCAGCTCACCGTCTGGCGCAAGTATCTCCTCGCTGAGTTCGATATCAAGTTGCAGGTAGGTCTGCCTGAACGCAGAAGCACCTTCACCGATCAGGCTGGCAAAGAACATACCCAGGAACAGGATGCCAACTGCTGTCGCAAAGATGCCCAGCACTTTGAAAGTAAACTCTTTGCGACGACGCCGTGGCAGCCCTGCTTCGACTTTCTGTCTCGTGGTCCTGTCAGTATTCATCATCGCGACCTAGTCGTATTGCTCGCGGTACTTGCGCACCACGCTCAAGCCGATGATATTGAGGAACAGGGTGACCACAAACAGCATCAGGCCCAGAGCGAATGCTGCGAGCGTTTTGGCACTGTCGAACTCCTGGTCGCCGACCAGCAGCGTCACAATTTGCACGGTCACCGTGGTAACTGCTTCGAACGGATTTGCTGTGAGATTTGCGGCAAGGCCTGCCGCCATCACCACGATCATGGTCTCACCGATCGCACGGGACACGGCAAGCAGGATTCCGCCGACAATCCCGGGTAACGCAGCCGGCAAAATGACCTTGGTCATCGTCTCGGAACGCGTCGATCCAAGGCCCAGCGCGCCATCGCGCATAGCGCTGGGAACGGCATTGATGGCATCGTCCGAGAGAGACGATACGAGCGGAATAATCATGATGCCCATTACAAGCCCGGCTGCCAGCGCACTTTCGGAAGCGACCTCGAATCCTACTGCCTCGCCGGCGCGACGCACCCAAGGTGCCACGGTCAATGCGGCGAAGAATCCATAGACTACCGTCGGAATACCCGCCAGAATTTCCAGCAATGGCTTGGCAATACCGCGAATTCTTGTGCTGGAGTACTCAGCAAGATAGATCGCCGTCATCAGGCCGACGGGTACAGCGACGACCATGGCGATAGCGGTAATAAGCATAGTGCCCGCAAACAGCGGCACGGCACCAAAGCTTCCGGAACTACCGACCTGATCTGCGCGAATTGCCGTTTGCGGACTCCAGTTCAGGCCAAACAGGAAGTCAGTAACGGGGACTTCCTGGAAGAAGCGAATCGCCTCGAAGAGTACTGACAAGACGATGCCAACCGTCGTGAAAATCGCGATGCTTGATGCGGCAATCAGAAACCAGCGAACGACACGTTCAACGCGGTTGCGCGCGCGCAGGTCCGGGTGAATCCGGCGCCAGGCAAACGAGCCAGCCAGACCGGCGACCCCTACCGCGAGCACCGCAAGAATCTGGCGGCTCTTCTCCAGGTAACTCGTGAACTGCGATGCTGCATTCTGCAGTACCTCGTCGACATCCACGCTGATGACATCACCCGCGGCGAGGTTTTGAATATTATTGACGAGCAGGTTGAGTTCGCCTACCGACAACGACTGGTAAGACTCTGGCAGTCCGTTGACGACCAGCGCCACGACAATCCGTGGCTCGATCAGTACCCAGAGCAACAGCAAACCGAGCGCCGGCAGCGCCACCCAGATTGCAACGTAGTAACCGTAGTAGCCCGGCAGAGAATGCAATGCCAACCCATGACCATGCCCGCCGACCAGGGACAACGATCGGCCACGACCTAAGTAGAACGCGGTGACAGCCATAAGGCCGAGCAGCAGGATGAGTGTGGTGCTTTGCATAGTGTCTGTTCGGGCAACAAACGGCGGCGACCCTAAATGGATCGCCGCCGAGGTTGCTGGTTTATGTTTTACTCTGCGGCAATAGCGAGCGGCGTCAGGTCGCGAACGGCTGCGGCTACTTCGCCACGCTCTGCATCCGGCATCGGAATAAGGCCGCGGTCAGAAAGATAACCTTCCTCGCCCCAGGCGCGCTCGCTCGTAAACTCGCGCAGATAGCCGCGCAGGCCGGGAATTACGTCGACGTGAGCTTTCTTTGCGTAAAAGTAAAGCGGACGCGAAACAGGATACTGCCCATCGGCAATGGCATCGAAAGTCGGCGCAACACCGTCGATCAGCGAGCCCTTGACCTTCTCCATGTTCTGGTCAAGGAAACTGAATCCAAAAATACCGAAGGCGTTCGGATTAGCTTGCAGTTTCTGCACGATCAGGTTGTCGTTCTCACCGGCCTCGACAAAAGCGCCGTCCTCACGAATCGTATGGCAGATTGCCTTGTAGCGATTCTTGTCAGCCTTCTTCAATGCCGCGATCCATGGCGTAGCCTTGCAACCACCTTCCATCGCCAGCTCGACGAATGCGTCACGCGTCCCCGACGTCGGCGGCGGTCCGAGTACCTCGATCTTGATCGCCGGCAAGTCCGGGTTTACATCCGCCCAGGTCGTATGGGGATTTGCAACCAGCTGGCCGTCCGCTTCGCCAGGTACTTCCTTGGCCAGTGCCAGGAAAAGGTCTGCACGGCTCAGGCTCATTGTCTCGCCGCCGATGGCGTTGGCGAACACGATGCCGTCGTAGCCAATCTTGACCTCGACGATCTCGGTGACGCCGTTCGCGGCGCAGGAATCGACTTCCGACTGCTTAATCGCCCGAGACGAGTTTGCAATATCGGGGTAATCAACGCCGACGCCGTCACAAAACAGCTTCAGGCCGCCACCCGATCCGGTGGCTTCGATTTTCGGAGTTTTGAATTCGCTGCCGCGTCCGAATCGTTCAGCAACAACGGTTGCAAACGGATAGACTGTCGATGAACCGACGACGTAGACGTAGTCACGGCCAGCTTGCGCGAGCGCAGTGGCTGACATCGTCAGGCCGAGGGTTGCAACAGCTGTTAGCGCAAATGCTCTGCGAGTTTTACTCACTGTGAGTTCTCCGGGGTATTTGAAATATCATGCGCAAAGCTTAAGCGCGGAATGTTACCGATTTGTTGCAGAACACCCGGCAATACGCTTTGGTGTAATTTACAATGATTCGACTCGTTTTCGCTTATACTTCAATTAGTTACACAATCGATCGCAATAATGGCCAACGAACTCTCAGCAGCAACAATCGAGCTCCTTTGCGACCTGCTCAGGCGGCGGTCAGTTACGCCTGACGATGCGGGTTGTCAGGTGCTTCTGGGTGAGCGGCTGACGAAGCTGGGATTCACCTGCGAAACAATGCAGTTCAACGATGTGACCAACCTGTGGGCACGTCGCGGTACAACTTCGCCAGTATTGTGCTTCGCCGGGCATACCGATGTCGTACCGCCCGGTGACGAAAAGCAGTGGGCCACCGATCCGTTCGAGCCAACCTTCAAGGATGGCTTTCTGTACGGTCGCGGCTCGGCCGACATGAAAAGCGGCCTGGCCGCAATGGTCGTTGCAATTGAAGCGTTTATTGGCTCGCATCCTGACTACGACGGCAGTATCGCGTTGTTGATCACGAGCGACGAAGAAGGCCGGGCACGCGACGGTACCCTTAAGGTCATTGAGGCGCTGACAGCGCGCGAAGAACATATCGATTGGTGCGTCCTGGGAGAACCCTCAAGCCAGAACAAGCTGGGCGACATCGTCCGCGTGGGACGACGCGGCTCCTTGAGCGGCATGCTGACTGTCAATGGTGTCCAGGGGCATGTTGCGTACCCCCAGCTTGCGGATAATCCGATTCGCCGCTTCGCGCCAGTGCTTGCCGAACTGCATGACATCGTATGGGACGACGGCAATGAGTTCTTCCCGCCGACGAGTTTCCAGGTCGTCGACGTGCGCGCAGGCATTGGTGCACCGAACGTCACACCCGGCGAACTATCCGCCCGCTTCAATTTCCGTTACTCAACGGAATGGACGCATGAATCATTGCGGGAAAAAGTACACGCGGTATTCGATGCACATGAAATTGACTACGAACTTAACTGGCATCTGTCCGGCAAGCCCTTCCTGACGGAGCCCGGCAAGCTGATCAATGCCGTCAGTCAGGCCGTTACAGAACACACCGGCAGCGTACCGGAGTTGTCAACGGGTGGCGGGACCTCCGACGGCCGCTTTATTTCACCGGCCGGTGTGGATGTTGTTGAACTCGGCCCCGTAAACGCGTCGATTCACAAGATAGATGAGCACGTCAACGTCGCAGACGTCATTACGCTGACCAGCATGTACCGGCGCATCATGGAACTGATGCTGCTCTAGGATCGCGACGTCAGGCTTTCCGGAAGTTGTTGTAGATTCCGGCGATCCCGAGACCACCCAGACCGATGATTACCCAGGTGGGCATCGATAGTCCGAGCAGACGCCATACGACTTCCGCGCACTCACCGGAGCCCTTGAAGATCATGCCAAGCGCATCGGACAGCGGGAAGTTATCAACGATGTATTCAAAACCGGGCCCACACGAGGGGATATCATCCGCTGGCATATTTTGCAGGCGCACATGCCAGGACGCGACACCGACACCAAAGCCGGCGGTCAGCGTGACGAATACCCCGTAGATTTTCGAGCCGACATTACCCGGGTTATGCACCGCGGCGATCAGGAATACCAACCCCAGGGAGATTGTCGCAATACGCTGAATAATGCACAGAGGGCAAGGGTCGAGCAACAGGATGTGCTGTGCATACAGGGCGAAACCCATCATGCCAGCACAGGTGAGAAAACCTGCCAGATTCAGCAGGCGGCGGTTCGGTAATGTCATCGTTTACGAATCGGATTTAGTGCCTTCAGGAACGCCAGTATGACGCACATCCCTCCCCTGCACCATATAGATGACGTACTCGCAGATATTCTTGGCGTGGTCGCCAATGCGCTCCAGTGAACGTGCACACCAGGTGACGTTCATGACACGCTTGATCGACCTTGGATCTTCCATCATGAACGTAATGCACTGCCGCTGGATGGATTCGTACTCTTCATCCACACGTTCGTCCTCGCGGACGACTTCCCAAGCTTCCTCGACGTCGAGGCGCGCAAATGCATTCATTGCATCGCGTACCATGTGAGCGACATGGTGACCGAGCGTCTTCAACTCGCGATAGGAGTCGGACGGCCGATCCATGGCGGCCAGCTTCGACGCCAGGAAACCGATTTTCTCAGCCTCATCGCCAATCCGTTCAAGGTCGGTAATGGTCTTGATGATGGCGACGATCAATCGCAGGTCGCCTGCCGCCGGGGCGCGCGTCGCGAGAATTCGACCGCACTCTTCGTCGATGCTGACCTCAAATTCATTGACCTTGTAGTCGTCTTCCGCGACTTTCAGCCCAAGTTCGCTATCACCACTGACGATCGCAGAGATCGCCAGTGACAACTGCTGCTCAACCAGGCCGCCCATGGCGAGAACATGATTACGCAGATCCTCGAGATCCTTATTGAATCGACGAGAAATGTGATCGGTCAGGTCAGATGCTTCCATGATAATAAACCACTCAAATGCGTTGCCCGCAGGCTACTTCCATTTCCACTGCATGTCGATCATCAGGCGGTTGTAATCGCTCTTGCTTCCCGACGCGATATCAACCTCATTGATAAAGTACTGGGCGCCAATGGTCCACGCTTTGTTCACACCGTAATTGAACTGCAGCCAGTGCCCTTTGCTGTCGGTGCCACCGCCGCCGAAGTCGGAGTCGGTCAGCAAGCCGAGCATGGAGTCAGCCTCCTTGTCCGCGTAGAAGTAGGTGAACTGCTTCTGACCGCGATCCTTGGCAGAGCCGATCTTGGTGCCAAGCATCCAACCGGTATCGTTATCCGACGGATCGCTGTTGTTCATATAGTCGAAGAACACGAGTGCCGGCCACTCACCGATATCGAACGACGCCTCGCCAAATACCTGCATCAGATCGTAGTCATAGAGGTAGACACACTCGGTATCTGCGGTCGTGCCGCAGGCAAGACCACCCGCCTCAACGGCTGTGTTACCAAAGAAATCGCCTGAGTCAGTCGGATCACCGAACGTCGTCGTCTTGCCTTTCGTTGGAATCGAGTAATAACCAATGCCGCCGAGCAGTTTCACATCGCCAACAGCGGCGCTCGCGCCAAACTGGCCGCCCCAGCTGAAGTTCTTGTTACTCCGCCTGCTGTCACCCTCGAGATAGGTGCCGAGCGCATTCACGAAGAACCGGTCGCGCTGGTACTTCAATGCCAGTCCTTCCGGCGTCCAGTCACCGTCCCAGGTCAGCGGCTGACCACCAACGCGCGTGAGCGGGTTCTTGAATTTACCTGCCAGAATATGCAGGCCGTCTGTGGCTTCCCAGTCAACGTAGGCCAGGTTCAGCGCGATGCTTTTGGAGGACCCACCACCGCCAAGCGTCTGGTTGGACGACACCGGATCTTCGCCACCGGTTGCCAGACCGAATCCAACGTCGATGTTATCGGCTACCTGTGCCTTGATATTGGTGCGGGCGCGAATCCTGTTACGGGTGCGAGAGTCGCTGCCTTCCGCATCGATGTACTCATAGCGATAGCGAAAATCGCCGTCGAGCTTGACGCGGTCGGTCCAGCTTTCGGCTGCTGCGGGAATCTCAGCAACCGTGGTCTTGACCTCGTCGATCGCGGCGTCAGCCTGATCCTGCGCAGCGCGCAGTCTGGCATTTTCTTCCGCCAATTCGTCGAGCCGAGACGAGACTGCCGCCAATTGCTCGCGCAACGCTGCGAACTCTTCGTCGCTGACCGCCGCAAATGCAGCGGGTGTGCTAACGATGGACATTGCCACCGCAAGGGAAAGGAATCGTTTCATTGGAAGTTAACTCATTGTTGCTGTTCTAGTGCGGGCACGTTAACGACATTAAGTGTCGCGTGGATGACAAAAATGTTGCAGTTTTATGACACGGATCCAGGCGGGGTAACGACCACGCGGTCCGCTGGGAAATGGCAGCGAAATTCACTGCCCTTATCTGGCTCACTATCTATACTTAGCTCCGCGTCGTAGCGCGCCAGGACATGCTTGACGATGGCCAACCCGAGGCCCGTACCACCCTTGTCACGGGCACGCCCCTTGTCCACGCGAAAAAATCGTTCGGTAAGCCTCGGGATATGCTCTGCGTCGATTCCCTCACCTGTGTCAACGACAATCAGGTCGGCGCCATCGGCATCTGCGCGCCAGATAAGCGTAATCTCGCCGTCTGTCGGCGTGAAACGAATTGCATTTGAAAGCAGGTTCACGATGACGGTCTCAATTTCCGCGGCACTGCCTTTCAGCTGCGCACCGGGATCCGCGTCAATGAGGATTCTGGCGACGTCTGCATGGCCTTCGAACGCGCTCCTGGCATCCTCAAGCAGGCGGGAAACGTCGATGGCGTCATCCGCATTAGCCGTCCCGGCACTCTCCAGCCTCGACAACTCAAGCATTTCGCCGAGAATGTGCCGCATGCGCTGTGCCTGTGCCTGCATCTGCGCCACGGGTTTCGACCAGTCAGCCGGCATATCGTCATCATCGGCCAGACTGTCAAGATAACCTGCAATGACGGTCAGCGGCGACCGCAGTTCGTGCGATGCATTTGCAACGAAGTCACGACGCATTTTACTCAGGCGTATGCGCTCAGTGACGTCACGCAACAACAGTAGTTTCTGGTCGCCCCCGTAGGGAACGAGACGGCAGTTAAGCCAGCTGCCATCGTCAATCGGCGACACCATCTCAATAGTTAGCGACTGATCATCTGCATGCAGCAGGCGTGTCAACTCCGGATCGCGCAGGATATTGTCGACGCGCTGCCCACGGTCTTTCTTGCGCTTGATGCCCGCCAACTGCTTTGCCGCTCGATTGCTGGCGATGATCTCGTTGTCACTATTGAGAATGACTGCCCCATCGGGCATCGCATTGGTCGATTTGCGCACCTCGCGCAGCAGCTGCCGGTAACCCAGTTTTCGGCGCGTAGCCTTCTCGTTCTCGTACTGAAAGCGCGAAAAAATCTGTTCCCAGATGCCGTCGCCCTGCCGAAAATCGTCGAAATTCCCGGTGCGCAGTGCCCGATCAAAGCTCAGCAACTGACGGACCTGCCATAGGAGTCCCAGCAGGGCCGCGACCATCAGGCCGACGACCGGGCGATCGTACAGCCAACCCACTACCGTTCCGGCAGCGAGGAACAGCAGGATGCCGACCACGAATTTTCTGGCAGCGTCAGACATCGCGGGTAGAGAACCGGTAACCGGCGCCACGCACCGTCTGGATGTATTCGTCAGCACCTGCATCGGTAAGCGCCTTACGCAGGCGGCGCACGTGCACGTCGACTGTGCGCTCTTCAACATAGACGTTGGCACCCCAGACGCGATCCAGCAGCTGCGTGCGACTATAGACACGCTCGGCATGCGTCACCAGGAAGTGCAGCAGACGATATTCAGTCGGCCCCAGTTTGATCTCGCGCCCGGACGACAACACGCGGTGCCCGGCGGCGTCGATTTCAAGCACACCCGCGCTCACTAATTCATCCGATGCATTAACGGCACGTCGTAATACTGCCTTGATACGCGCCACCAGTTCCCGCGGCGAGAACGGCTTGGTGATGTAGTCATCAGCGCCACCCTCCAGGCCGGACACCTTGTCCCGCTCCTCCGCTCGCGCCGTCAGCATGATGATCGCCAGATCTTCAAACTCCTTATCCCGCTTGAGTGTACGGGTGAGTTCCAGCCCGCTCATATCGGGTAACATCCAGTCGATAAGCGCCAGGTCTGGACGGTTGTCGGCGAGCAGCGCACGTGCCTCCCGGCAATTCTGAGCCTCGAGAACAGCGTAGCCAGCCCGTGACAGGTGGAACGCGGTCATCTCGCGTATTGCCTGTTCGTCTTCGACAATGAGTATTTTCTGTGCAGTCATTCTGCTTCTTTAACAGCAGTATATTACAGATCTGTTACGGGCTATCCGGATGACGGTTTCTGCGCCACTTTGCTGCGCAGGTAAGCGGGCACGAGATCCTGCGGGCGAATGGCGTTGCCACCCACAAGCGCTGCCTCACCGATTGGCAACAAAAAGCGTGCCTTTGGGTAGCCGATAGCCGAGCGCGACCCAATGAGACCGGCGTTTACCGCCGCGAGCGCCGGGTATCGCTCCCATCCAGAACCAGCCGCGACACGACCTGAAGCAGAGGACTCGTCCAGGTCGTCAATGACCGTCTGGGATTGCAGTCGCTCGGGGAAAATCGCGTGTGGCAAATTGTCAGCACCGCGCCGGAAGGCACCAAGATAGACCTCACTCATGTGCGCATCCTGAGCGACAATCACCTCGTCCGCTTCGGATGCTGAAAAGACCTCTGCCGCGACGGCTGCCAGCGATGACACCGGAACGATGTCGATACCGGCACCGTGGGCGAGTCCCTGAGCCACCGACGCGGCGATACGCATCCCGATAAAAGAGCCGGGGCCGTTGCCCAATACGATCGCATCGAGTTGCGGCAGGGACAGTCCCGCCGCGGCCAGCAATTCCCGAATCATGGGTGTCAGCAGGCGTGTATGTTCCCTGTCCTGCTCTTCATGGCGATCGCAAACCTCATCGCCTGACTGGAGTGCGACAGAACAGGCTGGTGACGACGTGTCGATCGCGAGCAGCTTCACGCAACCCGGCCTTTTTTGCGCTCGTGTGCCGCAAGGAATGACGCCACGTCGTTGAGCGACGACGTCGATGGCATGGGAGCAAGCGCTTCCAGGAACTTGCTGCCGTAGCGCTTGCCGCTTATCCGCGGATCGCACAGAACGACGACACCATAATCGTTATCATCTCGCAGCAATCGCCCGGCTCCCTGCTTCAGCGCCAGGGCCGCCGTTGGCAACTGGTGGTCCATGAAGCCGTTGCCGCCTTCGCGGCGAATAAATTCGAGTCGCGCCATCATGAGCGGATCGGCTGGTGACGCGAACGGTAGTTTGTCGATCGCAACGACGCTTAGTGCTGGCCCGCGAACATCGACGCCTTCCCAGAAACTGCCGGTACCGAGGAGCACCGCATCGCCACACTGGCGAAATCGGCGCAACAGATCGTCGCGTGGCGCGTCGCCCTGCACCAGCAGCGTGCGACCACTCAACACGGACTTGTTCGATTTGAACCACTTCCTGGCATTGTTCAGCGCACGATGGCTTGTAAACAGGCAGAACATCCCACCATTGGTCATATCGAGAAGCTGCGTGACGATCTCGAGCATGGCATCGGTGTGTCCGGGGTCTGACGGCTGGGGGAGATCGGGCGGCAGGAAGATCAGGCCGTTTTCGGCGACGCGATACGGACTCGGGAACGTGAGTCCCGCGACGCCGGCAAGGCCCATGCGCGCTCCGAAATGTGAAAAGTCCTCACCGACAGCCAGGGTTGCCGACGTAAATATCCAGGATTGGTAACCGTTGTCGATAATGCCATTGAGCTTCGAGGATACGTCCAGCGGTGTCAGGTGCAGCCGCAGGCTTCGCGGATTGATCTCCAGCCAGCGCAACCCGTCCCAACTGTCTTCACTGGCCAGTATCGCGAGGCGCTCGCCCATACCGAACAACTGGTCATGGAGTTTCTCAACCTCGACCGACGCGTCGCCCATTTCCGCCAGGGCAACCTGCAGGTCGTGAATCGCATGTGACAGCGTATCCAGCGACTCGCGAATGTCGTCAATGACCTCACCGAGTTGATGACGTCCCTCGTTACGGGGGGCATCGGCACGCAGCGAGCGGATGGCGGTTTGCAGCTTGTCGACGCGGCGGTTCAATTCAGCCTGGGCGTACGGCAAGGTCGCCGCGCGCAGGTCATCAAGCACACGCTCGAGCTCCCGGCTGCCGAGCGCCACGCCAAAAAACTGCACCGCGAGATCAGGGATCTGGTGTGCCTCATCAATAATTACCGCCTCGGCTCCCGGGAGGAACTCGACGAAGCCCTCTTCCTTCATTGCAAGGTCGGCCAGCAGCAGGTGGTGATTCACAACCACCAGATCAGCTTCCTGGGCGGCCTTGCGCGCCTTGACCACATAACACTTTGAATATTCTGGACATTTCTGGCCGAGACAGTTGTCGGCCGTCGAGGTAACGAGTGGCCACACGGGAGAATCTTCCGGCACATCGATCAGCTCGGATTTGTCGCCGCTGCCGGTGCGGTGGCGCCATTCATGGACCTCATTGAGGTCGTCGGCGATTGCCCCGCCGGGCTCGGTAACCTGGTCGAGCCGATGCAGGCACAGGTAATTGGCGCGTCCCTTGAGCAAGGCGGTGGTAACGGGTCGCCCGACTATTTTGCAGACGATTGGCAGATCCCGGTGGTACAGCTGATCCTGCAGAGCCTTGGTACCCGTGCTGATGATCGTCTTGCGGCCACTCAGCAGCGCCGGCAGGAGGTAGGCAAACGTCTTACCGGTGCCCGTCCCTGCCTCAACCACCAGGCGCTTGGAGCCCGCGATCGCCTCGGCGACCGCCTCGGCCATCCACGCCTGGCCAGCGCGGGGTTGAAATCCGGGTAAATGGGTCTTGAGCGGGCTATTTGGGCCAAAAAATTCGGTGAGGTCGGTCACGGCGCAAGATTACACGCTAACCACGACCGAAGCCCACCGCTTTTTGCCGGGAAACGCGGCTTTAGGCGGGTCAGCCGGCCTTAGACGCGCCGTGCCGAACATAAGCCTGCATAAAGTGACGATGATAACGTTTACAGTTGCCAACTATCTGCTTGAGGGTACTGACTCCACGCGGACGGCACGTATAATTGCGGTCCCACTTGGTTGCAGTCGAAAGTATCGGCTGACGCCATTCACTTCCGCAGAGATTTATCTCCAATGACAAGCAAACTCGAGTCACTCCAGTCCTGGGTAGATCAGGTCGCAGCACACACACAACCCGAAGCCATTCACTGGTGCACTGGCTCCGAAGAGGAATATCAGGACCTGATCGAGCTAATGCTGGCGACGGGCACGTTGACGACCCTGAATAAGGAAACGCACCCAAACTGCTACCTGCACCTGTCGAGTCCCAATGACGTGGCTCGTGTTGAGCATCTGACCTTTGTTTGCACGCCTGAGGAAGAAGACGCCGGACCCAACAACCACTGGATGCCACCGGCCGACGGCCACCAGCAAATGGATGCATTGTTCGACGGCTGCATGAAGGGCCGCATAATGTACGTCATCCCCTACTGCATGGGCCCGATCGGCTCGCCCTACGCGCGTTGCGGCGTTGAGATTACCGACAGCCCCTATGTCGTCGCCAATATGAAGATGATGACACGTATGGGCAGCAAGGCACTGAACCGAATCGAAGCTGAAGGCACCTTCGTCCGCGGGCTGCATTCCACGGGCGAACTCGATCCGGACCGTCGCTTTATCATGCATTTTCCCGAGGAACTCGCGATCAAGAGTTACGGCTCTGGCTACGGCGGCAATGCGCTGCTCGGCAAGAAATGCCACGCGCTGCGTATTGCGAGCTACCAGGCTCGCCAGGAAGGCTGGCTCGCCGAGCACATGCTGATCGTTGGCCTGGAAAATCCGGATGGCGCGGTGCACTACGTTGCCTGCGCGTTCCCATCGGCTTGCGGCAAGACCAATCTCGCAATGCTGATTCCGCCTGAGTCCATGAAGGGCTGGCGGGTGTGGACCCTGGGTGACGACATCGCCTGGCTGCACCTCGATGAAGGTGGAAAGCTGCGTGCGATCAACCCTGAATCAGGTTACTTCGGTGTCGTACCCGGCACGAATGAGAAGACCAACAAGAACGCCTACGACATGATCACTCACGACGCGATCTTCACCAATGTCGCGACGACCGCCGATAACCAGCCGTGGTGGGAAGGGAAAAAGAGCGGCACGCCTGCCAAAGACTGGCAAGGACGCGCCTACGATGAAACCGCCGGACCAGCCGCACATCCGAACTCGCGTTTCACCGTGTCTGCAACCAACAATCCAAGCCACTCGAGTCTCGCCGACGCGCCGGAAGGCGTGCCGATCTCAGCGATCGTATTCGGCGGTCGCCGCAAACAGGTTGCCCCGCTCGTTTACCAGGCCAAGAGCTGGGAGCATGGCGTACTGATCGGTGCCAGCACCGCATCGGAAACGACGGCAGCCATGGTTGGCGATGTCGGTGTCGTACGCCGTGACCCGATGGCGATGAAACCGTTCTGCGGCTACAACTTTGCCGACTACTGGGCGCATTGGCTGTCTTTCCCCGAGCGCTCAGAGCACCTGCCCGGCATATTCCACGTCAACTGGTTCCGGCAGAACGAAGACGGCGATTTCCTGTGGCCGGGCTTTGGAGAAAACCTGCGTGTACTGGAGTGGATCATCGAGCGTTGTGAAGGCCGGGCCGATGCCGAGGAGACGGCTATTGGCTACCTGCCGCATACGTCCGACATCAATACCAATAATCTTGATATCCAGCCTGAAATCCTGGATGAGCTGCTGACCGTTGACACCAAACAATGGCGTGCTGAGATGGCATCGGTACTCGAGTACCTGGAAAGCTACGGCGATCGCCTGCCCGAGGAACTCAAGCAGCAGCAGAAGATGATCGCGGACGCACTCGACCAGAATCTGGCCAAAGCCTCCTAACCGATCGTTTTGTAGTAAATAGCCAGGTTCGAGCCGGGTTTTTCCACCCGGCCAAGGCCGATGGTGCCCTCACCTGTCAGTTCGGCCGTATCGCGCCGGACAAACGTCTCCCGGCCCTGCACGTCCTCAAGGAAGGTGCCATTGGTACTCTGGTCAACGATCACGAATTTGCCGCGACGCATTTCTATCTTGGCGTGAATGCGCGAGATCAGGTTGCCTTTGACAACCACGTCGTTGTCGTCAGCGCGTCCCATGTTGATGGACTTGCGCTGATCGGATACTTCAACCGTCGAATCGCGGAAATTGATCATCAGCTTTGATGCGCGACGATCCTTGTTCTCCCACTCGATGGTGGGCAGCATGCTCGTCGCCTCGTCGGGTTGCCAGACGAGCTCGTACAGCGCGACTTCGTCCAGCCTGCCACGCACGGTGGCAACGTCGATCTGGCGAGTCTGGTTGCGCAACTCGGGGCTCATCTGCTCCACGGTGAAACCTGATATGACGATCTGCCTGGCCTTGGCCTGGGAGGTCATGCGGTTTGCCGTATGCACCGCGGCACCGAAGATATCGTTTTGTTCCTGGACGACCGGTCCGTAATGGCAACCAATACGAATAGAGACCGGAATGCCTTCACCTTTCTTCGTCTCGCTGGTGATACGTGACTGCATCATGACCGCGGCGCCCATGGCTTCATCGACCGTCTCAAAAGTAGACATAACCTCATCGCCGATTGTCTTGATCACGGTACCGTTGAACTGGTAAGTCGCGTCCTTCATGACATCGAGACACAGGGCGACGGTCTCGCTGGCTTTGGTATCGCCAAACTTGTCATAGAGCTGCGTGCTGCCGACAACGTCAGCAAACACAATTGCGACTTCAAGATCTTTTGCCATAACCCGATTCAAAGCTTTCTAGCCCAAGCAGTTAATAATACTACTATTTCTCGGCGACGATGTACGCGATCCAGGCCAGATCTGCCTCACCTTTTTCGTCAGGCGTAAACTCGCCGTTGCCCTCGCCCTCCTCGTCTTCACCTTCCCAGTAGACCGTCGCCTTGCGGAATCCCGCTTCGAGCAGCAATTCGCGTAGTTCAGGGGCCGACCACAGGCGCCACTCGTAGGTGAACGCCTTTTTGATTTTCGAGCCATCCTTGAACTTGAAATGAATATGGCAGCGAATGAAATTGGTCACCGGGTGAAATGTTGCCTGGTGCCAGATATAGGTGAAGCCCTGCTTCTTGTGTTTTGTCTTCTCCCGGGTTTCCTCCTGCGCTTCGGGCCCGCCAAACATATCGCAGAAGAACACGCCATCGTCCTTGATTGCATCATAGGCACGTTTGAAATACGCACGCAGCGTATCGCGCGTATCGAAGATAAAAAAGCTGAAATTGAATGCGGCCAGCAAATCGACTTTTGGTGTTTCGACCGTCATGACATCCGACTCGATCAGGCTAACCCGTGCCCTGTCTTCAGGATCGAGTTTACCAACGCGGTGCTCGCGTCCCCACTCCAGCACAGAGGGGTCGATATCCACACCGATCGCCTGGTATTCCGCCCCCTGCCTGACCCACTGGCACGACGCGCTCGCGGTGCCACAAAAATCCTCGCGGAACAGGTAGGCCGTGCGGCCGCTCAATGACTGGAACGTGGTCTGCAGAAATTCGATTTCATTTTCAACATTTTGAACCGACAGCTCGTAGAGCTCATGAATGTCGGCCTGCTGGGCCATGGTCGGTTGCTTGCTCGCAGATTTCGCGCTCATTGAAAAAGACTGTCCTGTAGTTGTATTGCCGGGCCGAGCATTGTATCTGTCTAGGCCGCTGCAGGCATAGCGTTTAGTGCATTAATCAAGATTTCACTGCCCGCCCCGTCATGGTGGGCGTGCTCGCTAATGTAGCGCCGCCAGGCCCGGGCCCCGGGCTGGCCAGCAAACAGACCCAGCATGTGGCGAGAAATGCTGTTGAACGGCACCCCTGTGGCCAGTTGCCGATCGATATAGGGGATCATCTGCTCAACAACGGCCTCTCTTGATGGCATCGCCACGGCGGGATTGAAGTGGTGCTCCAGCTCCGCGAGAAAATAAGGCTGATGATAAGCCTGCCTGCCGATCATGGCGCCATCGACATGCTGCAGGACCTCGTCGACGTGGCCGACTTCCGTTAGTCCGCCATTGATGACGACCTCGAGGTCCGGAAAGTCACGCTTCAGGCGATAAACACGCTCGTAATCAAGCGGCGGAACCGTGCGATTCTCCTTGGGGCTCAGTCCCTCGAGTATCGCGATCCGCGCATGAACGACGAATTTTCTGCATCCCGCATCGATCAGCGCCTCAACAAATGTCCGCAGAAATTCATAGTCATCTCTATCGTCGATACCGATGCGTGATTTCACCGTGATCGGGATATCCGTCTCGCGCTGCATGGCCCGGAAGCAATCAGCAACGATATCCGGTGTTGCCATGAGACAGGCGCCAAACTGGCCGCTCTGAACGCGATCGCTTGGGCAGCCGACGTTGATATTGATCTCGTCGTAGCCAAACTTTGCTGCCCTTGAAGTGGCCTGCGCCATCCATTTTGGCTCACTGCCGCCGAGCTGCAACGCGAGCGGGTGTTCTTCTTCGTTGTAGTGGAGAAATCGATCGGCGTCGCCATGCACGATCGCCGCTGCGGTCACCATCTCGGTGTACAGCATTGCACCTGGGCTTAGCAGCCGCAGGAAGTAGCGGCAGTGCCGGTCGGTCCAGTCCATCATTGGGGCGACGGCTAATTTGTGCGAAGATTTCTCCATAAAGGCTCAAGTTTAGACCGAATACGACTCGAAGTCGGCATCTTGTATGATGGCAGTGCTCAGCTCACCGTCGGCGTAACGCTGGTTCGGCCATATGGCAAATGGTGTCCTGTATAAATACCTAGTGCAGCCTATCGCGCTGACCTTACAATGGACGATTAAGAGGGCCACTCGTGGCGTACCAAAACGTAATCGCAGAAATCGAAGAATTGCCTGACGGCCCGGAAATCGGCGCGTTATTCGATTTCGACGGGACGATTATATCCGGCTATTCGGCGGTCGCGTTCTTCCAGGAGCAGCTCAGACGTGGGCACCTGTCGCCGCGCGACTTTGTTGAGCTGCTGAGCGTCATGGCCAGTTTCGGCATTGGCATTCTCG
>JAHEGH010000047.1 GCA_024639825.1 Gammaproteobacteria bacterium
ATTATATCCGGCTATTCGGCGGTCGCGTTCTTCCAGGAGCAGCTCAGACGTGGGCACCTGTCGCCGCGCGACTTTGTTGAGCTGCTGAGCGTCATGGCCAGTTTCGGCATTGGCATTCTCGGATTTCCCGCCCTGATGCTCGCTGCCTCCCAGTTCCTGCGAGGCGTCCGGGAGGACAGTTACGCCGCTTTCGGCGAGGACGTCTTCAAGTCGCATATCGCCCGCCAGGTTTACCCTGAAACCCGTGCGCTGGTGGAAACGCACCTGCGCAAGGGCCACACCGTCGCCATCATTTCGTCGGCAACTCCCTACCAGGTGGCACCCGCCGCGCGAGATCTCGATATCGAGCACGTTCTGTGTACCAGGTTACAGGTTGAAGACGGCATGTTCACAGGCGCGGTGGTGCGGCCAATATGTTTTGGCACTGGCAAGGTCATCGCTGCGGAATCGCTGGCCAAAAAGTACAAGATCGACCTGCAGAAGAGTTTCTTCTATTCGGACAGTACGGATGATATCCAATTGCTCGAGCACGTCGGCAATCCCCGCCCGCTGAATCCGAGCAACAAGTTGCTGGCCATCGCTGAAGAGCGTGGCTGGCCTGTGCGGCGCTTTGCCAGCCGCGGACGTCCGACACCCACGGACTGGATCCGCACCGCCATGGTCCCCGCTACCTTGATGGGCTCGTTTTTTGCCGGGCTGCCCATCTGGGCATTGACCGGTTCAAAACGCGAGGCGATGAATTTCTCCCTGTCTGTCTTCGCTGATACTGCCAGTGCGCTTATCGGGCTTAACCTCGCAATCAAGGGCGAACATCACCTCTGGTCGGACCGTCCCGCCGTTTTCGTCTTCAATCACCAGAGTAATGTCGACATGGTGATCATTGCGCGCCTCCTGCGCCGCGACATCAGTGGCGTCGGCAAGAAAGAACTTCGCGACCTTCCGCTTATCGGCCGAATACTCGAGCTTTCCGGCGTCGTACTGATCGATCGCAAGGATACCGAAAAGGCGATCGAAACCATGAAGACACTGGTTGACACTATGCGACTTGAGGGCAAGTCGGTTTGCATGTCACCCGAGGGAACACGCTCCATCACGCCGAAACTCGCACCCTTCAAGAAAGGCGCGTTTCACCTGGCCATGCAGGCCGGCGTCCCGGTCGTGCCGATTGTGATTCAAAACTCGAGCGACATCATGCCGAAAGGCGACATGATCTACCGGCCCGCGACTATCAGGGTTGAGGTCCTGCCGCCCGTTGAGACGCACAGCTGGTCAGCCGATACCATCGACGAACACATGAACGCGGTACGCGACATGTTCCTGCGCACGCTCGGCCAGGATCGTTCCGGACATATCGTGGCGCCGCTCAAGGTAGTGGAAAAGTAATGGACCAGCTCAGCCCGCAAGACGCCCAGTTCCTTTACATGGAATCGGAAGATAATCATATCCAGGTAACAGGGGTCGGGATCTTCGATCCGTCGACCGTACCAGACGGCGATATAGTCCGCTTCAAGGACATACTTGCGCACATTGAGAAACGCTTGCACATGAGCCCGCTGTTCAAGCGCCGCCTCGAACGAGTTCCATTTGAGCTCGATTTCCCCTACTGGGTTGACGACGAGCATTTCGATCTCGAATACCACGTACAGCATGCCCGCCTGCCCAAACCCGGTGACTGGCGGCAACTCTGCATACAGCTGTCGCGCTTTCATGCCCGACCACTGGACATGACGCGCCCCCTTTGGGAAATGCTTGTGATCGAGGGTCTGGACCACATCGATGGGCTGCCCAAGGGCTGCTATGCGATCGCGACGAAGCTGCATCACGCCGCCGTCGACGGCGCATCGATTATTAAGTTTTACCGCTGCATGGTCGACATCGATAACATGGGTACTCCCGCCGTGCCCCTGGATGCAATCCGCGCTACCCACAGCCCGGCACCGGGTGTCCTGGACATCGCCGGCCGCGCCATCTTCAACGCTGTGCGTTCTCCCATTGGGATGACAGATGCCATCATGCGCTCCGCACCGGCGCTGTACCGCTGGGGACAACAAGCGCTGTCGTCGCAGCGGGAGTCTTCGGACCCGGTGCCGGATACTCGCTTCAACTGCAACGCGTCACCGCACAAGATGTTCGACGCGACCGTCTTCGATCTCGATGAACTCAAGGCCATACGCGCTGCCGTACCTGGGAGCACAATTAACGATATCGTGTTGTGTATCTGTGCCGGCGCATTGCGCAAGTACCTGCAGCGCCATAAGGAACTCCCGGCAGAATCGCTGGTGGCGTGGGTACCGATCAATGCGCGACCTGGCGTCAATAAGGAATCTGACGGCGCGGGCAACCAGATCACGTCCATGACGACGAAGATCTACACGGACATCGCGAATCCGGTACAGCGCCTGCGCCGGATTCACAAATCGACACAGAAGAGCAAGGAAGCAAAGACCGGCATCTCGGCGCGCCTGATGACAGACCTCAGCCAGCATGTACCGGCCGCCACGCTCGTAACCGCCGGCCGCCTCGTGTTGCGGGCAGGAATGGCGGCAAACCTCTGCAACCTGTTTATTTCGAATGTGCCGGGACCGCAGATCCCGTTATTCATGAATGGTGCCAAACAGGTTGGGAACTACGGCATCGCGCCACTGGTCGATGGGATGGGTCTGTTTATTGCAACGCCGAGCTACAACGGCAAGATCACGTTCAACGTCACGTCCACGCGTGAAACGCTGCCCGACATTCACTTCTTCGTAGAGTGCATCGAAGCATCACTCGCTGCGCTGAAAAAGGCGGCGGCGAAGGAACTGGTAAGTACCTGAACTTTGAGCCGCCGCCCCGTGTCCAATGACGGACTACGAGGAATATCCATGCGCTCATTGACTCTCCTGATCGTGGTGCTGTTCACCGCGCTCACCGCCGCAGCGGCCAGCCCGGCTCCTGCCGAATCCCGGATCAGCGTACCCGGCGCAACCGTGGTCGTGCAGTTCGCCGAAAGAGTCGACGCTGCCGTATCGCGTGATCTGATCGACTGGATAGAACGCGTGGCTGACCAGGTCAGCATGCCCTATGGCCGATTTCCGCTTGCTGCGTTGCGCGTGGTCATCATTCCGACCAAAGGGAAGTCGTGGGGCGGCGACTCACCAGTGCCATTCGGACGTGTCACACGCCGTGACGGTGAAACCGTCGAACTCTACGTTGACGTCGACAGGCCTGTCGCTGATTTGTATGCCGACTGGACCGCCACTCACGAATTCAGTCACCTGCTGCTGCCGAAAATCAGTTGGCGCCAAAAATGGATTTCCGAAGGCTTTGCCAGCTACTACCAGAATGTACTAATGGCGCGGGATGAACAGTACACGCCGGCACAAGCTATGCGAAAGCTCAGCGAGGGCTTTGACCGCGGCCGGGGTTCGCGTCCGGAGCTGTCACCTAACCAGGCCGCGGAGGAAGGCGTGCGTCACGCACGGTACAAAATATACTGGAGCGGCGCAGCGATCGCCCTGCTCGCCGACCTTCGACTTCGTTCGCGCTCTGGCGGCAAGGAATCTCTCGATACTGTTCTGGGCCGATTTCAACAGTGCTGCCTGCCTTCGAAGCAATACTGGTCGGGCGTTCAGTTCTTCACCCAGCTGGATTCGCTGATCGATGAGCCGGTGTTCATGCCACTGTATCGAGAGCACGCGGATACGCCGGGCTTCCCTGACATTAACGCCGCATTGTCCGACCCCCTGTTGCGCGAGCAGGTCTTGAATGTGCGTACTTCCCCGCATTGACCGTGTTTCGCCTCACCTCCCATAGTTTGGGAATACTAAATGAGGTGAATGCGATGGATACCACGCTGCGACTCGCGCTATTACTCACACCCGTGATGCTCATGAATGGCTGCGGCCAGGGCGGAGTCAGCTTCTCCGACGATATTCAACCCATCTTCGCGAAAAGCTGCATCAGCTGTCACGGCGAAACAGGCGAAGGTGCCATGGCCAGTGACTATCTGATGACCGACTACAACGGTGTAATGAAGGGTACCTCCTACGGCCCGGTCGTTGTCCCCGGCAGCAGGATGTCGAGTTCCCTGTATCTGGTCATCGCCGGCAAGACTGCGCCGGAAATCCGCATGCCGCCGCACAATGACGAGTCGTTCGCGGAAGGTCGCGGATTCATGCTTTCCGCCGAGACCATTGAGATGGTCGGTCTCTGGATCGACCAGGGCGCCAAGAACAACTAGCGCTAGTGTCGCTGCCGCTCGTCCTCGGGCATGGCAAAGAACTGAAGTTCGCCCAGGTCGCCGCTCAGAGCCGTTAGTTTCACCGCTGGCTCATTCCTGAGCTGGTCGGCGATCTTTTGCGCTTCCGCCAGGTAGTGGCGATACAGTTGCTGACGCAGCGCCAGCGACAGGGTTGCCGGCTCGCCTTCGACGTTGTTCAGTGCCTCGTCCAGGGAGAACTCCGGCAATACTCCAGAGGCATACTTGTGCGCCCAGGTGCCGGTCGCCAGGTCGAAGTCGTACAGGTTCAGAAATTGATGACCTTCGCGCGCGAGGAACAGAACGGCATCGATGACGTAGTCTGCCTCGGCATCATCCATTACCCAGTGCAGGCCGACACGGCACCAGCCAGGCTTCAGGCCACAATGCCCCTGCTGTACCGCCGACCGATACTTCTCAGACGTTGCGTCGTTGATGCGCAGCAACCGGTGACCATAGGGACCGGCACATGAACATCCGGCGCGCGACTGGATCCCGAACAGATCATTCAGAAGGACGGTCAGAAATTTGTGGTGCAGGTACTTGCCACTCGAATCCCTCACGTTGAATGAAATGATGCCGACGCGGCTGTCAGCATCCGGGTTACCGAGCACCTCGATATTGCTGTTATCACCCCAGGTACGCAGGGCACGACTTGTGAATTCATGTTCGCGCCGATAGATCACATCGACCCCGACAGCATCCTTCACCTGGAAAACAAGCCCGGCCTTGAGCGTTTGCAGCACACCAGGTGTACCCGCCTTCTCTCGCTCTTCTATTCGCGAAATGAAATCCTGATCTGTCATGCCGACGTAATCGACGGTGCCACCGGCACTCATGCTTGGCGGCAGGTCGCGGTCATAGATGCGTTCCTTGAAGACAAGGACACCGCTCGACCCCGGTCCGCCGAGGAATTTATGCGGAGAGATAAAAAGGGCATCAATGCTCGGATCATCGCCCTCGAACTCGGGTTCGGGGTTCATGTCGATTTCGACATAGGGTGCGCTGGCAGCATAGTCGAAACAGGCCATCGCATCGTACTTGTGCAACAGGCTCGCGATCTTGCGGACATCAGCGCGCATACCCGTTACATTCGATGCCGCAGAAAACGACCCAATGCGCTTGCGGTTCTGGTAGCGCGGATCCTGCAACAACTCCTCCAGGTGGCTGAGGTCAACATTGCCGCCTGCATCGAGCCTGACCTGCACCGTCGTCGCAAGCGACTGACGCCAGGAGATCTCGTTGGAGTGATGTTCATAGGGGCCAATAAAGACAACGGGCTGCGTATTGGCCAGCACTTCGTCATCCAGCATCTTACCCAGATTCTTGCGCGTCGCCGGCGCGAGCGTCACACCAATAATTTGTTGTAACTTATCGATCGCACCTGTCGCACCGGTACCGCAGGCGATGATGCGCCCATCCGGCCCCGCGTTCACCGACTGTTTGATCGCAGCCTCGGCCTCATGCAGCAACTGGCTCATGCTGCGTCCGGTAATGTCGTCTTCCGTATGCGTATTCGCATAAACACGCTGCAAGCTCTGCAGGTAGGACTCCACAAAACGCAGGCATCGGCCTGACGCGGTGTAGTCGCAATACACCATGAGGCGCTCGCCAAACGGTGTTTCGAACGTGGAATCGACGCCAACGATCTGTTCGCGCAAATAGGCGGGGTCGAGTTTTGTCTTGCTCATGCTGAAAGTACCTGGATGCCTGAGGTATACAGAAACGGGGACGATAACCCCGCTGACTTACAGCAGGCCTGTCGTCCCCGGCCAATTATGCCTGTTTTTCGTTAATCGGCGCTGATTGTGTCCTCGATCGAGTTTGCAATCGAACTGGGCACGCCAACATTGGCAGTAAACGCCCGGTAGCCCGAATCCCAGAAATAGAGCTGCATGCGCCACATCTGGCCGTAGTGAAGGACCAATGTCTCGTCACCCTCCCTGATGATCAGGACCTCGGTCGGCAGCGCGGCAACATGGTCAACGCCAGGATACGGCGACAACTCGCTCTTGCCGTCCTTGCGGAAGCGAGAGTTGATACGAATCATCTTGTCTTCGATATAAGGATTGGTCAGGCCAATGTACGCTGCATCGTCGCTGATTCGGATCAGGACGACCTGCTCCCAGCCCTCTGACTCGTCGGGGCCGGCGACAGCGCGCGCTGACAATGCTGCCGTGACGCTACCGATAACCGCGTCGAAGTTCTCTGCTTTGTCCTCCGCGATAAGCAGCTGGCTCTTCTCGAAGGTACGGAACTTGGCCATCATGCGCGCCGGCCCATCACCCTTGTAGGCGTTGTAGTGCTTCTCGGAGCGCTTCGGTGCCTGCTGCTCCGACATGCTGTCTCCCGGTACGCCGGCAACGAGTGCTCGCAGTTCGGCAGCCGCCTTGCCGGCCGCGGCAACCAGGTCATCGTAATTGGACGAGTCCGCATAAAACACCATGGCATGGGCCACAGGATTGGCCATGTTGATGTACGTCTTCTGATCATCGCCCTGTGTGTACACAGCAAGCCGCAGAACCTGCGCCGAGACGGTGCGCGCGGACTCCGCTTTTGCGGCTTCCGCATACATCGGAGATGTTATGACGAACACTTTCGCGCGATGTTTCTCATCGGGCACTCTGACGTCGTGCGACGCATGTAGCACCAAGCCTGAGGACGCAAACGCCGCTTCTACCGCTGCAGTCGTTTCATCAAACGATACCGAGGATGCATGTATCGTTTCGAAAATACCTGTTTCATCATCGGCCGCAAACGAAAACGGCGCTGAGAGCAGCGCCGCAATCGTGATTACGGCCATAAAAAATCTGGCCTTCATCAGGTTCTCCTAGAATCGATAGGCAATTTCGAACTCAAGCTGGCTCATCTTGAGCTGGATCGTTTGAGTAGGATCAAAGGTGCTCGCACCCGTGATTGTCTTCTCGGGCGCATACATCAATGACATCGACAACACGTTGCCGTTCGAACGCTCGCTCGTCCAGCCAACCGTCATATGTGTTTCCATGACACCCGGTGCAAGAATGTTAAACAACACCTCACTGCTCGGAATCGGCTGTTCACCATAGCTGTAGCCAACTCGCCATGTGCTGGTTTCGTTTGCCTGCCATTCAATCCCGGCCTTGTAGACTGTCATGTCTTCCCAGCCGAAACCGCCACCATTCGGGCCACCCAGGCAACCCGATGTTTCGGGCGCAACCGCAGGATTTGCAGTAAAACAGCCCGTCAGCAAATTCATGATGGGATTGTTTATGGAGTCAACTTCGCTGTAGCCGATCTGCTCGATATCGAGGTTAATGCGCGCTGTATCTCCGGCCTTGAACGAGATGCCAGCCTTCAGTGTCGAAGGAATGTCAAAGCCACCGTCCTGTGCGAACAGATCGGCGTAATCGTCGAATTCGGACATCGAGATTTTTGACTGGTAGCTCAGGCCAAAGCTGAACGTCTCAGTACCGGTCCACAGACCGGCCGCGACGCCGTAGCCCACTGAGGTGTCATGACCGTTATTCGTCAATTGAGTGGCCGGGGCGCCCTGACCATTCTGCAGGAATGCATCGGCGAATGTCTGCGTATAACCAGTGAACGACGCAACGCCAGTCGCTTCAAACATCTGGATAGCAACAACGGGACCGGCACCCCAGGCAAACCGATCGTTTACCTTGGCTGCATAATTCAGGCTCATGAACGCCTGCATCAGATCCACGCCAGCCTTACCGGCACCGTACAAACCCGGCAGTTCCGAAGGAGCACCACCCTGACCGAACGGATCAAACATTGCCGTTTGACCACCGTTCCATTCGGTGTTCATGCCGCCACGGCCATAGAAAATAAATGACAATGCGTTGTCATTGGCGAGCTTCCAGTTCTTCGCAACGTAGGGAATCGGGAATGCCTCATTCTCGCTGTCATAGCTGCCCGGGCTCAGCGTAAATGCACCGCCCTGGCCATTCGCGAAACTGGCCGATGCCGTGTAGGAACGCATGGGGCTGAATATAGACAACCCAACCTGCCATTTCTCGTCGGCGAAGACCGCAAGCGCAGGATTGGTTGCTGCAGCAATACCGCCCATATTCGCGTTGCTGCCGACGCCTGAGCCAGCCATACCTTTCGACTCAGTACCAACGCCGTGTGTAAAATAACCATTGGTTGCCATTGCCGTACTGCTGAAGGCAAATAGCCCCGTGGCTAACAGCGCAGCTGCCGCCTTAATTCCATTAAAACTCATTTATTTTCTCCCCGCGTTTCGCAGAATACTTCGTGTAATGTGCGCATAACCCTGGAAGCATCGTCGCCGGCCAGTGAGTAACTGACGGACTGCGCATGCTTCCGGGCTGTGACTATTTTCTCGCGGCGAAGGACCGCGAGATGTTGAGACAGTGCGGACTGACTGAGACCGAGAAGCGACTGCAACTCGCTGACCGTTTTTTCACCTTCGGACAGCTGGCACAGGATCATGAGGCGCCACTCGTTCGCCATCGCCTTGAGCAGCTCGACGGCGTGCGACGCCATGTCGTGTAACTCGGACAATTTCCCGAAGTCCTCAACCGGCGCTGCGGTCTCCTCATTCATTCGCCGCAACCGCCGAATCCTTCCGAGTCCATCTTGGCCTCATAAGGTGCTGCGATGCCGTCGCCTGTAACCAGGGAGCCTTTGACGCTGTCCCAGTCTTCTGGCTTCAGGATGAGCAACCAGCCCTTTTCATAGGGGTCGTCATTGGCGATGCTCGGATCGCCAACCATATCGTCATTCACCGCGACGACTTCGCCGCCGGCAAGCGATTTGGCTGGCCCGACCCATTTGCCGGATTCGAGCGTGCCGCAGGACTTGCCTGCACGAACGCTGCGACCCACTTTCTTTGGTGTAAATGCGACCAGTTTGCCTGCCATCGCAGTGGCTACCGCGGTCATACCAATCTTGACCGTGCCGTCACCCATCTCTGTAAACCAGATATGGTTGTCGACGTCGTAGAGCAGTTCGTCAGGAAGGTTACATCCCCTTACAGATGGCATATCTATGCCTCCTTCATCTATGGTTGTTGCGATTCACTCGCCGATCGAATCGGTTTCGACGAACAACAAAATTCGCCGAGTCCGGCCACCTGCAGCTTGCCGCTTATGAACAAATACAGGTGCTTGGATACCAAACCCATCATATATAAGCGATCAGTAATATCCGAATGTTCGGGTTCCATGGTGACAAGGTTGTAGTGGTAGACAACCTCGCGGCAGGTCTCGCGGCAGGCATTGAAACTCGGATCGCCTTTTGCCCCCTGTCTATGCAGGGCCAACAGTCGAAAGCCCTCGCGCTGGTCGTCGGTAGGTACTTCTCCCCTTGCAGTAATCCAGTGCTCGATGACTTCTTCGCTCGCTCGCAACAGGTTCTCGGCCGCTCCCAGGATATCCGCGGTCGACGGTGGTGCATCGAACACCGCCTCGAGCTGATCGAGCGTCCTCACCCGAGCCCTCGTTCCTTGAGGAACTTGATGGAGTCGTTGATGTTTTCGTGGACGCCGACTTTTTTTGCCTTCAGACCCAGTGCCATGCCGAGCAGCTGGGTGAAGTACAGGATCTTGATATCGACTGTTTCACCCAGCGTCTTTTCGGCCCGGATCTGGTGCATCTCGAGGCCGGAGTGACAGGTCGGGCACTCGGTCGCAATCACGTCGGCACCCGACAGCTTCGCCGCCTTCAGGATGTTGAGAACAAGCTTTGTGGAGGTATCGCTGTCGGACAGCGTGTGAGCTCCGCCACAGCAGGCCGTCTTCAACGGGAAATCGACATTCTCGGCCCCGGCTGCGGCCAGCAGGTCGTCCATGAAATGCGGCTTGGACGTAGACTCGCTGCCGGGCCCCTGGTCTTTCTCGGGGAAAATATGCCGCGGCCGTGTGTACATGCAGCCGTAGTAGTTGGCAACCTTGATCCCCGACAGGGAATTCTTGACGCGTTCGGCCAGCCCGTCTTCGCCGATTGCCTCCTTGATCCAGTCGAGCGCGTGAATGGTCTCGACCTGCCCGGACTCGTAGGTTTTGTGACCAGCCTTCTTCGACAGGCGATCGACAACCTCCGCAGACTCCGTGTCATTAGCCAGATCGTATTCCGCTTTCTTCAGGTTGTGATAACAGCCATTGCACGGCGCCATGACCACATCCATGTCCATTTCATTGGCTGCTGTCGACATGACTCGCGATGAGAGGTAGGTCTGAATCTTTGGGTCAATGTTCTTCACTTCCATCGCGCCGCAGCAATTCCAGTTCTTGACCTCAACGAGATCCAGGCCAAGAGCTTTGCCGACGGCTTTGGTGGAGCGGTTATAAGAATGCCCCGAACCCTCGAGCGCGCAGCCCGGGTAGTAGGCGACCTTCTTGTATTTATCTTTGGTAGTCATCAGGTTCCTCGTCAGGCAGCCACGTCTTGCTTGGCGGTTTCAACCAGCTCGGCAAGGCTCAATGCCTGCGATTGCTTTTCATGTTGTTCGTCAATGTATTCCTGGATCGCCGCGGACGCGCTTGACCAGTCATTTGTCCTGGGTGCCACCAGCGTGGCGAGGCCCATACGCGTCAACATGCCGATCGGCAAGCCACGCAGCATGCGCTTGACCATCTCGATCATCCACGGCTGCGCGAGCGCCTGACCCGTACGCGAGAAGAAGCGCCTCATGGTACGACTTTCTTCGATCTTGCCGGTCTTAACGATCTGCTCGGTAAAGACCTCGTCGAAATGCGTCGAAGGCGACTTTTCGGTGTGGCCCTTCCTTTCGAGCCAGTGCGCCGTCGCCTTCATCACTCCCTCAGGAAAAACATCGCGAGGACATGCGTAGGTGCACTTGTTGCACGACACGCACTGCCAGATGATGTCCTTATCGCGCAGCAGCTCGGACTCCATGCCCATGCGGATCAGGTAGATCCAGTAACGCGGGTTGAAGTCTTCATTGATGGCATTCACGGTGCACGCATTCGTACAGGATCCACACTGCCAGCAGCGATGGATCTGTTCGCCGCCAGGCAATGCCGCGATCTCGTCCTGCAGGCTCTCGTTGTAATCCTTAACAACCCGCGTCTCAATGAACGTACTCCAGTGACCTGACACATCGACACCATCGAGCATCAAATCCTCGTGCGTCGTCAGATTTTCCGGGCGAATCAGCGATTTTTCATGAATGGGCATTAGTGTTCCGTCGGGTTCAGTTCGGTGGTGTCATCCAGGACAAAGGCCTCACCATCGATCGACTTGAGGCGTGTTCTGCCGTTGCCTGGCTGGACTCCATCGAGTCCAAGCAGACGGCGTGTGTGTTGCATGGGATCTTCGGGCGCCTGGAAATCAGCGCGCAGGTAACTGCCACCCTGTTCGCAGATGTATTGCGCGTAAACCTGTGCGCAGAGCACATCAACGTAGTACAGAACGTCGCGAAAGATTCCATTGTCACTCAGGAACTGGCTAAGTTCCTCGCGCAGCATGAGGTAGGTGCCGTAGCCGTTGGCCACAGGGATCGTAATGTGATCGACATTGTCACCGTGCCAGATCTCACGAATTACTCCCGTGTTCGACTTGGCGTCCCACACCCAGCGATTCATAAGCGGCACACGCTCGGGATCTGCGTTGTGCAGCAACTCGGTTGCAAGGTCTCTCACCCAGCGATGTTTTTTGTCATTCGGGAAGCGGTCACAAAAAGTGACGATGCGATCGTCGATATGTTCCCTGTCATCGAACAATCGAACGATTGCCACGCGCATATCCGCAAACGCCTCCTCATTGAGGTGCCCGCTGATACGACGTCGCACCGTCGCCATGAATGTACACAGACCCTTAAACGTTTCCAGATCGAGATCGGCGATATCGTTTTCGACAAGTGCCTGCTGAAACATCGCACTTTTCAGCTTGACCGCGTCGATGTAACGTTCAATGCCGCCGTGCTCTTCACTACCGCTAACCATCATCTGCAGCGCGACGCGTAATATCTCACCCGAGAGCTCGAGTACAGGGCGCTCGAACTCTTGGGGAAGCATTGCAGACTTGGAAGCCATGGAATCCAGTTCTACGCCGTTTTGAGATCTTGCGCGCCGGATAGCACAGCCATTGCTGTCGCATGCCCTTGCGCGATCGAATCGTCAATGGTCTCCGGACCGGTAGCAGAACCCGCTACATAAACACCCGGACGGGACGTAGCGCCCATCGAACCGTAGCGATTCGCAACATCAATGTAACCGTGTGTCTCAAGATCGATACCGAACGTATCGGAGATTTCCGGGTTTTCGACGTTCGGATCCATGCCAATCGCATGCACGACCATATCGAATGGAATCGTGATCGGGCGTTTTACCAGAGTATCCTCGCCTTTGACGATGAGCTTCTCGCCATCCGAGGTCACCTCGGCGATGCGCGCCTTGATGTACTTGACCTTGAACTCTTCCTGGCTCTTCCAGTAGTACTTGGTTTCGTAGAGACCAAAGGTGCGGATATCCATGTAGTAGATATAGACGTGGCAGTCCGGCAACTCTTCGCGAATTTCCATCGCAATATTGGATGAGACGGTGCAGCAGATCTTGGAACACCATTCGCGCCCGATCTGGCGATCGCGCGAGCCAACGCACAACAGGATGGCAACCCGGTTCGGTTTACGTCCGTCGGACGGGCAACGCACACCCTGCCCTGACGAAATCATTTGCTCGACCTGCGTGGTCGTTACGACGTCTTCGTGCGTGCCAAAGCCCCACTCGGGTTTGTTGACCGAGTCAAAATGCGTGAAGCCGCTGCAGAGAATGACCGCTTCTGCCTCGAGCGTATCGCCATTGGATAGCGTTGCGGTAAAGTCACCGGGCGCCCCATCGAAATTGGTGACCTTGGTGCCGGTAATAACCTTGACGCTGGACGCATCTTCGACACGCTTAACCATACCGCCAATGGCATCCTTGGCCCATTCACCGGTCGGCACGAGTTTCGCGTAGCCAGACAGGATCGGCGCACCGCCCAGCCTGTCTTCTTTCTCGACGATGACACATTCCTTGCCAACTGTTGCAAAACTGTGTGCTGCGGCCAGACCTGCCGGTCCGCCACCGATTATCAATACAGGTTTACTCATTGTTTGCTTGCCTATTTTTTTGGCTCTTAGTCGTTGGGTTTCGATTCCACGGCTTTGAAACCAGGTCCTGACGTAATCATCAAACGCGGGTCGTAAAGGGTCTCGCCCCGGCCCGCTTCCACGTCCTTCAGGTATAACTCGAACTCTGCTTTTTTGGCCTGCCAGTCAATTCCCAGCTTCTCCATCAGCTGCTCTGTCGGCGAAGCATGCCAGTGCGACTGCACTATCTTGTAGGGATGCGCACCACAAACGAGGGCTGCGAACTGGATGTCGGCAAGTACCGGCAACTCCACCGGTTTACCGACTGCTGCGCCGATCCACTGATTCTTATCGAGCGTTGTAATGCAACCCGTGTCGTGGCCGACCATCATGTCGGCGCGCGCCTCTTCCTGCGCTACCCGTAACTTGCGATCAATGGCGAACGAACGCGTGAATTCGCGTTCGGAAATAATGTGGCGAAATCCGAAGCCGCAGCAGTCGTACCAGGTCGAGTAGTCGATGACCTGTGTGCCCAGCGTTTCCAGAACGCCCGTGGTGACAGCGACGCGATTGCCTTCGAGAATATCGTCGTCGTAAATGGCGTCCTCGGGAACCATCTTGTAGACATGGCATGCCGGATGCACCGTGGCGCGAATGTTGCTGCAATCGATAACCTGGTGTTCCTTGATGCGATTGCGCATCACGTGCACCCACTCCGAATAGTGCACGACCTCTTCCGGAATCAGGAGCTTGCCGTCAACGAGACGGCCGAGCTTGCCGAGAATCGTCTTGACGCGTTCGCGTAGCTTCGCCGAGTGCAACAGGTAACCACGCACTTCCTTGTAATTGCCAAACGACGTGCCGCAATGCACCAGCGGGTAGAAGTAACCGTCCGGTAACCCCTGCGCCTTCGCGGCGACGTAGGCCTGATGGAAGTTCCGGAGAAATACTGCCGCCAGGCTCTCGATGTTGCCGATCCCCGACCCGTGGTAATTCCATGCCGTACATGAGGTCTGGTCGGTCTCATCAAGGTACTTGATGTCCATCTTGTTCATGAGCCACAAGAGGGATGCGGGGTAACCCGGGATGTTGCCGCACTGGCCGCAGGACTTGTGATGCCAGAGCTGTGTCGTCGGTATCTTCTTGTCCCAGCCATACAGGGTCTTGACCGTAACCGGTTCGTGCTCGTCCGTGACCCGATGTACCAGGATTTCACCGTCTTTCTCGAGTTCCCACATGGCGTCGCGCACGTCTTCAACGCGATCCTTGTTCGTGAGCATCGAACGCTTGTTGACGATCTGGTCGACCCAGACCGTCGCAGTATGGGCATCTTTCTTCGACAGGTTCGCGTCTACCCACTCTGACCCGTGCCCTGTGAACTTTTCTCCACCATTACCTGCCATTGTAACCCTCCAATATACTTACGGTAGGAGCGGCTTTAGCCGCGATTCGAGCCTAAAGGCTCTCCTACGATTGTCTAGTCCTGCTCATCCATCCAATCCTCATAGTCATCACGTTTCTCATCCATGATGTCGAGGATTACGTCGAACAGGTTTTCGTCGATGGTTTCAAGACTGTCGAGCACGCCGGTTTCTTCCCAGATCGTGTACAACTCAACCGATGTCTTGAGATTAACTTCCCACGCTGTCTTGGTTGTGTGCAGCGTGGGCATGGGGATTGCTTTGCGCAGGAGCGCCAGCGGCGCATCAACTTTCGATATGTGCGGACCCCAGTCAGCGAAGCCTTCGGGGTTAATCATATCGGGCGACAGCTGGTTACCCGTGGAGATGAGTTTCAGCATGACGCGACTGAAGGGACGCAGCACGGCCTTTGCCGACTCCATGCCATGCTTGATGGCGGTCTCGCGCATCAGCATGACCAGGCCACCCGGCGAATTGCCGAATGGGCAGCGCGCGGCGCAGGTGTAGCACTGGGCGCAGGACCAGATCTTCTCCTGCATCGCATCGTAAATGCCTTCGAGATTCTCGGTCCACAGTAACTGGACGATCTCGCGCGGGCTGAAATCGTAGTAATGCGCCGCCGGGCACGTCGCGGTGCAAATACCGCAGTTCAGGCAGCCGTTGAGCTCATGGTCAAACCTGAGGTCGCCCTGGATGTCCTGGAAAATTTCCTCCAGCTGTTCGCGTTTGACGGGCGGCGAATCCGATACTGGATCGCCAATGAATTCCTGGATTCGGGACGCTGAGGAATGGGACATATAGTCGGACCTTTAGGAATTAGTAAGACAGAACCTTGCAGTCACCTTCCATGACTTCTTCTATGAGGTGAGCCCCACCCACAATACCTTCGCACTCGGGGATCAGGTCTTCCTTGGTCATGTCGAACAGGTCGAGATTCGGCGAGCAGCAGTAGAACTTCGCGCCAGCCTCGTGGGCATCCTGGATGAAGCTGTAAACCGACTTCGGCGACCCTTCCTTGACGAAGAGTTTTTCAGCGACGCCTTTCTTCATGAGCCGTCCGGAGGTCGCGGTGCAAATAACGTCGACGTCGTAGTCCATCGCGGCGGCGACGGTTGCCTGGAAAATCGGCGCACCGAGCTCTTCGCCATTACGCGGATCAGTGTTAGCCATAACAATAATGAGTTTTTCTGCCATTTTCTCGAATCCCCTGCGATTGGACGGACATCCAACAGCGCATTAGCATATACTAAATTACCTGTGCATCCAATTCCCCGGCGCCTTTGGCCGCTTTCGGCGCAGACATCAGGGACGTGCATTGCACAAGACCGGTCATTATTGGCACGAGCTCATCCTCGAGAACGGGCTGCAGCGCACGAAGTTTCTCAAGCTGCCCGGCCGTATCCGCAGGCACCTCTTCGAACTCCATAATCAGGTCTTCGATCATGCCGAGCTTAATGCCTGGATTGCCAGAAAAACCATAAGCACTTTCTCCAGCTTGCCAGACAGCGGGCCGACCGAGGTTATCCTCAGCAAGGACCACGGCATGCCGGGGTAGCACAGGCCAGTCGCGCATGTAGACCACCTGGTTGAAGGTCTCCGGCAGATAGCCATTGAGCGCGTCGTCCCGAATGCGGGTCGCCGACAGCGTCTCGAACGTCAGCTCTCGCGGCTCGACGCCACCGCCAGCCGCAAGACTCAGTATCTGTGCGCCGAGCCCGATGCCGACGATGGGCGTACCCTCCTCCAGGTACTGCCGCGCAATTTCGACTTCCTTCTCCAGCGTCGGCAGGTTTCTCGACCCGGCAGCGCCCCAGGGCCCGCCGCCCAATATGAAAAGGGCATCCGCCGGCATTTCCGCTGTGGGCAAACTGCCGGCGGCGAACGGACGGAAATACTGGAAGCGAATGCGTCGGCCTTCCAGATGGTCTTCGATCAAACCAAGGTACTCGCCTGCCGTATGCTGGATGACGGCAACCACGTTCATCGGGTCCGCCTCGTTGGCGGCGAGGACGAACGCGTCGTCGCTGCTCTTGCAATCGGCCACGGCTAGACGCCCTCTCGTCTGGCGAGCGCGTTGCTTATCGCTGCAATGAAATCGTCGGCCGCCACGCTGAGCATATCGATATCGGTTTCCTCGAAGAACTGTCGTACGGTCGTTTCGACGTCATCAAGCCGCGTGCCCAGCAGGGCCGCTTCGAGGTCGAAGACAATGCGTGGCGGCGTTACAAAAAAATCGCCCGTGATCAGTACTCGCTGCAGCAGCCCGTGCGTCGGGCCTTCGAGCTTGACGAAGGCGTTGATCGTGCCGCCAACTCCCGTGTGAGTGCCTTCGAGCAACTGGTCGGTACTGCCTGGACTATCAATCTCGGCAACGAAATCGTCGGTGCCGATCTCTTCATTAAAATACTGCGTCGCCAGCGCTTCTTCAGCGTCCGAAATCTCGCCAGGCTCTGCAGAGATACCCAGCCCTTCCGTAAAACCCTTGATGAGCGCGGTCTTGATGGTCTCCATGTTCGGCAACTCGTCACCCAGCAACTCTTTCAAAGTCACCACGCGCTGTTCCGCAGAATCGAGATCGTGTTTGGCCAGCTTCGCTTTCGGGATGTTCAGCGCCCTGACCATCTGTGCCGGGCTCATGTCGATGAGCACCGTGCCCTGATAGATAAGAATGTCGCCGTCGAAGAAACCGCCGGTACCGCTGATCTTTCGACCATCGACCTCGATATCGTTACGTGGCCGAAATTTGGCGTTAACGCCGAGTTCCGCAAGGCCGGCAGCGGCCGCATTGCAGATTTCGCGAGCCAGATCCGGCAGTGCTGCGATGCCCAGCGACGCACGGTGGAACACGAGCTCCCAGCCGAGCTGGCCTTCGTCGAGGTAGATGGCGCCGCCGCCCGTTATGCGCCGCACTGTGCCAACACCGTCTCCGGCGCAGTACTCGAGATTGACCTCGCGCGACAGGTCCTGGTGACGGCCAATCAGGGCTGTGGGCGGAAACCGAAGAAAACGAATAGTGTCAGGCACCTCGTTGCGCTGCCGCAGCTCGATAAGGGCTGCGTCAAAGGCAATATTGGACCGTCCTTCCCGGACGCCCGTGTCGATGATACGGAACGGCTGACTCATGAGGGCTGTCGAATTACTCCACGGCGACCGGGATATCGAGCTGCTTGCGAATCTTCCTGATGTCTTTTTTCTTCGGCTGGAACGGGTAGCTCGCAATATTGCTCGGCGGCGAGTCGCCGTAAGGCCGGTCGCAGGCTGAAATATCGTCCTGGAATTTCCCAGGGCAGCCGGACGTCCGGAATGCGATACCTGCATCGATCACATCCGACAGTTCGGCATCGGAAATCCCATAGCTCTTTACCCTGCCCTCACCGTCGAACCTCATGTGGTCGACGCGCACATCCCGGTAATCGATCAGGTAACGAGCCAGCTGCACGCGACGCCATTGGTCCCGCGGCGTTGCCGGCAGATGGTCCATCAACGAGCCATCTTCCGGGAAGAAGCAGAACATGTGGCTGTGGCCGCCGAGATCGACGAGTTCCTGCACGAGATTCAGCACTTCGTACTCCGTCTCCCCCATGCCGACGATAATATGGGCACCAAATTTCTGCGGACCAAAGATATCTTTCGCATCGAGCATGATGTCCCAGTATTTCTTCCACTTGTGGGGCGACTGGACGCCCTTGCCGCGCGTTCGGTCAAACAGTTCGGGCGTCGCTGCATCGAGCGCGACCGTAAAGATATCGGCGCCAAGGTCTTTCGTACGCTGCACGTCGTCGCGCGTCATGGTGGTCGGGTTCGACAGGATGGATACCGGTATTGCGCCAGGGTCAATCTTATCGGTCCACTGTTCGAGCACAGTGAACGTGTCCTGCTCGGATCGCGGGTGCGTGATCATGGAGATGCACATGCGATGGAACGGGCTGTTCTCCGGATCCTTCGCCACGATGTCGACGATGTCCGTCATCGGCACAGCCGGCCAGTCCACTCGAATGAAGTTGCGGTCGGCGTAATCGCGCTCGGCTTCGCGATGACGTGCCAGGCCACAATAGGCGCAATTGGCGCGGCAACCTTCCGGATACGTCAGCAACAGGTTCAGGCAGCGCGTACATTCGCAACGGTGCATGCGACCGCCCATGATGCCGAGCGTGATCGCGGCAGCATTTGACAGCTGCACGTAGTCCGGCGACTTCATGTGCGGCGCGAGAATATTGTTGTTCGGCAGGTAGACACCCTCGGGTGGTATGTCATTCGCCTTGACGTGCTTGCCGTTCCTGCGGTCCACCGGCGTCTTCTCCGGCAACCGCGGCTCCATCACGTCATAGGGGTTGTAGTCGTGGCCCGTGTCGGCGGCGGCCGGCGATTTCTTGTGTTCTATGCAACCCATCGTGAAGTGCCCTGTGTCTGAAGTGTGTTACCGATCTTGATCGAACAGCAGGAGTGTGCCTGCTCGAACGGCCTGCCGATTGTGTGTGCGACGGAAACCGCTCCGTCTGCCGGAAATGCGATGCCATCGAGGCCGGCCATAATGGCATAGGCATCTGTAATTCGTTTGTGCATGCCAGGCGGTCGTGCACACCCGAGCAACACCTGCTGGTCGGGGATTCGCTCGCGTGCTTCCAGGAAGATGCGACCGACATCGGCTGTCGCCGGCGTTACGAAGGTGCCCGGCTTGGCGTAGAACGGCATGATCACGACCAGCACCAGTGCATTCACGTTGTAGCGGCTGACCATGTCGAGCGCATTCGCTTCGCCAAGCAGCTTGCCGTAATGCAGGCCAATCACGATATGCGGTGTGACTTCCATCGAGGTCGAGCACAGTGCAGCAAGCGTCTCTTCGAAGTCATCGACCGAGCGCTTCAGGTTATAGACCTGCTCGATCGTTTCCTGGGCGCCGATGACGTCCATCATGACCGTATCAACCCCCGCCGACTCCATTCCCTTCGCACGCCGCTCATCCAGCAAGGCCGTGTGCACGGCGATCTTCAGATGCGGGAAGTCCTTCTTCAATTGCTCCACAACCGGCATATAGCGGCCGTAGGGGATTTCATTCTTCTTGTTTGACCCGCCACTCAGCAGGAAACCGCTGAGTTCCTGGGTATCGACCAGGTGTCTCACTTTCGCTTCCAGCATCGCCGGATTGGTGGCCGGGATCATGGGCTCCAGGATTTTCTTCTGGCAGTGATCACAGTTGAGGCCGCACTCGCCCGCGGTAATGGAGAACGCTGGAAAGCTGTTCTTGCCACAACCTTCGAGCTCGGTACTCTCATATTCCTTGAAGGTCGGCGTCGAAAACCGGATCGGTCTTGATACGGCGATGTCGGCACGTCGCTCGAATTCCGCGACCAGCCCGGCGTCGAACTCAGCGTCCTCCAGGTCCTCTATCCGAGCCAGTGAATCCAGCCAGTTCATCATTCAGAATCCTTTAATTGCGTGGCGAGCAATCCTATCTCGTCGCGAATGGGGCCGGGATAAGGGCTATCCGCCAGCGTGGTCAGCCAGGCCTCATCGACCTCGTCTTCATCGATGAGATCGCACTCCATGGCCCGCAGGTACTCTGTCGCTTCCGCTGGCAACCGCTCCGGGAAGGGCTGGCCGCTGATGCGTCCCCACATGCCCGCCCAGTAGCGAGTCACCGTCCAGGGATTATACCCGCCACCACCCAATATCACGGTCGGCAGCCCTTTTTCGGTCAGGCGATCGACGGCATCCCAAAGGGCGACGTTGGAAAGCGCCATTTTAGACAGCGGATCGCCGGCGAGACAATCGGCACCGCAACACAGGACCAGGGCATCCGCATTGACCCTGTCCACGAGCGGCAGAATCGCCTCCTCCATGAGCAGCTCGAACTCACTGTCATTGATACCCTGTGGGACAGCCAGATTGTAGGCACCCGATCGCGGACGGGATCGCGTGCCGGAGAACGGCCAGCGATCCGCCTCATGAATCGAGACCGTCGTGACACGCTCGTCGTCGATAAATGCGTCCTCCACGCCATCGCCGTGATGGGCATCGAGATCGATGTACATTACATTGCGACTGCCTTCCTTGAGGAACGTCAGGATGGCGAATACCGGATCGTTGAAATAGCAAAAGCCACTCGCGCGATCGGTGCGGCCATGATGTGTCCCGCCCGTCGGGTGAAACACGACATGCCCTTTGCTGGCCAGCTCAGCCGACATGATCGAACCGCCGACGGTCATCGACGCACGCTCAAACAAGCCGGGGAACAACGGGTTCTCCAGGGTGCCAACCTGGTAACGTTCACGAACGTCCGGCTCAACCCTACCTGTGGCGTTTGCGTATTGCAGTGCCCTTACATACGCACGACTATGAAACTCGAGTAACTGATCGACCGATGCCGGCTCGCTCTCACGAAAGCTGCTTTCATCCAACCAGCCGAGCATTCGCAGCAGATCGGTGACCGCGGCGTGGCGGACGATATTGAGTGGGTGATTGAAACCAAAAGCGGGTTTCCGGTAGATCTCGCTACCTATATATAACGGCACGTCGCTCGGCATCGATCGAGAATATTATATTTCACTAATAAAGACAATTCTGATAATCTAATACGATCTTTGCGTTGAACCCCTTTACTGACGAGGTATCTGGAAATGTCCGCTGAAGAAAAAAGCATGTCAATCATTGTGACCAAGGGGTCTCTGGATTGGGCCTACCCGCCCTTCATCCTCGCCACCACCGCCGCTGCGATGGGCTTACCGGTCACGATGTTCTTCACGTTTTATGGCTTGCCGCTGCTGTTCAAGAAACTGAACCTCCAGGTCACCGCTGCCGGCAACACGGCAATGAAGATGCCGATGGCTGGCATGCATATGGGCCTGCCGAATCTCGTTACGGCAATCCCGGGCGTTGATGCCGCTTGCTCGGTCATGATGAAGAACCTGATCAAGAAGAAAGGCGTTGCCTCGATTGAAGAACTGCGTGAAATGGCGGTTGAAGCCGAAGTCCGCATGATCGCCTGCCAGATGACCCTGGACCTGTTCGAATACTCGAAAGACGACATGATTGACGGTATCGAAATCGGTGGCGCCGCAACGTATATCGAATGCGCCACACAGGCTGACATTAACCTCTTTATCTAATTGCCAGAACGGAGACCTGATCCATGGCTGATGCAACATTAGACGCAAAGGGCCTCAACTGCCCGTTGCCCATCCTCAAAGCCCGCAAGGCCCTGAAGGACGTTCCCGCTGGTGGAACGCTGGAGATCGTCGCTACGGATCCAGGCGCTGTCGCTGACTTCCAGGCTTTCTGCCGTCAGACGGGCAATGAGCTCCTCGAACACTCGGAAGATGACGGCATCTATCAGTTCCTGATCAAGAAGACCGCCTAGGCAAGCCCCTCCACTGTCATCGCCTGGCTCGCGAGGCCGGTCGCGCGGGACACACGGTGCAGCATGTAGATGGGCCGTTCCCGAGCCTCTGTCTCGTCGATGCCCTTGCGAACGTCAACCGCGATACTCGGCATGATGCGGGCTGCCGTGCCTGCCCAATCGAACTCGACCGGCCAGTGAACGTGGCCGCAAAGAATACCGGCAACCTGTGAGTGACGACGAACGATATCAGCCAACGCTGTTGCTTCTTCGGGATGGCGGTAGCCACCGACGTAATGATCGCCAACGTCAAAAGGCGGATGGTGAATAAAGAGCAATGTCGGCCGATCGGGCTGTGCCCGCAGAGTCGTATCCAGCCAGGCCTGGCGTATTTTGCAAAAGCGACCCTTGCGCTCGCCGGCCAATGTTGAGTCGATGCCGACGAGCCGCGTTTCGTAATCCTCGATGACGTAGTGCAGGAAGTCGCCGGTCTTTGGCAAAAAGGCACAATCGCTGAACGCCGCACGCATTTCGCGCTTGTCATCGCGATTTCCGGGAACGAGATATAGCGGCGCCTCAAGCGGCGCTAACAGGTCGCGCAGTCGCGCGTACTCTTCAGGCTCGCCATGCTGCACGGTATCGCCGGTGAAGATCACCGCATCGGGCTGCTGCTCATTGATATCCGCAATTGTGAGCCGCAGGCAATCACTCCGCAGCTGGGCTGCGGAGTGAGCTGATTCGGGCACCAGGATGTGCGTATCGCTGATCTGGGCGACTAGCAATAGCTAACCTTTAATTTTTTGAATGTACTTTGTAAATCGTTCCGGAATGTTCTGTCAATTCTATACACTACTGACGGCCCGCCCCATCGTAATATTCCCGCAAGACAGCGACCACTTCATCGCGGCTGAATTCGGGCGGAATCGACTCGCCTTTGGTGAACATCTCGCGTAACCGTGTGCCGGAGATTGCGAGTCGATCCTCTGCAGAGTGCGGGCAGGTCCTGCCCGTCGCCATGCCGTTGCATTTGTAGCAGAAAAACGTGATGTCGATCTTCAGCGGCTCGGTCTTCATGCTGCCTTCGGGCAGAGTGTCGAAAATATGGTGCGCATCGAACGGTCCGT
>JAHEGH010000048.1 GCA_024639825.1 Gammaproteobacteria bacterium
TGGCCGAATTCGGTCGTTCGATTTCGTTACCTTCGGCAAGATCAAATGACCGCTTTGGAGAAAACCTGACATTCAGCATTGTCCCATTGAAGGCAGGCCAGGGCAGGAGAAACAAAGGCTTATCTCAGCCAAACCAGGCAGCTAATGGGACAGGACTGGTCGGTAACTGGCTTTTTCTTTGTCTGGGGCTTGTGGGAAATATCGTAGCGGAAGAGCGAGTGCATTGGTCTGTTAACCAGCTAGTTGCTGTAGAACCTCAGGGTGTTCATGGGCCACGCGAAGGAGCGTTCGCGCCGCGCCTCTGGGTGACCGACGTCCCTGTTCCCAGTCTTGCACCGAATCGATCGACACGTTCAACAAGCGTGCAAATTCCTTCTGCGTCAGGTTGACGGATTGACGCGCTGAAATGACAAGCAATTGCTCAGGCGTGTAGACACGACCTTTCTTGCCGGCCTTCAGCTGTTTGACAGCTTTCAGCAGTTCGGCACCGTTATCTGTCATCTTTCGTTTGCTAGTCATCGTCAATCGCCTCTTTTATCAATCTCAGTTCATGGGCTGGAATCGTCGAGCGATCCTCGAACAACAGTTCCGGACATTGGATTCGCCGATATGAATGCGGCAAACGCGTCTCTCATCAGCCGTCAAAATGCTGTCTACTTTGTTCGAGTAGACCGGCGTTTCAATGACGGTATACATGTAAGGCTAGTACGGCAATGCCGTACCTCCGTCAATCATGAGATCGGATAACAATTCAGGTGCGAAATGTGAAAATCAGTGAGTTATCGCGTGAAACCGCGGAAGTTATTTCCCATCGACGAATCCTGGCAACGTCGTAGCGGAAAAACCCCAGTCAGTTGCTAGTGCTGCTGTCGCAGTATACCGACAGTCTTGTTGGAACCTTTTCGAGTTCACGCTCGTCTAGGTGGTGATAATCAAATATTGCATTGGAGCATTACGAATGAGAAACACAACGCAGAAGTTGATAAAGACTTTCGCGCCACTGGGCATGGCGCTGATGTTGTCGGCGACACTAGCAGCCTGCGGAAGTTCTGGAGGATCGGGTGATAACAATACCCCGCCAGTACCGCCGTCAGCGACTGCAAAATCCGTGGTTGGAAAAATTACCGGTTTCGGAAGCGTTTACGTCAACGGTGTTGAATACGACACAAATGGTGCGTCGTATGATGTTGATGACGAAAGCGCGTCAGACGACAGCGCACTGGCTGTCGGCATGGTCGTGAAGGTGCAGGGCTCCGTGAACGCGGATGGTCGTACGGGAAGTGCGAGCAGCGTCTCGTACGACGACGAAGTGGAGGGTCTCGTCGAGGATCTTGCCACTGATGCGGCCGACCCATCGATCAAGACATTTACCGTCATGAATACTATGGTTCGAGTTCATCAGAACAGCACCAACTTCGACGGCGAAGACGATGCTGCGTTTAGTTTCGAAACAATAATGAACGACGACAACGTCGAAGTCAGTGGCGAGTATGAAGGCGACATCCTGGTTGCATCGTACGTCGAAAAACAGGATTCGGCAGATGATGACTTTGAAGCCAAAGGTACCGTCACCGACTATGACGGTGCCGAGAATTTCGTTCTCGTACTGAAGAACGGCAGCACATTGGACGTGGCTTTGGCTGCTGGCGCCGAGATACCCTCAGTCGGTATCGAGAATAATCAATACGTCGAAGTTGAAGGCACCATTCCTGATCCGGTTGCTTTCCCCGACTCTATTCTGGCTACCAAGGTTGAGCTCGAAGACGATGATCATTTCGGCGATGACGATGACAATGAAGTCGAAGTCAAAGGAACGCTGAACTATGACGCGGCCACTGACACCTGGTCTGTCAGAGACGTGATGATTGCCTTTAGCGACAACACCGAATACAAACCGGAAAGCCTCATGGACAGCATCGCAGATGGTTCAGCCGATGGTCTGACCGTCGAAGTTGAAGGTTCTTATCTTAACGAGGTGCTGCAGGTCGAAGAGATCGAACTGGAGGAAGATGAGCTGGAGTTCAAGGGAGATGCAGTTGTTCTCGAATCGACAGGACCGAGGGAAGGCACTATCCAGCTGTCGTTCGGCATGGCGACGGGAACTGTGGACATCGTTGTAGACCGCGGCACCATGTTCCTTGATGACGAGGCCATGGATCACTTTGATCTCCTTAGCATCACGGGCAACCCCAAAATTGAAGTGGAAGCTCGTTGGGCGGACGATGGCTCAATCATTGCCTCATCTCTGCATCTTGAGGACGACATGGGGTATGAAATAACGGGACCGCTTGATGCGATCGATGACGTATCTCTGACCGTACTCAATGTCGTCTTCTTCTGGAATGACAGTACGTTCTTCGAGAATGGGGTTCCCGTCGTCGGCGACTACGTTGAACTAGAAGACGAGGACGCGGACGGCTTTGCCGATTCCGTAGAGATTGAAGATTAAGTAATAGTAAGAGACGGCGAAGCAGCCGGGGAACGCGATCGATCGGTCAGTTCCCCGGCGCTTCAATTGCCATGGAGGGCACAACATCGAGTGATGAGTTATGCCTATCAACACCAAGTGGTTTCCGGAGCAGGCCTTCGGGAAACAGGCTGAAGCGCAAACGACAGTTCCACTGCAGACACAGCAAAATGCCATAACGTATCTGTGTTCAATACTTAAAGACCCGCTTGGCGCCCGCATATTGTTTGGGGGCCCAACGTCCGGAAAATCCACAATCGTACGGCAATTCCTGTCGGTGCTTAGAAGCGACATAGTGGTTGCACGGGTTGATGGTTCCGGATTGACTGCGGAGCAGCTGCTGGATTCTCTTCTCGCTCAGTTTGGCTACCACGTTGATCTCGAATCAGCCGACGACTTGTTCCGGATGATCAGCATGTTCGCTGTTCAGCAGACCCGCGCCTTCCAGCCACCAATAGTGGTCGTCGAGAACGTCGAAAAAATGCGGCCAGCGGCGCTCAGAGCGCTCAGTCTGCTGGCAAATCTGACCTTCCAGGACAATTACGCAGTCCGCATCATATTAACTGGCAGGAGCCAGGCACAGAAACTGCTGGCGTCGAAGGGCATGGCGGCAATGTCAAAACGGCTCGACTTCGGGTATGAGGTGGAGCCGCTAACCAGCCAGGAGTTGATGCTCTTTCTGCATGGTAGGTTGAGGTCTTGCCAGGTAACGCAGCCGGATGAGGTCTTGCCGATGAATGTGTGTGACAGGATTCACGAGCTATCGGGTGGCAATCCCGGGCGGTCAAATGAGATAGCTAAAGGTACGCTCGAACAAGCGCTGTCTTTGCCGGCCTCTGTTTCCGACGTCAAAAAGTATGAGCGTGCAAGAAAGGCCGCGCATTCGAAACCCAAACTCATTGTATCGCTGGATGGTGAGGTAATCGAAGAGTACGTATTCGACGCTAAGAAAGTGACCATCGGTCGATCGAGTTTGGCGGACATCGTCATTCACAATGACTATGCGAGCAAGTTTCATGTGCTGATGTTGTCGTACGCCGATGCCCTGATCCTGGTCGACCTCAACAGTGCGAATGGCACATTTGTAAACTCTGTAAGGGTCAATAGCACGATTCTGCGCAGCGACGACATAATTTCAATGGCCAACCACCGCATCAAGGTGGTGGATGCGCCGGAAGCGGATGACCAACGCATGAGTGAAGCAGGGTCCGCCGACACGGCGAAGATGAAGACGCTCTCCGATATGCGCGAAGCGCGCATTGCGCAGCCTCCAGTCTTCGACATCAAGCGAGAGGTGAAAAACTGACGATGCCCATCGTCGCAGCGCTTCGTAAATGAGACACTGCGTGTCGACGCTATCGGCACCTAAAGCAGTAAACTCGCTGTGAATACACAAAAATCGAATCTGCCCGCCATCTACCGTTTTTCGTCAATTGCGCGTCCGATAGATCCGGCGTTTTTGACAAACCGCGCGTTATTAATCGTCCTGCCGCTTGTAATGTTGTTGAGCGCCGGGTTGGCGTCAACACATGATCTGGGAATGGCCCCCGTATCGGCAGCGTTCAGCGGTGGGCTCGCCGCTTTCGCTGCCTGGGCGCTGACGCGAGAGCTGGCGCCCGATTACAATGACGCGGCGTTCCTGGCACTGGGGCTTGCATGGATTGCGAACATCGCATTCGAAGCCCGCTTGGTGCTACTCCTTTTTGTCGCGCTGCTACTGTCGAGGCTGGTGAATCGCTCGACAGGGTTGCCATTGCGGCCGCTCGATACACTCACAGTCTTCGGCTTTTGCACCTGGGCGGCATTCAACACGCAGCAACCACTGATTCTCCTGATCGCTTCCCTGGCGTTCGCATTCGACGCAGCTCTTAAAGATCCTCTGCGCCGGCACTACCTGGCAGCGGCAGCATGCTTGGCTGTTTTCGTGTGGATGCTGTTCGATCGTACATATTTGCTGGCCGATGATCTGGCGGCCAGGGATTGGGGCCTGGTTGGTTTGTTTTTTGGCGGTATTTTTCTAGTCACAGTTACAAGCGCGAACCCAGTCTCTTACTGCGATACGTCTCCAGATCGACTCGATCGAGCGCGTGTGAACGCGGGCCTGTACGTGGGCTTCCTGGTGGCCCTTCAGGCGCTACTGACTAATGGTCGTTCGGCCTGGCTCGAGACCCCGATATGGGTATCTTTCTTTGCCGTTCTGTTCTCATATGCAATTCGCTTCCGGCGCATACGCTGAGGATCGCCATTAGCTGATCTGTAGCAACCCTATCGCTTGCGACAAATACATAGATTGCAAAGATATCGCCGTTCGGGAAAACGTACTTTGACCCCACTTACCGTTCGGGCGGCAACGGGCGAGTCAGGATAAAAATGGCCGCAGCGCTCAGGACGGCAAGCTGGCAGGCGATGAGCCATAGCGGCACACCGAACAGCCAGGTGATCACCGGTGTTATCAAAATTACAATGATCGCGGTCCGTTTAACTTTGCGGTCAATGCTGCCGTCGCGGTGCCAGTTTTCGATCAATGGGCCGAAGGACCGGTGCTCTCGCAGCCAGCTATTCAGTCGCGTCGAGGAACGGGCGAATGCGAAAGCGGCGACCAGCAGGAACGGCGTCGTTGGCAACAACGGCACTACCACGCCGATGGCACCTATCGCGACCGACGCCAGGCCGGTCAGCAACCAAAGCAATCTAATTCCGGAATCCATTCTGCCAGTTCATCACACGAGGACCGGCACCGACAAGTTCAGCAGGTATCAGCACGCAGGCCCTTGCCAGTCATGACCGACCTCGAGGCATTCTTCGACGAGCCACTTGAACTCAGCGAAGCTGTCGACGATTGCGTCGGGCTGGTGCGGATGGGCCGCGGTGCCTGGGAAGATCTTGTTGATCCACGAGTGATCCCAGCCGACACCGTTAAAAAACACCGATGTAATGCCGGCGCGTTTAGCCGCGATAACGTCGGTTGTGCTGTCGCCGACATACCAGCAATTGAGCCCCGGCGGTGTATCGAGATCGTCGAGCGCCTTGAAGATTGGATCAGGATTCGGTTTGCGTTTGCCGGTATCGCAGCCGCACACGGTCACATCGAAAAGATCAACCCAGGCGCCGTCGTCGACCAGCTTGAGTTCGAGCTCGAAGAACTCGCGGTCCCGATTGGTGAGGATCCCAAGTGTCACCTTGAGCTCGTGCATCTCCTTCAACAAGTCGAGCTCACCACCCTCGAACGGCTGCGCTTCGCCGTAGTGGTTGCGGTACGCCTTGTTAAACGCTTCGTGTGCGATCTGCTTGGCATCTTCGTTATGTCCGAATAGCACTTCGAAGATATCCGTCCGAGAAATTCGACGCTGCGCCTTTATCTTCGGATGCAGCGCCTGGTGTTCGCGCACATAGTCCACAAGTCGGGCATCTTCGGGTGTCTTACATTGCTCATGCGTTATCAGCGCATCCATGAGACCCAGATCCGGCAGCTGCGGAAGCATGTCATCGACGGCGCGGTACATCGCGTCTAGCGTGTCGACCAGCGTCGCGTGCCAGTCGAACAATACGACTCGCGGGGTAACAAGGGCCCGGGCAGCTTCATCAAGTTCGCGCAACATCTGCTTATTTCTACTCGTTGGCCGCTGCAAATGCTGCAATCGACCGCCGCAGGCGCTTATGCGCATCAAATAGCTTCACATAGTCCTTTTCGTGAACGCCCCCTTTTGCCCGAATCACATCGGCCAGCGCATTGCGGTCGGCCTTCGGCCACTTTTTAACATCAGCGACTGCCGCGATGACGGGGTTCAGACGCTGCCACATCAGCTTTTCATCGGCTGTCCAGGCGGAGAATGAACCGATACCCAGTGCCTGCGCCAATTCCTGTGAACAACGCCGCGAACCATCTTTCCGTTGCGAGCCAAACCGTTGTGATACGTAGTCCAGCACGCCGAGGCTGATCGAATCCGTGCACACCATCGGCAAGACATCCTGTCTCTTGCTGGCGAGCGAAAAGTACAGCGGATAATTCGCCAGGCGTCGCAACGTGCTCTTGCTGCTGCGATAGCCTTTCTTGTGCGCCTTTCGAAGTTCAGCATTCGCCAGTCTGATCGCTGCGCTGTCGCGCGGACGAAATCCCATGCGCGCATAGAACCACCATGCGCCGGAATCGATTGCCTCATCGTTGTCGGCGCCAATCTGGTAACTGTCGACGGAAAACGTGTCGGCATCAAACAGCTTGTGAAATGTCGCAAGTACGCTTGCATACAGTTCCGTGGTTTCAGCCCCGCGAAAGGTCGGAAACAGGTTAAATGCGATCTGGCAGGAAGCAAACAGGGCGGTGCCAGTGCCGTAGCCAACGACGACGCCATTTCTGAGCATCAGGTACCCGTACTCGCACTCCAGCAAGTAGCGTTTCACCGGCAACATGCCGATGAGCACGATCTGGATGCCGTGACTGCAATCCACTCGCATCACGTCATCCGCGCTCGCGTAGGCGAAGGCGTCGAGGTCACGCGAGCGCGCGACCATCGCGCTCTTGGCAAGATCCACAAGGCGTGTTGCCTGCCTGCGGTTCACGTTTTCGATGCGAATTTGCCGGTGCGCAGCCTGTCGAAGATCTACGCTCTGTCGCTCGATGCTGTGCCGCTGGTACTCAATCGCTTTTGGCCTGACGTATTCCAGCGTGCGTGCCGGTGTTGCGGCAGATGCGGACAAATAGAACGGCATGTCGAGCTCGTCATACACACTATCCAAAACCGCGTCAGCGGCACCGCGCGCTGCAAAAAGACGACTTAGGAACACCGCATCGGTTTCATCATTCCTGCGCATCCGGTCGATCCAATCCGGTGCGTCGTACACGTATTGCTGTAACGCGCCTCGTTCGCAGAAGAGCGCCAGACTTTCAAGCGCCCTGGAAAGTCGATCCTTTGCCTCAAATTGCTCCCAATCGATGTGCAGGGAATCGCCGCAACGTTGTGCCAGCCATAGCGCCGTCACCCGGTAGAATCGAAAACGGATGTCGGTCCCGTCAATGCCAGAGTCTTCCAGCGTGCCGGCAAATCGGTTCAGATCTGCGCGCTCGGAAAAATGCTTCAGCATCCGGTTGACCGTCGCCAGCAGCTTCGGATTGTCTGGCCAGGCACGCGAGAAACACAATGCCTCATGCAGACGTCCGACCTCGGCGGCGCGCCCCAACGACTTGTGCTCGAGCTCCGCAAGCAGGTCCAGTTTCTCGCTGGCCGCGGTTGCACCGAACTCTTCGCGTAACGATTCCAAACGCTCGAGCTTTGTTCGAAGAGAAGCCATAACACCATTTGACTATTTATGCATGAACAGTGCAACGAACGACGCCCGCCCCCGCGCCACCAGTTACGGTCATAGCGTATTGCCAATCCAACCGCAGGGGCATATACCAAGACGCAACCATCCTGTTTTTGCCAAGGAGAAAACCTCATGGGCTTTGCACTTTCCGACATGACGTTAACGAGCTCGGCTTTCGACCGAGGCGCACCGATTCCGACCAAGCACACTGGTGAAGGTGAGGACGTATCACCGGCATTATCGTGGAGTGGTCCGCCGGAGGGTGCGAAGTCCTACGCCCTGATCTGTCACGATCCGGACGCACCGCTGGTTAAACCCGGTTCGTATGGGTTTGTACACTGGGTGCTGTACGGCATCCCCGAGCCCGTCGTCGGGATACCCGAAGGGGCCGGAGACTACATCCAGGGTATCAACGACTTTGGAAAATTGGGTTACGGTGGGCCGATGCCACCCGAGGGCCACGGCACACACCACTACTTTTTCTGGCTGCTGGCGTTGGATGCGGACGTCGACCTTGAGCCAGGACTGACAATGTGGAAGCTGCTCGAAAAGATCGAGCCCAACGTCATCGCGATGAACCGCCTGGTGGGGACCTATACGCGTTCGTAAAACGACGCCGTGGACCATTCCAGATGACCAGCGCATTTATCCCGGAACATGAGATCTACGGATTACTGTCTCGCGTTGGCATCAAGACGCCGCGATACTATTTTGTCGACGATGACAGCAAGGTGGCCGATGCACCGTTTGCTAGCGGCGACCGGGTCGTCATCAAAGGAATAGCCCGTGAACTGTGGCACAAGTCAGATCATGCCGCGCTCGCATTTTGTGACTTTGATGTCGATGCTGTCAGGGCGATGCACAGCAGTATGTCTGCGCGAGTCGGCCGGCAGTTTGACTGGCTCGGAACCCTGATTGCAGAGAGGGTCGAGGCGCAGAGTGCCAGGAACGCCCCGAGTGAGATCTTTGTCAGCCTGCAACGAGACAGGTGTTGCGGAGCCATCATCAGCTGCGGTTTTGGCGGCTTGTTGACTGAAGACTGGGCACGGGAACTCAAGCAGTCATTGCTCGTGTGGCCTGCCTCCGTGTATACGCCCGAAGAAGCTTTCGAGGAGCTCAGCGACCATTGGTTGGGCAGGATCCTGCTCGGCACGACGCGTCAGCAGAGCGCTCTCGTTGACGCCACGAGCCTGTTGGGCTTTCTCAAAAAGCTCTGGAAACTCGATGAGCTAATGACCCTGGAAGACCTGAGCCTGCTCGAGATAAACCCGTTGGTCATTGACCACGCGGGCGACATTGTCGCGCTTGATGGCGTTGGCATGCGCTCCGAAGAAAAGCATGTCGAGACTTGCCCGGTGCCTTTGCAGGATGACAGTTTCCTGAAGCCCCGCCGAATTGCACTGGCGGGTGTTTCGGCGAAAGCTGGCAGCGTAGGCAGTCTCATACTGGAAAATCTTCGCCACTCGTCTTTGCCCGAGGACGGATTGCTGGTAATCAAACCGGGCATCGACAACTTCGCCGGCATCCGATGTTTACCCGACGTTGCCGCGCTGGCGGACGATCCGGTCGATGTGTTGATCCTGGCCTTGCCCGCGGAACGTTGTGTGCAGATGGTTGAACGATTATGCGCAGAGGGACGCGGCGCCGAGGTGGTTTACATCGTCGCCGGCGGTATCGGCGATGGTGCTGACAAAAGTAATTTTGGCGAGCGGCTGTCCGAACTCCTCGAGTCACGTCGGCAAAGTGGGCAATGGTGTCCGGCCATTGTCGGCCCCAACGGCCTGGGCATGCTGCTGTCCCCGCTGAAGCTGAACAGCCTGTTTATTCCGCAACGTAAACTGAATGTGCGGTTCACGCCGGACTCGAATGTCGCGCTGATCAGCCAAAGCGGCGCGTTTCTGATAACGCGCTTGTCACGCCATTCCAACCTGAATCTCAAATACGGGTTCTCTATCGGCAATCAACTGGACATGAAGCTTTCGGATTTCATGGCGTTGATGGCGCGTGACAAGTCGGTGCGAGTATTGGGCGTCTATGTCGAAGGATTCGTTGGTGCCGATGTCTGTGCTGTCGCGAAGCTGGTTCAGGAGTTTCGTGCAGAAAATCGCCATGTCATCGTGTACAAAGGCGGGCGTTCGCAGCTCGGCCAGACCGCAGCCGCCGGTCATACCGGTGCCATGACGGGCGACTATCATGTGCAAAAAAGGCTATTGCTTAAGGCCGGGGCGATACTTGCAGAGTCCTTTAACCAGTTCAACGCGGTGCTCAAATGGATGGCAGCCTATCCGGATCTGCAGACACTCGGTAAGCTGGCCATCGTAACGAATGCGGGTTACGAAACCGTTGGTAGCGTCGATACGTTGGGCGACAATGATTCGGGACGTCTTTACGGGCTCAGTGCGGACAATCGTGCCGTACTCAGCGAAGTACTCCAGCATCACGATATGCAAGGGCTGGTGGCGGCAGCTAATCCGCTGGATCTGACGCCGATGGCCGACGAGGAGGTTTACCTCGATTGTGTCAAGGCGATGATAGAATTTGGTGCCGGTGTCGTAATGGTCGGGCTGGTACCATTGTCGGAACAACTCGACACACAGCAGCTAACGCAGGCAGAGGCATTCGCGGGCAAGCTCAAAGCACTTGCGCAGTCGAGCGGGCGTCTGATCGGCATCGTCATCGACGCCGGCGTGCCTTACCAGCGTTACAAAGCCGTCTTCGAAAGCCAGGGCTTTCCCGTGTTTGACGGCATGGACATGGGCGTGCTCGGTATCAACGTCCTGAAGAAAAGCCGCTAGCTCCCTGAAGGCAACTGCTCGGCATGATAACTTTACGTATGCCGAAAATGTGCCGTCGTTGCCCTATTGTGCTTATAGCCACTTTCTTTGCAGGTTGCGCGGGAAGCACACCGAATCAACACAGCGACGGTCCCGCCGGCGCTGAACCTGAATTGGTCCAGGAGCACCCGACCCAGGATGCTGAAGGAACACCGGCGACAGAAATAGCCGAGGAGGTGCCAGCCAAGGCTCCACTCCTGGACAGAACACAGCAAACCGTCTTTGGCATTACTGCCGGGGCAGCGCAAAAGATTGATGGTTTTTTTGGCTCAAGCGACGTTGAGGAAGAGGCTACGGTAACTCGCGGACGCTTGTCCGTCGGCGGCCAATGGAGTGAACGAGATGGCCTGAAGAAGCGAGTTCGTCTCAAAGCCCGGGTGGCGTTACCGGCTATCGACGAGCGCACAAGCCTGCTCCTTGGCCGCGGCGATGGCGACGAGCTGGTTGACGGGTCGGGCAACGACACTATCGATTCGCTGCCAACCCGCTTCAATGATTTTGAAGACGAGGACTGGTTGCTGGGCATAGGCTACTCCCGTGACGCCAAATTGAGGCGTGGCTGGATGTTTGGTGCGGGCATCAAACTCGCGACCCCGCTGGAACCTTTTGTCAGGGCGACGTATCGCTGGAATCGTGTTTTCCGTGACGATTGGCTATGGCGTCTCGAGCCTCGGCTGTTCCTGCAAAGTCAGCGCGGCGCTGGTGCGTCCGTCCAGAGCACGCTCGATTTTGCTTTGAACGAATATTGGCTTTTTCGCTCCTGGTCTGTTGCGGTCATCGAAGACCAATATGAAGGGGTTTCGTGGACGAGCAAGCTGATTGCTTACCAGAACCTGTCTCGCAAGAGTGCGTTTTCGTATGCGGTATATGCGACGGGTGAAACCCAATACGAAGTGCCGATCAGAGACTACGGTATCGAGCTAAGATACCGGCGGCAGGTGTTACGCGAATGGTTATTCGTCGAGTTCCTGACCTTTCTCAGCTGGCCCCGCGATTTCCTGATCGAAGAGCGGGAATCCAGTGTTGGACTGGGGATCGAGTTCGAGATGCAGTTTGGGGCATGGCCGGGACGGCGACAGCCATCACGATGAGATCATCACAACCCGATCAGACAGTCGGCTAGAAATCGAAGCTCATAGAAAGGAGGCCACCGGTGTAACGCCAGTTCAGATCTCCGTTGAACCTCGGCTTACTCACACCAACACTTAGTCTTACTGTGTTCAAGCCAAAGTCCACGCCAAAGGGATTAAATTCACCCGACTGTGCAATAGCGGACGGGACGTTCAACAAAAGAACCAGGAACGCGAAGTGACTGGTTCATTCGAATGACCCTCCCCAGGTTCAGAATCTATAACTGATCTCGACCTGCAAGCTTTCCAGCATTGGTTTCTCGCGCAGACCATCGACCTCGACTTCCAACCAGCGATATCCCGCTTTAACCGCGAGGTCGCTTGCAACATTCCAACGCAGCCCGGCACCGACGCCGTACGAGAAATTCGTTGTATTGTAGGAGCTGTAGAAGTCATTGCAGATATAACCCCACCAGGGATCCCACCAGCAGCCAATGATGGGGGCGCCATCAGAAATATTGGAATCGAAATACGTCCAGCCGAGTCCGCCTTCGACATACGGCGTGATGAATGACTCGAGAAAGTTATAGGTGCCGTTAAACTGTCCGGTGAACATGGTGGATCGGTGGCTGATGTCGACGGACGGAGAGCCATCGTCGGGTACCAGGGTGGCGTCGAAACGCGGCCGGACCCAGGTCACATCGAATCCGACCGACAGCTTGCTGGAGACGAAATAATCTATACCGAATTGCAAACCGGTGCGGCTGGCGAGATCAAGGGAACTGCCACTGAGCCCCTGGAAGGAATCCGAGAAACTGTGCACCGCCGCGGCCGAGTACTCGACCTGTCCGGCCCGCGGGCCCCGGTTTCCTGGAGCGGCGACTGCGCTCACACACATGAAGAAAAGTGCGATACTTAATACTGCTCTCATCAATGCCTCCTAAGTTGCCTCTCGCGTCACCGGGATAGCGATGCAGGGCGAATTCGGACGGTGATTCTATCCTAGTCAACATTCCCTTACTATGGGTCGAAAGCCGCGTTTCTGCCGTCATAGCTTCTGGATATATCGATGCACCGAATTGGAACCTGTAGCCTGCTTTTCCTTGCGGCCGCAGGGCTGTCTCAGGAAGCCAATGCCGCCGACGCAGGATTCGATGTTGAAATGGCGCTTTTCGGCGGCTACCGCTTCGGCGGCGAGTTCGACGTGGAGCAGTCGGATGATTCCTACAAGCTGGATGACTCGTCGAGCTTCGGTGTCATCCTGAGCCTTCCACACGGTGACAACACACGTTATGAGGTCTTCTATTCACGTCAGGACACACGGGCTGCGTACAGCGGTGCTAACGCCGGCGTTTCAGATGCGGACCTGAATCTGCATGTGCTGCAGGTCGGGGGCACGTACCTGGGCGAGGGTGAAACAGTGCGGCCGTATCTCGCTGCCACAATTGGTGGAACTCACGTGAAGTCCCGATCCACAGGAACCCAGAGCGATACTTTTTTCTCGGGCTCCCTGGGGGTTGGTTTGCTGTTCCAGCCGGATGCGAGGTTGGGTTTGAGGCTTGAAGCACGGGCCCACGGCACGCTAATGAGCTCCAGCACGAATCTGTTCTGTCAAACGGGGCCAGATCAAAGCCTGTGTGCTGTCAGGATTGAGGGCAGCCTGTTGTCACAGGTCGAGACCTTCGCCGGGATCGTCCTCAGGTTCTAGACCAAGTGCGACTTTGACAATAGCGGCGGCAAAAAGCTACAAAGCTCCTGCACCGACCAAATGCCGATGCCGGATCCCAGGGTCTTTCTCAACAAGGCACTGGAAAACAATCACATCAGGGGAACAGCACCATGGGTAATATGATGAACAATGACGATGGTCAGATGTTTCAGAAAAACATGATGACGTCATTTGTCCAGATCGCAACGCTGGTCATACTGGTAAGTTACTGCCTGACCATTGTCGGGCCTTTTGTGGGACTCGCAATCTGGGGTGTGGTCATGGCCGTCGCGATGTACCCGGTGCACGTCAGGTTATCCTCACTGTTGGGAGGTCGCGAGAAACTGGCGGTAACGCTGATCATCCTGACAGGGCTTGCAGTGGTGCTCATCCCGGGCTGGGGAATGACCAAATCTGCGATCACGTCCCTTATGGATCTCTCGACCGATTTGAAGTCCGGGGGCATCCAGATACCGCCTCCGGCTGAAAAGGTTGCGAATTGGCCGCTGATCGGGGAGCGATTGTATTCGTTCTGGGCCGGCGCAGCATCCAACATCGAGGGGACCTTGAACGAATTTCAGCCTCAGCTTAAAGAGCTGGGCGTGTGGTTGGCCAGGAAGATCGGCTCGACCGCGATTGGCATGCTGGAAATCGCGGCGTCGGTGATTATCGCTGGCGTCTCCATGCTTTACGCGAGTAGCGGCTACGCTTTGAGTAGCTCGGTTGCCAAGAAAATAAGCCCGAATCGTGGGCAACACCTCACCGACATTTCGATCGCGACGATCCGCAGCGTGACGAACGGGGTAATCGGCGTTGCCGTGATCCAGGCGGTGCTTGCCGGGATCGGCTTCTTTGCAATGGGTGTGCCGCATGCAGGTATTCTGACCGCGATCGTGCTGATAACGTCGATCATCCAGCTCCCGGCGGTACTCATTATCGCGCCTATCGTCGTCTGGGTGTTTTCCATCGCAGAACCCGTCCCGGCGACCATTTTTGCCGTCTACATGGTTTTCGCAGCACTCAGTGACAATGTCCTGAAACCCATGCTGCTCGGGCGTGGAGTCGATCTGCCCGCAATCATTGTGCTGTTCGGCGCGATAGGCGGAATGATTGCCTACGGCATAATCGGCCTGTTTCTCGGGGCGGTGCTTCTCGGGCTCGGTTACACGATAATTTCCGATTGGCTGCAGGCATCGGACGATGCGGTCGGCACAGAACCCGCGAGCGACCACTAGAACGAGTCGATGAGGTTCCTGCAACGCGCATTGTTCGTTGTTCCTGCGTTGGTCGTCAGCGCCTGCGCCGCTGTCGGCCCGGACTATGTGCGGCCCGACGTCCCCCTGGGGCCGGAGTGGTATCAGGCCGATCGTGCGCGCTACGACACTGACGCCGAACAGCAGGTTCTCTGGTGGCAGGGCTTGGGGGATCCTGTTCTTGATGAGCTGATCGAACTCGCTCATCGCGACAACAACACGCTCAGGATAGCCGGGCTCCGGGTGCTGGAATCGCGCGCGCAGCTTGGCATTGCGACTGGCAACCAGTATCCGCAATCGCAGGCCGTTGCCGGTGACGCTACCGCGTTGCAGGCGAGCAAGAACGCGGCCAACACAGCGGCCGGTGACCTGAATTTCACGCAGTACAATGTTGGCGTCGGCGCCTCCTGGGAAATCGATTTCTGGGGCAAGTTCAAGCGCGGTATCGAAGCAGCCGACGCGGCGTACCTGGCGTCCGTCGCCGCTTATGATCAGGTCATGGTGTTGTTGACGGCGCAGGTTTGCGGCAGCTATGTCGCAATTCGCACGCTCGAGGAGCAGCTGCGCATAACGAACGAGAACATCGCCCTGCAGCAGCGCAGTTTCGATATCGTCAACGTGCAGTTCGAGAATGGTTCGACCTCGGAACTTGACGTACTCCAGGCGCGCACCCTCCTGATGAGTACCAAGGCATCGATACCGGAACTCGAAACCCAGCTGCAGCAGGCAACCAACGCGTTAAATACGTTGCTCGGGCGCCAGCCTGGTGATCTTGGTGACTTGTTAAAACGCGGCCCGGTCATACCAGAGGTGCCGGAAAAGCTTGTCGTGGGAATGCCGGCAGACTTGCTGCGCCGGCGACCTGACGTGCGGCAGGCGGAGTACCTGGCGATGGCGCAGAATGCCCGCGTCGGTCTCGCCCAGGCAAACCTCTATCCGAGCTTCTCGCTGGCGGGCTCCATCGGGCTGACAGCCGCCGGCAATACGGAGACTACGCGGACGGGTAACAGTGGCTTTGGGCAGCTGTTCGATACCGACAGTGTCAGCTATTCGATCGGCCCGAGCTTCGTCTGGCCCTTTCTGAATTACGACCGCATCAAGAACAGCGTTCGCGTTCAGGATGCGAGGCTGCAGCAGGCACTGGTCGCTTATCGAGAGACAGTATTGCAGGCAGCGAGAGAAGTGGAGGACGCCATCGTATCCCTGGACGGCGCGATTCAGCAGGAGGCGCTGCTGGCGGTGACGGTAGCCAGCGCCAGGCGGTCCACGGAAGTTGCGCAGTTACGCTTTAATGAGGGACTGGCCGATTACCAGCGCGTCCTGAATGCCCAGCAGGCGCTGTTCTCGCAGCAGGCTCGATACGTCAACAACCGGAGTGGCATTGTCAGCAGTTTCATCGCGCTGTACCTCGCGTTGGGTGGCGGCTGGGAGGCTAATATTGCTGCTGACATGATTGACACACCAACACGCGACGCCTTGAGGGAACGTACCGACTGGGGCGATCTCATTGAGCAGTGAGACAGAAAATGACTGAAAAAAAAGAACCTGACCTGCAGGAACAAGAGACGAAATCGACGCCGGAAGCGGATCCCGTCCGGAAGTGGACGATTCGGATCCTCGTTCTCAGCCTTGTCCTGCTCGTTGGCTACCTCACTGCGGATCGGCTAACGCCGGTATCGTCACAGGCGCGTATTCACTCGATGGTAGTGCCTATCGCGGCCGAAGTATCTGGCACGGTTACCGAAGTGGCGGTCAGGAATAATCAGCTGGTAAACGCCGGAGATGTCCTGTTTCGCCTTGAGGATGAGCGTTACCGTCTTGCAGTAGCCAGTGCCCAGGCGAACCTCGAGTCGGCCCGCCAGGCGACGGGCGCGTCAGCGGCTGGCGTAAATGCGGCCGCGGCCGGTGTCGCGTCAGCGCAGGCTGCGCTCACCCGCGCGCAGCAGGACACTACCCGCCTGCGCCGCATCAAGAACCAGGACGCAGGCGCGATATCGGACCGCCTGCTCGAAGCTTCCGAAGCGTCTCTGATCGTGGCCAGACAGCAGCTGGTGGCCGCCAAAGCAAACCTTGAACAAGCACGGCAAAATATGGGTCAGGCCGGCGAAGATAACTCGAGGATTCAACAGGCGATGGTCGCGCTCGAACGAGCGCAACTCGATCTCGAGCGCACGAACGTCGTCGCTCCGGCCACCGGGGTTGTGACCGATGTGCGTGTCGATCGCGGCAACTTTGCAGCCCCGGGGGCGCCGCAGATGACGTTTATCGCGACTGAAGATGTCTGGGTGCAGGCGGACTTCACGGAGAATAACCTCGGTCATGTTGATCGCGGCGACGCAGTACGACTCGCGTTCGACGTCTTCCCTGGGCGGGTTTTTGAAGGGACTGTGCGTGCCACGGGCTTTGGCGTTGCCGTAGACAGCGCGCCGCTGGGCAGCCTGCCGACGATCAACAACAATCGCGAGTGGTTACGCGATGCGCAACGGTTTCCGGTTGTTATCGACTTCGAGATGTCCCCGGAGGATATGCGCAAACTGAAAGTAGGCGCGCAGTCGACCGCTATGATCTATGCAGGCGATAGCTGGTTCTTCAATACGCTCGGAGCAATGTATATTCGCATCGGCAGTATTCTCTCGTATGCCTACTAGCGCACTGTCTGCTGCGGTCACCGAGCAGCGCTCGAGTCTTGCGACTACGCGAATCTTGCGTCTTGCGCTGGGCACGGCGTTGTCACTCTGGATTTCCCAGGCCATTGGCTGGAGCATCTCCTACATTGCCCCTGTTCTGACGATGCTCCTGCTCGCGATGCCATTGTCGCAGCCGAAACCGAAGTTCTTCGTGGTTGTGGTTCTGGCACTAACTGTCAGCGTTTACGGTGCTTTCCTGTTTCTGCCGCTGCTGTTGCACCAGGAGCTCGTTGGCTTGTTGTTATTGTCGCTGGCGCTGTTCCATGCCTTCTATTTTTCGGCGAAAGGAGGGTCCCCGGTGGTCGCTACGCTGATCACCATCGCGCTGGCTCTCACTGTTGCTGTCGGTACAGTGTCTGTTGACGCCTTGCTGGGTGTCGCCAGCGGCCTGGTGATGGGTGCAATTGCCGGTGCGTTGGTGGCACTGATCAGTCATTGGATCGTTCCCGACAAACCACAAGCGCAGCCGGCCGACGCCACCGATAGCGGCAACCCTGATGCGCCAGGCACGGTCGATCTCGCAGCTGCACGGCGCAATGCCATGCGATCGCTCGCCGTTGTATTTCCGATCATATTCTGGTTTCTGCTGTCTGGTGCGAGCGCCACGAATATGGCGGTCATGATCAAGGTGTCCGCCATGGGTCAGGAGGTGTCGCAGAAGAGCACGCGGGAGGCTGCGAAGTCGCTCATAATATCGACACTGGCCGGCGGTCTCGCGGCCGTCATCGCCTGGCAATTTTTGAGCGTATGGCCGTCATTGACCCTGTATGTGTTGCTGATCGCGCTGGCGGGGCTGATTTTCGGGCGACGAATTTTCAGTGGCAAGGGGTTACATCCCGAGGCTGCTACATGGAGCTACGCGTTCCTGACGATGATCGTTGTGTTGGCACCCGCGGCGCTCGATTCGAACTTTGGTAACACTGCCGGTGCCCAATTCTACGATCGCCTGTTGATGTTTCTCGGGGCGACGCTCTACGGAGTTACCGCTGTGTATGTGTTCGATGCGTTTTGGCCAAGGAGTGTGACGAAATGAACCGTTTATTGATTGTTCTCGCTTTGTTTTCGGTGTCCGGCTGCATGCCGGCCGAAGAACATGACGATGGAATCGCAGACGACGCCCCGGCGACCGCCGTGATCGATTCCGCCCATAACAGCCGCAACTCGGTCGACTGGCCGGGCGTCTACACGGGTGTGCTGCCCTGCGCGGACTGCGAGGGCATTCAGACATCGGTGACGCTGCATCCGGACGGCCGTTTTGAGCGCCGTACCCTGTACCTGGGCAAGCCAGGTGCTGCTAGCAACGACGAGGGCACGTTTGCCTGGGACGATAAGGGTGGCGTCGTTACGCTCAGCGCCCCGGAAGCGGCCGCGCGAATGTACCAGGTCGGCGAGAACCGGCTGTTTCACCTCGACATAAACGGCAGCCGAATTACCGGTGACCTTGCGAACCGTTACGTCCTGGAGAAACTTGTCAGTGATCCGCAGATCGAAGGCAGGAGGTGGGTGCTGACGGAGCTCAACGGTCAGCCGGTAAATGTGCCGGACGATGGAGAGCAGGCCTATCTTGAACTGACCACCGAGGAGTTGAAGATCACGGGGCACGCGTCGTGCAATCGCTTCTTTGGTCGTTATGAAATCAAGCAAGGCAACCGCATCTCCTTCGGGGAGAATATGGGCATCACGATGATGGCTTGTCCTGACATGTCTGTTGAGACGGCCTTCATGGACGTACTGAGAAATGTCGACAACTATGCAATCGCTGCTGACGAACTGTCACTTAACAAGGCGCGCATGGCTCCGCTCGCCAGATTCAAAGCGAGTAGTGAGTAGCCTTGTCGCTGCGCCCGCCGGATTAGCCGACCCATAATGTCGAGACGACCAGCAAGCTTCGTCCTGCCTTCGATGCTGCTGCTTCTTGTGGCCTGCGGTGAATCGCCGGAAACGGGAACCGGAGAAGCAGCAGATGCACCACATGCAGAACGGGCTTCGGCAGCCGCTCAAACGCCTGCTTCCCTGGAAGAGCTGTTACCCGAAACACTCAGCATTTTGATACAGCCGTGGCACGGCGATTTCGACGGTATGGTCGAGCGCCGATTTATCAGAACGCTTGTGGTGTCTGGCGGGCCACAGTTTTTTTACGATGACGGTAAGCCTCGCGGCATGGTATCGGAGCTGCTGGTGCTGCTGCAGCGCGAAGTAAATGCGTCGCTGGGGCGCCGTCACGATCAGGTTGAGATCCTGCCGATGCCGATCAGTCGAGACCAGTTGATCCCGGCCCTGATCGATGGCCAGGCAGACTTGATTGCGGCCGATCTCACGATTACTGATGTCCGCTCCGGGCTGATTGATTTCTCCGAACCGTTTGCAACCGGCATTGACGAAATTGTCGTTTTCGCACCGCAGGCGGGCGAGGATGTAGTTGCCATTGACGATCTCGCAGGTCGCGATATTTATGTTCGCGAGTCGTCCAGTTACTTCGAGCATCTGGAGGTCCTGAACGCCGACTTGCGAAGTCGCGGGATGAGGCCGCTTAACATCGTAACGGTGGACGAGCTGCTGCGCGTGGAGGACATTCTGGAGATGGTGAACGCGGGTCTGGTTAACGCAACTGTCGTGGATAATTACAAGGCAAGTTACTGGTCAGCAATATTCCCCGAGATGGTTGTGCGCAACGACCTCGTATTGAGGTCGGGCGGACAAATCGCATGGGCGTTTCGCAAGGACAGTCCCGCGCTTGCGGCCGTGGTTGATAAATTTATCAAGGGGCATCGACAAGGCACGCTGGTCGGCAATGTTCTCATTGAGCGCTACTTTGGAAATCTGCAGCGGGTTCGAAATGCGACGTCTGACGAAGGGATTGATAGCCTGCGCCCCCTGCTCGGGTACTTTCAATCCAGCGCTGCAGAGAATGATCTCCAGCCGCTGATGCTCGCTGCGCAGGCTTACCAGGAGTCCGGGCTCGACAACAGCAGGAAGAGCTCTGCCGGTGCCGTCGGCATCATGCAGATCAAGCCGGCGACGGCAGCGGATCGAAACGTCGGCATCGCCGATATTTCGGCGCCCGCTGACAATATACGAGCAGGGGCGAAGTACATGCGTTTCCTAAGCGACAGGTACTTTTCCGATCAGGACATGGATAAGTTGCAGCAGTGGTTGTTCGCACTGGCCGCGTACAATGCCGGCCCGGCGAAGATCCAGCGGCTACGCCGCCAGGCAGCGGCGGAGGGGTACGACCCCAATCGCTGGCTCGACAATGTCGAGGTCATTGCGGGGCGCAAGATTGGACGTGAAACGGTTCGCTATGTCAGGAACGTCTTCAAGTACTACGTCGCCTATCAGCTTGCCTGGGAGAACGGCTCGGCTCGCCGATCCCTCGGAATCGACCAGGCACCTTAAGTCACGAACCCTGTTTGTCCGAAATATAAGCGCTTACCAGTCCCGCGACCAGAATGGCGACATAGAATTGACCCGCGACGGCCTGCAGGTAAACGAGGCTACGAGCAGTTGCCGACACCGGCGTAATATCGCCGAAGCCAAGCGTCGTTAGTGTCACGAAGCTGAAATACAACCAGTGGCTGTCCCAGCCGGCCCCGCGCTCCGGCGTGAAGCCCGTAAAGGACGACGGCGCCACGAGTTCCAGTAACGAATAGGCGAGCGCCCAAATGACGCCGAGCAGCAGGAATACGCAGATCGCACCAACCAGCCTGTTGGCATCCAGTTTCGTACCAAACAATACCTGCCGCAGGGTAAAGATGATTGTGACCAGCAAAAATCCGATCAACAATACGAGCGAACTATACTGAAAGACCGCGGAATTCAGGTTTATTACAAGCACGTTCAGGATGACGCCCGATATCGCCATGACCATGCCGACCGTAAAAAAACGGCCGCCGGCTTTCAGGCTCCAGACACCAACGAGCAACAGTACAGAAAACGCAACGGCGCGCACGACCGGGACGTGCATAAGCCCCAGATCGTGTGCAAGGGGGATCGCGAACAGGAAAAACAGCAGCGCGCCAAGCAGATAGAAGAAGTTCGTTTGTCCCACGTCATATTTCCTTTGCAGGTGCGTGAGCGTGTGGTTCGACATGACGGCGCCGCTGAGTGACTTACTCTTTGCTCATGAGTGTCTCTAGACCAGTCCGTACAATGCTGGCCCACTTGCGGCCTAGCCGACGAACTTCCGTCCGATTGGTAACGGAATTCGATTGCACCATGGGGCCAGAACGGCTATCGGCTGCTCTCCGATCTACCGCACGAAGGAGAATTGCGTCGCTCATCGAATCGTGAAGTTCCAGTACGAGCGTAGCCTCACCTACACTGTCGAGAAATATGGCGCTGCGGCCGATGGTGTCCGGCGGTACACGGGATATCACGTCCAGCAAGGCGGCTCGGATAATCAGGACATCCGGACCCGGCTCGCTGACGACTTCAAAGGCCTTGCTACGCGCCAGTTCATCGACGAAGGCCCCGGAGATTTCTTCTACTACCAGGGCTTTGGTCTTCGCATCAAGCTGAAATTCGGACTGAGAGGAGCTGCGCATGGAACGCGTGCCGGCTTTACCGCTGTAGGCACCTTTGACCGGCCGAAACTCAACGCCGGCACCCTCAAACATGACCTTGCTGTAGTCTGAGAGATCAATATCGGTTCGTGCCCAAACCGTATCCATGACGGTTTTGTCCACGCGGGTCAGTCCGTCGTGAGTGATTTCCGCATCGGGTCCGCTCTGGAATTGTGGTGTGGAAGTGCAGCCCGCAAGCAAAGCCAAAAGGGCGCTAAGCGCGACTGTCTGTAACGTATTCATTGTGTTTTCTGCCTCTGGTTTTGACTATTTTTTACACAGATAGGCCGGAGAATATACTCAACCCGTCAGGTGCGCGCCAGCACAGAAACGACTTGATACAAATTCCCAGGCGCCTGGTCAGAACGAATAGCCGATCGAGGTCGTCGCGGTATAGTCCGACTTCGCGGCACCGGTGGGCGGGGTGCTGATGTAGGAATAGCCAACGCCCAGTTCCAGGAAAAGATCCTCGAATACTTCACGCCTGATACTCAGATCCGATTCGGCACGATAACGGCTCAAATCCTCAAGCAGGGGAAAAATCGTGGTTGTAAACCGGAAAGATGACTCCGGGACGAGATTGCGACGGAGATAGCGTATCTCGATCCTGCCTTCAGCTTCTGTTGTGCTTTCATCCTCGCCGACAAATGACGATCGTGCGCCCTGAGCACCGACGGCCAGGGACAGCTGGCTCCGGTTTGTCTGCGTCAAATAACGGCCTACGGCCCCACCTGTCGAAACACGCGCTGCGATGCCGAGCTCATCGTTCTTCTCCCAGCTCGTGAACCAGTCTGTAAACCAGCGGTTGGCGCGAAAACGCTGGTAGTTGAAGCCCGCACTCTGGCGTGCCTTGGTGGGCTCCGACGGCTGATCGGTAACCGAGGAATTGAGCCGCATGCCGACCAGGTATTTGCGCGTACGATAGCTCACATCAGCGGCGAGGTTGGAGGTTGTGACTTCGCTGGATTTCTGTGTCTGGATGCCGAAGACAAAAGAACCTTCGAGTCGATCCAGGAACTTCTCGCTGGTTTCAATCGGTGTAATGCGTACGATTCGGCCGGACTCAACGATATGCTCACCGGTCCGGGTGACGATACGGACATGGTGGGGATCGCCGGTCGGCGAGATCTCGCCAAAGTGCCGCGTGCCGTCCGTTAACTCTATTTGCAAATCCTGTGTGCTGGTAACCGCGACAATGTCTTCCCAGTCGATATTCACCGTTCCCATCGAGTCCGTGCTGTAGCGCAGTACGCCAAACTCGAGGCTCTTGACCTCGCCTGT
>JAHEGH010000119.1 GCA_024639825.1 Gammaproteobacteria bacterium
GTCCGAAGTAGTGCGAATGGCGTATGCGTAGACGGTGGCTCTGAGTCTTCGCCTGGCGTGACGGCATTACCGTCGTCAGTGATCTGATATCGCGCATGCTCATTGTCATGACAATAGAGACAAAGTAACTCCCAGTTACTGCCGTCCGTTGGATTATTGTCATGGTCGTGGTCCTTGTGATGAACCGTGAGTTCCCGCAGGTTTTCGCCGCTAAATTCGCGGCCACAACGTGCGCATATCTTGGGGTACAGCTTTAAGGCCTGCGCCCGATAGCCCTGCTCGCGCTCCGCACGCTGGCGCCGAGCCATTTCAATCATCCGGTCTCCAGCGGCGATGTCGTGTGATATTTTCTTCGGTGACATGTCTGCATCCTCGCAGTCCCTGATGCTAGTCGAAGTGACCGGCTTCTGATTGCGGGTAAAGCATGTTAACGAAAGGAATCAGCGCAATGATCAGTGTTTGGGCGTAGATACTCTCGCGCGTGTACAGGCCATCGGTCAGTAGTCCGTAAGCGCCGCCGCCTTGTTTGCTATTCACTGTCGAAAAAACGCGATCATTGGCTTCACCAAGCTCCAGGCCACTGACAACCAATTCTTTCACTGCCGGAGGTAGTGGCAGGGTCGCACTGCGCGCCTCGCTTATATCGCCAACGCGGCCCTGCACGGCCATCCAGGCGAATGCCATCAACTGGTTGTCGATGATTTCAACGCCACCTTCCAGGCCAACCCAAAAATCCGCATCCGGCACTGCTTCTCTTGATCTAAGCGCGCGCGCTCTCGCGCCGAGGCGCGTGGCCTCATCGGAGTCGGGCTGGTCACCGGCACCTGAATCGACGTTTACCGACATGATGTCCAGGGTCGCATCCGGAAAAAGCGTATTGAACGCTTGTGTTGTGGCACCAACTTTCACAGGGTTTCGGGAAGCGACAACGACTTTCACGTATGTTCTGCCAGGCTATCAGTGATGAAGTGAACATAGCACCAGGCACGCGTTTGAGGCCAGCTATTCCACGCCGGATGCCGGTGCTGGTCTCGTTCCTACGGTTCCATTTCCACGCATGCGTTCGCCGGAATGAGGGCGGTCCCGTACTCACTTTCTTCTGCCAACTTGCGGTCAAAGAACTTCGCCGTGCGGGACCGAATATAAAACAGGTAGGCTGCCGCAGTGACGTGTCCGGTTGGCAAGGTAATGGTCTCCGGTCTTCCCATTGCCTCTCTCAGCTCGAGTTGCCGGGGAAAGGGCACCGTCTTGTCGCGTTTCGCTTGCACCAACAACACGCGCTCGGCGTTCATGTGCGGCGCAAGCATCAGCGGATCAGTCTCAATCCTCTCCGTCAGATACGCGTTGAATTCTTCGTCATTAAGCGACAGCTCTTCCTTGACCAGTGCGACAGCTTCTACGATGCGACGTTCATCGGATGCGACAAGCACATCGGGTAAGCTGCCACCAACGAACACGAACGCCGCCGCGCTGGCACGTTCGTCCAGCGCGGCGAGAAAGAGCGCGTTGAAAGCCCCGAGGCTGACACCAAAGACGCCGATTCGGGTGGGATCGATATCCGCTCTGGATTCAACCCAGTCGATGACGCGACGATGCTGCTGGATCGATCGGCGAAGCGACGGTTCCGGATTCTTCAAGTCCTGCAATAGTGTTCTGCGCTGTACCGTATCAACAATAACCACGGCGTAGCCTTTGCGGGCGAAGTGTTTCGCAAATGGCCGCACCAGGTGTTTCAGGCCGTTAAAAATTGGCATTATCAGAATAACGGGTGCAAGGCTCGCGCCTTTTTGTTCATAGAATTCGAAGGTAATGGGTATCTCCGTGTCGAGATTGGCCGGGCCCGCTTCAATCTCTCCCAAGTACACACGGTAGGACTTTTTTTCCCCGACCAGCGTCAGCTCGCCGCTAAGCGGGGCCGTCGGGTAACAGAATTGTTCCACGTAAGCGTTTGGCAGTGGCGTCGGCGTTCGGTAGTTGTCAGGCAGCGCGTCGGTCGATGCGCAGGCGCTTAGATTGCAGACAACAATGACTATATGAAGCGTTCTGAGTCGCATAAACAGGGTCCGAGTATATCCCAGATATCCGCCGACCTCCGCGAGACAGTGGCGTTACGTATTGATTACAGCGCATGACGGTAGCAGGATATCGACCATGACGAAAAGACGAACGTTGGTCGGTACCGGAGCTGGCATGATACGTCTGAGTTATCTTTTTGTGTTGCTGGCTTTGTGCCCCATTGCCGGCGTGGCCGCCGACAATATCGAGACGGGGAGGCCATGGTATATCCAGGCGGGTGCATACAAGCACTATAGCGATGACGAAAAATACGAAGGCCCACCCATTTTCGCAGGCATTGAATACCACAAGTCGAGCACTCTGTTGTTTGGCTTGTCAGTGTTCAACAATTCTTTCGGCGATGCCTCGCAGTATCTCTATGTGGGAAGGAATTTTCACCCATCGAAAACCTACCCAAATCTCAGAATCAAGCTGACCGGAGGCGTCGCGCACGGCTACAGTGACGAAAACCAGGATGTGTCGCCGATTCGCTGGGGAGACAGCTGGATCCTGGGGATTGTTCCCACTCTCGGCTATCAGGGTGGCCGGTTCGGTGCCGATCTTGCGCTCCTCGGCGACTCCGGCCTGCTTTTCCTTCTCGGCTACTCGTTCTGACCATCATCACAAGTACCGGCGCTCCATGGCGGCATCAGTGACCTGATCTGGTCCTGGGCGATTACCGGATCGCGATGAGTACGACGATCAGACCATAGAGGAACGGGAACGCCAGTCGTGCCTGGCGCGCAAGGCGCTCCGCGGCGTGTTTCTTGTCGGCGCCGAGCAGCCGGATGCCGACAATCGTGACGGCGAGCGACGCGAGGACAAGTAGCGTCGAGTACAGGACGAAGCGGTCCGCGTCGGTGAGATAGGTGATCTTGGGAAGCGTCAGGCGAAAACTGACGCCAAACGCGATCAGTGAGAACACGGCCGCACTGGCCGTACCCATCCGCGCGGGTATGACGTCCACCGGAAGCCAGTGCACCATCCAGGCAAGGAAAAGGATCAATGTCATCGGCAGCACGATCGTTAGCGCGAAGTATGCCGACTCGCGTTCTGCCAAGACGGCAAATTCCAGCCCGGAAACGCCTCGAGTGCCATCTCCGAGTTTGTAGACGAATGGTTTCGGTTCAATCGCTTCGAAAGTCCATCCAGTGCCACCAAACTCGTCGAGTTTTGCGGCCATCTCGCTGCTGTCTGAGAATACGATTTCGGCTGGCGAGTACTGGTAGGAAACGACCTCGATCGGGAGGCGCTGTTTGTCGAACGGAAAGTCGCGGAGATCGAGGTCCACGGCCAGGGGACCCGCGAGACGCTGGCGGACGTTTACATGCCCCTGCCTGTCGACCGTCGCCACTTGCGGAAGCAGTACATCGAGCCCGCGAGAATTGACGACTGTCAGCCGGGGATTCCAGATATCATCCAGCGCGACTCTTCGCAGCTCGGACGCTTCATCGCCCACTGCGAGTCGCGGATCCTGCCATCCGATCTCAACGAAAATGTCGGCCATGAAGACTTGCTCACGATCGTCGATTTCGACGATGTCCAACAAACCGAGTCGCAATGTAATCTGCTCGGGCGCACCACCCGCGTTGGGCCGTGTGGCGGATCTCTCAGCCTCATAGGTCAATGACTGCGCGGCTGATACAGCGGCAGCAAGAAGAAGGACAACAGCAAGGCAAGCTTTGTTAGCCATCACGAGGCGGGACATCCGCATCAACCAGCAGAGGGTGACATCATGCCACTCTCCATTTTCCTTGTCTCCCCGTCAACCTCGATGCGAATGCGTTATTCTTGCTTACTGAATCAGCTATCCGGGCATACCATGACTGAAGAGATACGTGGCGTCGCGCTGACGGAAGTACCAACGAATTCGCAGCGACTGTTCGTCCGTTACCTGATGGCGACCTTGATCGACCTGACAGTACTGAACCTGTTCGACGAGTACTGGCAGCCTGTCACAGTCGACTCGTTCACGATTTCAATCTTGGCGGCCGTCTTGTTGCAGGTCCTGCTCAAGGCAACGCTGGCGCTCGAGCACGGGGTCGCAGCCTATTTCAAAGCCAGACCCAGCACCATGGCGAAGTTTCTCCGATTTTTCACCGCCTGGCTCATCCTGTTCGGCTCGAAATTCATCATGCTCGGCGCCATTGACTTCGCGTTTGGCGACGACGTCGAGTTTGCGGGACCGTTGCACGGCATGGTTGCCTTCATCATCGTCGTGGTGGTGATGCTCGCAGCAGAAGAGATGGTCGTCCGTTTCTACCGGCGGCTCGCGAGCAACAGCGCGTGAAGGCCGGAGCGCGTTTAGGGCAACGCGGAATGCCCATTTGGTCCAACGCTGCATCATAAACCGCTTGATTTACGTGGTCCTCTGACCACCGGTTTCAACGAGTCAGATCACCCTAAAGTAACCAACTGATCCCAGGATAGCATGGCCGAAAAGCCCGTCGAGAACGAACGACTCGTCGCACGTATCGACCTGCATCTTGCTTTCGGTGGGAGCTTCGAAGCCTCATAGTCGCTCCAGCCAATCGACCAGGTGTTCTTGCTGAAAGGCGAAGAACGGGTTGTAACGGGTGCGCAGGAAGTAGGCGGAATTGAGTCGCAGTACCCCTTCCTCGCCGCGTGGGGCCATGTTGCCGAAAATGAGGCGCCGCTCGCCATCGCCAACGCCTGATCCATCGCCATAGACCGGGTCGTCCGGACGAAATGGAACGGCGATATGGGACATCGAGTAAAAGCCTTCGGGCCAGGCCATGTTTGTTGCGATCGTCGTCGTTGTGGTTTCACTCGCCGCGAGTGACAGCCGCTCGAGCCCGGGACCGTTGCGCGCTTGATTCCTGATGACTGTCACGCCATAGGGCAATGGTGCATTGGCCTGCAGCCATGTCGCAGGATCGACCGGCACGCTGTCCATCAGCTGCAGTATCGTACTGCTGCGATTGACATCGTAGATGACCAGTTCGCTTCCGTTAGCGCCTAACTGACTGTAGAGATTCGAAACGATTGCCGCAGTACTGACCGTGTTGTCGACGATGGACTGGAAGGTCAGTATGGGTGGCAGTTTTGCCGCCTCCGAGGGTTGTTTGAGTTGCTTGTAAGTTCTGGTCGACAGCTTGTAGATCTCCCAGCCAGCCCGCTTTGGAAAAGAAGTGAACTTGAAGGGGTCCACTTCCGGGAGAATCGATAACCATTTTGATTTTTCAAAATAGGGTATCCATGAGAGCAAAGTATGCCAGTTCGATATGATGGTTAGGCGCGTGACCGCAATGGCCGGTGAAAAAAGCACGAGTGCGTCAGGACAGGGCAATTCCGGGTCTTCATCACACCGCAGCGCGAAGTCGATTGCCATGAGGCCGCCGTTCGAATACCCCGCCATTACGAACGATTCGCCAGCACCGGGCAAGCCGGCAGCATGCCGGACCGCAATACGTACGGCGGCCACCCAGTTTTCCCAGCGGCCATCGAGCAGCGCGCCAACAGCAAAGCCGTGCCCGGGAATTCTTGGCACCACCACGTTGTAGCCGGCATCAACCAGTGTCTCCGCGACAGCGCGCATCGAGTAGGGCGAGTCCGTGAGGCCGTGCAGCAATACGGCAACACCTTTTGGTGAAGCTGCCGTCAGTTCGTAGGAAAGGTTCCAGTTTCTGGTGAAATTACCGGGATAGGTGAGACTGTCTTCTGAATACCGGTCAAGCAGGCTGTCTGGCCTGCGATCCGCATCAATCTTCGCATCGAGCTCGACGGCCAGCTTCTGCTCGATCGTTCGATAGGTTTCCCAGTCGGTGTCCCGCTCCTGCGAGGCGTCAAACTCTTGCTCCAGCGTGATGCGATGCTCAGGACTCAGATCCGACATACGCCGGTCACCGAGCGCTATGACGAGCGTTACGCTAAGGACTGCGGTTACAGCAATGGTTAACAACCAACGACTTACTTTCAGGATGATCTTCATGAAAATTCCCCAGCTATTCGTCAGCAGGTGGGTTCTGGTCAATTTCGCCGTCAGCAAGACAAGACGCATCAAGGGGCGGCCCAGGAAGTTTGCCCTGCCGCGACATGAATTGGATAGCGCTTTGCGTACAAACAGTTGTTTCCTCGATTCAGCACTGCGATACTGCTTCATTAGAATCTTATAATGTTCAGCTCATTGTGCAGCGAATGCCATTGTTCCAAAAGTGTCAAAATCAATCGTTCAATGACTAAACCCTGAGGAGACCGGATTTCATGTTCAACATCAATCCATTTGCCGAGCTTTCCGGGCTCATCCCGCCGATCGCGATGCAGATTTACGTGATCCTGATGGCGATCCTGGTCGCGGGCGGAACACTGCTGGATACGATCCACAAGAAGAGCGCGCAGTACTTCTTCGAGAATTCACAAAAGCAGAAGAAAATGTCCACGCGGGAGGTTTCGGGTGGCGAGAAGGTCGGCATCGCTGTCAAGACGG
>JAHEGH010000120.1 GCA_024639825.1 Gammaproteobacteria bacterium
CTCGCAGCAGGGCTGGCAAGTTATTCAGTGGCAAATGACGAGGACCACGCTACTCAGGAAGTCTCCCGCGCGGATACCCGGGCATCAATCCAAGGACCAGCAGATTTTTTTACCGGCAATGCGCGGATCGATCCGCTTTTCCCGTCAAATAGCACGGCGCGATATTCTGGCGCATACGTAACGTTCGAGCCCGGCGCGCGGTCGGCATGGCATCTGCATCCGGCAGGGCAGCATATTGTAGTGACGTCGGGCGTTGGCCGAACCGGTGTCCGGGGCGGACCCGTCGAAGTGATCCGGGCAGGTGACGTGATCTGGTGCCCACCGGGTGTGATGCATTGGCACGGTGCGTCTCCGACCACGGCTATGACTCATATGGTAATTACAGGCTATCTGGATGGCCGGAATGTCGAATGGAAAGAGAAGGTTTCCGACGAACAGTACAATCTCGGCCAGGCGGCGAGCCATGAATAGTGGCTCAGAGTCGTTCGTTGCGGTCGTAACTGCGTTGTTACTTTTTGTTAGCACAGTATCAGGGGAACAGGCGATGAACGACACCCAGACCCTTACCGCGAAACAGCGGAGCATCATTCCCATTGCGGCATTCACGGCCAGTGGAGAGATTGACCGGCTGAAGGCTGCTCTGGTCGACGGCCTCGAGGCGGGTCTAACCGTGAACGAGGTCAACGAGATCCTGGTGCAGATGTATGCGTATGCAGGATTCCCGCGTAGCCTGAACGGCATTCACGCCTTCATGTCGGTGTTGGACGAGCGCAAGGCTGACGGAATCGATGATGAGGTCGGCAGGGGCGCAAGTCCGATCCCCGCTGATTTGAACAAGGATGAATATGGGGCGAAGGTGCGAGCGTCGCTCGCCGGCCTGGATCATATTCCGCCGCCTGCCGATTGGCAGGAATTCGCACCGATTATCGACGTGTTCCTCAAAGAGCACCTGTTTGCGGACATCTTTGTCCGGGATGTTCTTGATTTCCAGAGCCGGGAACTCGCTACTGTTTCAGCACTGGCAAACATGAGCGGCACGGAAGGCCAGCTTCGATTCCATCTGGGTGCCGCGATGAACACCGGATTCACCGAGGCGCAAATGAAAGCATTTGTCGCCGTCCTCGAGTCCGAGGTCGGTGATCAGCAAGCTGAGACTGTGTCGAGGTTATTCGCCGATGTTCTGAAAGCCCGAAGTAACTAGTCTTGCCAAAACGTTCGGCTGTTCCTCATAGGCTGTCCTGTTGGGAATCACAGGATGGCACGCTTCTTGCAAAAACCAGGTTGGTTTTGACGAATATGAGTGTCGCCAGGAATCAGTTGTTTGTTCCGCCCTGCTAAGGAGTCAATTTTGGAAAAGATCATTGTCGGTATAAAGCGTGTCGTGGACTATAACGTTCGCGTGCGGGTCAGGAGCGACGGGAGCGGCGTTGAGACGGACGGGGTGAAGATGAGCATCAATCCGTTCGACGAGATCGCCCTGGAAGAAGCGCTGCGCATAAAGGAGGCTGGAAAGGCATCCGAGGTCATCGCGGTGTCGATCGGGACGCCGGAAGCACAGCAACAACTGCGCACCGGTCTGGCGATGGGCGCAGATCGCGCGATTCTCGTTACGGTCGACGGAACAGTTGACCCGCTCAGCATTGCCCGCGTCTTCAAAGTGCTTGCCGAGAAAGAGGGTGCGGGGCTCGTTCTGCTCGGCAAACAGGCGATCGACGGGGACCACTCGCAGGTCCCGCAGATGCTTGCGGCGCTCTGGGGCCGCCCACAGGCGACGTTCGCATCAGGCATGAGCATCGACGGCAGTAAGGCCCGCGTCCAGCGCGAGGTCGATGCCGGTATCGAAACGGTCGAAGTCGAGCTGCCGGCGGTTATCTCGGTTGACCTGCGGCTCAACGAGCCACGCTACGTTAAGCTCCCGGACATCATGAAGGCAAAGAAGAAGCCGCTGGAAGAGATTTCGATCGCAGACCTCGGAATCGAGGCCGGCCCGGTAGTTACGGAGGGCTCCTACGCGTCTCCCGAAGGCCGCCAGCGTGGTGTCCGAGTTGACGACGTTTCCGCACTGGTCAACCTGCTCAATGAGAAGGGGCTCGTGTAATGGCCAGGATATTGATTGTCGCTGAACACGACGGTTCGGCTCTCAACCCCAGCACGTCCAAGTGCGTCTCATGCGCCGCGGCGATCGACGGCGTGGAAATCGACGTCGTCGTTCTCGGCGCGTCCGTCGCCGATATAGCGAACCAGTGCGCGGCGATCGACGGCGTAAGTCGAGTTCGCACAATTGAACGCCCCGAGAACGAGCACCCGATCGCCGCTGTACAGGCACCTCAGGTGGCGGCAATCTGCGACGACTACAGTCATGTGCTCGGTCCTTCCACGACATTCGGCAGAGATCTGATGCCGCATGTCGCGGCGCTGCTCGGCGTCAATCAGGTCAGCGACATCATGAGCGTCGAGGGTCCGCAAACGTTCAAGCGACCGGTGTATGCCGGCAATGCGATAGTCACGGTCGAAGCGCCGGATGATGCAAAACTGGTAGCGACCGTTCGAATCGCCTCGTGGCCGGCAGCCGCGGGAGGCAATGCCGCCCCGGTGGAAGCCGTCACCGTCGATACGGCGGTTCCGTCGCATACTCAGTACATAGGGCTCGAGGCGACGGCGTCAGATCGACCTGATCTGCAGACCGCGGCTCGGGTTGTTGCGGGCGGTCGCGCATTTGGCAGCGCGGAGAAGTTCGAGCTGCTATACGAGCTTGCAGACGTACTGGGTGCCGGCGTCGGAGCGACGCGTGCAGCCGTGGACGCCGGTTACTGTCCGAACGACATGCAGGTCGGCCAGACCGGCAAGATAATTGCCCCCGAGCTGTATGTCGCCATCGGGATTTCGGGTGCGATTCAGCACATGACTGGCATCAAGGATGCCGGCACGATCGTTGCCATTAACAAGGACGAAGACGCGCTGATATTCGAAGCAGCCGACATCGGCCTCGTGGCGGACCTGTTCGACGCGCTGCCCGAGCTGATCGAAGCCCTGAGATAGGAATCTTCGTCGCCAAGTTTGCAGTTTCGTCTGCTGGTCAGTCGTTAGTGTCGATCCTGACAGATTTCCTTCCGGTATCCGTCGGGCCTTGCCTGGAGGCCTCTGTGGTGGGACTCGGAAAGCAGTCCCACCATCAGAAGTGACGAGCCGGGCGGCGTCATTGATACCATCCGCAGAGTTTAAGGCAGGTTAACATTCGCTCGAAGATATCCATCCCACGTCCGAGCGAGCGCAATCTAGAACGCCCGCGCAACAAGCTGGAACAGGTCTGGGGGATGTGGCGGCGCTGCAAATCGCAGCGCCGCCGACCCATTCACTGTGCTAGAACGACAGGCCTGCCCGCACTCCGTAAGTTCGCGGTGACGTAAGCGACGCCGCCCGGCGCGTCGGACCAAAGATAATGTTGGTTACCTGCACTTCATCTTCGAGGTTGTCAGCAAAGGCCATGACATACCACGCGCCATCGTATGAGCGATAGGTCAGGTTGATGTTGGTTCGACTGAAAGACGGCTGCGGAAACAGGCTGCCGTCACCGGCAGAGACAAACCAGTACCCGTCGTTGTACGAGGACCGTATCGACGCCTCAATGCCTGCACCACTACTCAGCGCAAAGTTGTGCTTATATCCCACGGTCGCCGTAAAGTCGGGCGCATAGGGCAACGGCGCACCGGAGAAGTCCCGGGCCGGGGCAACATAGTTGTCAAATTTTGCATCCGACCAGGTTGCATCAAGCTCGAGCATGTCGTTGTCGGTCAGGAGCCACGTGGATTCGAACTCGATACCTGTGTTCTCGGCGGATGCGGCATTGGTCGTGATCGTGCACGACGTGGTGCCAGGACCAAAGCAATCATTCTGGATCGCCGACTGTTGCATATCGTCATAGCTGAAATGGAACAGGGACACGTTGTAGTTGAAGGTACCGTCAAACAACAAGCCCTTGGCACCAAGCTCATAGTTGGTAATGTTTTCGGGATCGTAATAGAGCGCGTCCGCCGAAAAAGTGCATCCGGGGCCCAAGCCCACTTCACAACCGTCAATGAATCCACCGGCCTTGTAACCGGTCGAGACGACGCCGTATACCATGGTCGAATCACCGACGTCGAAATCCAGCCCGAGACGCCAGGTCGTCTTGTCCCAGCTTCCGTCCGCGTCATACGGCGAACGGGCCGTATTTTCGTTGATGCAGTCGTATTCGTCACAAAAGACCTGGAACGCATTGTTGCGTGTCTTCGTGTCATCGGTGTAACGCACGCCGGCCGTCAGCCGAAGCGTGTCGGTAAGGCTAAAGGTGCCCTCGCCGAAGACTGCCCACGACTCGTTTTCGAGTAACGGTGTATTCCACCAGATAGTCAGCCCGGGCGGATTATTGCCGTCTGTTCCCGAGGCCAGCGTCAGCTTGAGATCCTGCGAGATGTCATCCGAGAGGTAATAGAGACCCGTCTGGAAATCCAGTCGATCCGTGCTCGTGGAGAATCGTAATTCGTGCGATTGCTGCTCGTATTCTCCGTTCCACGTAATGCGGAAGATCCTGTCTCCGTCATCATCCGGTCGCGGCTCGTCTTCGTCCCTGTCCAGCTTGCGGTACGAACCGATATAGGTCAGATCCCACGAATCTCCCAGCGCTTGCTTCAACTCGACACCAAAACTGGCGTTCGAGTTGTCACGCTCCATATCCCAGTTGGCCGGATAGTTGACGTCGAGAATGTCACTCGTATTGTTGTTGGCCCACACTGCATCCTCGCCGGCTGCCGGGTACGCCTGGTAGAAGTGATTCAACGGTACATATTCCACATAGTTGCCGCCTATGGAAGCGTACTCGCCACGCAACAGTACCTCGCCCGTATCCCAGGTCATCAGCCCCTGGAGCCGGAAGGCGAAATTTTCCTTGAAGGGCGACAGATCCGTCGTTACGGCGGGACCCTCTTCCAGGTAATTGTCGCGAGAGTCGTAATTGATACCCGCACGAACAGCGAAGTTGTCGGTGATCGGTGCATTGTAGACCAGCGTTCCCTGGATCGTTGAGTAATCGCCGAATGCGAGTCGGGCGGATCCTTCGGATTCGAATACAGGACGATTGGTGATCACGTTGATCGCACCCGCCGTCGTGTTTCTACCGAACAGGGTACCCTGCGGACCGCGGAGCACCTCGATCCGGTTCAGGTCGAAGAACGAAATCTCGACGCCGTTCGGGCGCGGTATGTACACGTCGTCCATCAGGAACCCGGCAGCTGGATCGCCACGCTCGGTGGGGTCCGAGTTGGTGATGCCACGCATCGTGATCTGCATACCGCCTGCCCACGCACCAATGCCGAGGTTCGGCGTGTACTCACCGAGCTTTTTCGCGTCCGCGAGACCGTTTTCCTCAATATCCGATCCCGTCATAACGGTCAGCGCAATAGGCGTTTCGGATGCGAGCGTTTCCCTGCGGGTGGCAGTAACCGTTATTTCTTCCAGGGTCCTCGAAGCTCCCTGGCCTTCTTGTGCAGTCGCCGGCACGGGCAACGCAACCATACCGACAATAGCTGTCACCGCGGTTAATGAACCGAATAATCTGTTTCTGCTCCATCCTGGTTCAGAGCAACCGTGTTGCGCTGCAGCAGAATTTGCATGGCTTTTACTCATGGACTTTCCCCCTGTCTGGACAATTCAAACCGGTGTGGATCGGTTGCATCCAACAACGGCAATTTGCACTGTGTTTGTCTTATCCCATATTATGCGACTTTTCAAACCTTCAATGCAAGAAAAAAATAATGACAGCACCTGGAGTGTTATCTGCAATAGCAATGCCAAGTTTTGCAGCCGGGATAACTTCGCTACAGGTGTCAGTGATTAAGCGCCAAAATGGGCGAAAGTTGGCTCAGCCGAGCATCGACTGACGAATTGGTCTGTACACGGGGAATACAAAGTGTATAGCGCATAGACATCCGGCCGTGCGGATCCACCGCGATGCGACCGGCTATACTCAGGAAGCGAGCCAGGAACAGGAGCAGCAATCGTTGAATAGATTCGAAGGCAAGACGTACATCGTAACCGGCGGCGGTTCGGGCATCGGTCAGGCAACGGCCAATCGATTGTTGGACGAAGGCGCCAACGTTGTCGTGGTGGATCTCGATCAGGCGGTTGCTCAGAAGACAATGGACCAGGCCGGAGTCGCTACGGACCGAGCGATGGCCGCCGGCGTCGATGTCTCCGACGAAGCAAAGGTTGACGCGTTATTCACCGAAGTTATCGAAAAATTCGGGGGCATCGACGGTGTCGTCAATAGCGCTGGCATCCGCGGGGTCGGCAACATTATCGATACAACCCACAAACTTTGGGACCGGAATATGACGGTCAATCTGGAAGGCACATTCAACACCTGCCAGGCGTTCTGCCGCTATGCAGCCGACGCTGGCCGCGAGGGCGCCATCGTGAATGTCTCGTC
>JAHEGH010000121.1 GCA_024639825.1 Gammaproteobacteria bacterium
TGCTCCTGTGGCTGGTGTCCTTTACGGGAATGGCGCAGTTCAGCACGTACCTTCCAGGCGTGTTCTGGCACAGTCATGAAATGGTGTTCGGCTTCAGTGCGGCCGTAATCACCGGCTTCCTTTTCACGGCTGTTCGTAACTGGACGGGGCAGCCGACGCCGAGCGGGGCGTTGCTCGGCGCTATCGCCCTGCTCTGGATAGTTGCCCGCGTGCTGCTTGTCTCCGGCACAGGCAGCCTCGGCGCTATTCTCGATGTGCTGTTCCTTCCTGTTGTAGCGGTGGCAGTTGCAATCCCGATCTTTCGCAGTGCCAACAAGCGTAACTACAAAGTCGTCGGCATCATCGCCGTCATGGCTGTGTTGCACTTCGTTTTCCACCGGGCGCTCGGTGGCGAGCTGCCAGCATCGTTGTCGCGAACGTCGCTGTTTGCGGTGATCGATGTCATCACGATTCTGTTTGCGCTCGTCGGGGGAAGGGTGATTCCGGCATTCACAAAGAATGCGGTCCCCGGTGCCGATCCGATACACAAGCCGTTTGTCGAGGTTGCTGCATTTGGCCTGCTTGTATTGCTCGCGGCGACGACACTGGTCAGTGGCGAGATGGCTTTGAATCCCTGGCTTTTGGCGGGTTTGGCGTTCCTGGCGGCAATCGCACACGCCGTCAGGCTGGCGCTCTGGCAGCCCTCGGTAACGCGCAACAGCCCACTGCTCTGGATGATGCCGGTTGCCTACTCCTGGTTACCTTTGGCGCTGGTTCTGAGAGGACTGGCGGGGCTCGGCATCGTATTACCCGGCACCTGGATTCACGCCCTGACAGTGGGCGCACTCACAAGCCTGATGATCGCAATGATGATGCGCAGTACGCTCGGTCATACGGGTCGCGAACTGGTGGCTAGCCGTGCTGACCTCGTTATGTTTCTCCTGCTACAGCTTGCGGCCGTGCTCAGGGTGCTGGCAGGTATAACAGGGGATCACCGCACGCTGACAGTACTCGCAGGTATCGTGTGGATGGCCGCGTTCGCCCAATTCCTGCTGCGTTATTTGCCGATGCTCATGCGGCCCCGTGTTGACGGGAAGCCCGGCTAGAACGACGAAGCGTGCCCCAGGCGCGACGAAGGGTGCTGCAGCACGCTACGTCGGGTCTATAATCGAGCGGTGAATCTCCACCAACTCTTCCGCGACCGGGGCCGGCTGTTCTGGATCCTGAATGTAGCGGGCTGGACCGGCTATGGGCTGGCGGCCTGGTTGGGCGCGCTCGCCCACGAGAAACCCGAAGCGTATTTCCTGGTCATCCTGGCGTCGGCAGTCAGCGGCTTCATCGGCACGTTGCCACTGCGCACGCTCTACCGGAAGCTATGGTCACGGTCGGTCGTGATGCTGGGTACCGCAACGCTGGTTGCGTGCTACGTCATCGCATTTGGCTGGCAGTGGTTGCGTAACGTGCTGTACTACGACTGGGTCAAGAACGACTGGCAACCCGAACACCTGATGGACTATGTCGGTGGCGTGCTCGGTTCGTTCTACATCATGCTCTGCTGGAGTGGCTTGTACTTCGGTATCAAGTACTACCAGCAACTGCAGGAGCAGACCGAGCAGACCCTCAAAGCGGTTGCTGCGGCCCACCAGGCGCAGCTCAAGATGCTCCGCTACCAGCTAAACCCGCACTTCCTCTTCAATACGCTTAATGCAATCTCCACGTTGATACTCGACGGCTCCAACAAGACCGCAAACCTGGCGGTCAGCAGGCTCAGCGACTTCCTGCGTTACACGCTCGAAAGCGATCCAATGAAGCGCGTCACCCTGGGCTCGGAACTTGATGCGCTCGACCTCTACCTGAAGATCGAGAAAGTTCGATTTGGCGACCGACTGATAATTGAAAAGGATATCGACGAGCAAGCCGCAAAGGGACTCGTGCCGAGCCTGATTCTGCAACCGCTTATCGAGAACGCGATCAAGTACGCGATCACACCCAGCGAAGAGGGCGGTACGCTGCGTATTTCCGCGCGTGTCCAGCAGGGTACGCTTGCATTGCAGCTATCGGATACCGGGCCCGGACTCGGCAATGGCAACAACGGTGAGAAGTCCAGCGGAGTGGGTCTCAGGAATACTCGCGAGCGATTGCAGCACCTGTACGGCGATGCGCAGGCAGTCACATTGGCGCCGAATGAGCCTAGCGGGCTGACGGTCACCATCAATATTCCCTTCGAGGTAAAGGATGCTTAGGGCGCTTATCGTTGACGACGAGGAGCTGGCCCGGCGTGGCCTCGAGATCCGCCTCGAAGACTACGCGGATGTAGAGATTTGCGGCCAGGCGCGCAACGGCCGTGAGGCGCTGATAGCGGTGCGCGAGCAGATGCCTGATCTCATGTTCCTCGACGTGCAGATGCCGGGGATGGACGGTTTTGAAGTGTTGCGTCGCCTGTCCGGCAGCAACATGCCCGAGGTTATTTTCGTCACGGCCTACGACGAGTTTGCACTCAAGGCATTCGATGCGAACGCGCTCGACTACCTGTTGAAGCCGATCAACGACGATCGCCTGCGTGAGGCGATTGAGCGCGCCCGCAAGCACACGGGTGAGATGGCAGCGGAGGAACACCGCAACCGGCTCCTCAAGTTTGTCTGTGAACTGACCGGCCGCGAACTCACACTCGAATCCGCGCTGGAGGCAGCAACAGGCGAGCACCAGGCCTATCCCAGGCGAATCGCGATTAGAGACGGTGCAGAGACGCAATGCGTTGATGTCGAAGCGATCGACTGGATCGATGCGGCCGGTGATTACATGTGCGTGCACTCAGCAGGCGACACATTCGTATTGCGCGGTACGATGAAACATCTTGAGGACGTTCTCGACCCGGACATATTCGTACGCGTACATCGTTCGGCTATCGTTAACTGCCATCGTGTGACGGCCATGCGACCGCATCGCAATGGTGAATATTTCCTGCAGCTGGGTGATGCAACCGAGCTGAAACTCAGCCGGAAATACAAGAGTAATCTCGAGCGTTTGGCCAATCACATCTAGCCTGCACGCCTCGTCGCAGGAACAGAACCACTCGTCGCAAGCGACGCAACCAAATCGATCTTCCATTCCTCTAAAGGGCATTACGTCATCGTCCTTGGGGGATCGAAATGACACTGACCAAACGAATCCTGGTTGCTGCCTTGATGTTGTTGTTCGCTGCGGAAGCGGCTGCAACATATACGGTAAACGGCGCACGCAAGTCGTTCGAGATTCACCGCACTAATTCACCACCTGTTATCGACGGCAAGCTGGATGATGCTGTCTGGCAGGATGCGGCGACCATCGACGATTTTCACCAGACGGCACCGACAAACGGCGCGCAGCCTACCGAGCATACCGTCGTTCGCGTCACCTACGACGACGACTATCTCTATATCGCGGCCAACCTGGAGGACAGTGATCCACATGGCATTCAGGCCAAGCAGATGATTCAGGGAAAGCTGTTTTTCTCGGACGACCGCTTCTGGGTCATGCTCGACAGCTTCAACAACAAGCGAAATGACTATTTCTTCCAGGTGAACGCCAACGGCGTTCGGCGCGATGCATTGCGAGAAAACAACGCTCGCTTTATCGACGAGTGGGCCACTATCTGGCTGGCCGAATCGCAAGTACACGATAAAGGCTGGGCGACGGAAATCGCGATTCCCTTCAAGTCCATTTCTTTCGCGCCGGACTCACATACATGGGGAATCAATTTTGGGCGTGGCATCGTCCGCAAGCAGGAGTACAACCTGTGGACCTCGCATGAGCGCCAGGACTGGCCGGCCTACAGTGGCGAAGTGACCGGTATCGACGAAATCGAACAGGGCAAGGGCCTCGACGTCGTACCGTCGGTCAACCTGAGCCAGAGCCGCGATCGCGTACTCAGCGAAGACAGCAACGCCTTCGAGCCGTCGCTTGATGTCCGCTACCGCATTACGCCGTCGCTCAGTGCAACGCTGACACTGAATACGGATTTCTCCACCGCCGAAATTGACGAACAGCAGGTCGCACTCGACCGCTTTTCCCTGTTTTTTCCCGAGAAGCGCGACTTCTTCCTGCAGGACGCCGGGATTTTCGAATTTGGCAACATCGACACCAACGGTCGCCCGTTCTTTTCAAGACGTATCGGTCTGTCCGAAGACGGCGAGGCCGTGGGCATCGATGGCGGCGTGAAGCTAACCGGCCGAATTGGCGATTTCAATATTGGCACGCTGGCGATTCGCCAGGAGGCGAACGGCGATGTTACGGCCAGGAATTTGTTTGTCGCGCGTGGCTCGTACAACGTGCTCGACGAATCGGCCGTTGGATTCATCATGACGCACGGCGACCCAACGTCCAATGAAACGAATTCGGTCATCGGTCTCGATTTTCTCTATCGCAACAGCGATGGTCCGTTCGGCGAAATTATGACCGGTCGGTTCTGGGCGCAACAGAGCGACTCCTCCGATCTGGATGGCGATGACCAGGCCTTCGGCACTCGACTGGAAATACCCAGCGACAAGCTGTCGGCCTACGTCGACCTCCAGCAGATTGACGACAACTTCCGGCCCGCGCTCGGTTTCGTAAACCGTGCTGGCATCCGTCAGTACAGTTCAGGTATGCGTTATCGAACGCGGCCGGAAACCGGGTTTTGGCGGGCCATCAACCACCGCTTCGATTATTCGCTGGTGACGGACATGAATGATCTCAGGCTGTCAGAAAGCCTGGCGATAGAGCCAGTCGGCCTGTACTCGAACCGCGACGACTATGTATTCCTGCGGTGGACCCGGAAAAAAGAGACGGTTCGTGACGACTTCGAGTTGTTCGACAGGCTTAGCGTTCCCGCAGGTGACTACGAATTCGATCGCTACAGAGCAGAGCTCACTACCGGCATGCAGCGCCCCGTGCGTTTCGTCGTTGCTGTCGAGGACGGCGGCTTTTTCAACGGCGACCGACTCGAGAAGCACGTAGAAGTGCAGTGGCGCCAGTCGGCACACTTGTTCCTGGGTGTCGGATTCACCGAGAACGTCGTGGCTTTGCCCAGCGGGAGCTTCACGTCACATCTCGCGAGCGTGCGGTCGGATATCGCGTTTAATTCACGCTGGTCGTGGAGCAATCTCATGCAGTACGACAACACAGCGGATGTTGCGGCCTTTAACAGCCGCCTGCGCTACATCCCTGAAGCAGGGAAGGAGATCATTCTTGTGCTGAATCATGGTTCTGACGTCGGGTTGGAAAATCAGCTTACCAGCACCCGTACCGACCTGAACCTGAAGTTGAGCTATACCTTCCGCTACTAATATCGCGGTACCCGGCGTCTAGGAAGAAGGTTTGGCAACGCTCTGTCTGATCACGAGTTTGTGCGGCACGATCTGTGCCTGATTGTTGCCGCTTCCTCGTCCTTCTTCGATGCGCCTGCACAGCCTGTACATGACGCGCTCGCCAATTTCCTCCGCCGGCTGGCCGATGGTTGTCAACGGCGGATCAGTTACTTCCGCATAGCGAATATCGTCGAAGCCGATGACCGACACGTCGCCCGGCACCGTCAGGCCGGCAGCTTTGATTTCATGCAGGCAACCGATTGCCATTTCATCGTTGGCGCAGAAAATGGCCGTGGGGCGATCGGTGTTACCCAGAAGTTCGCGCGTCGCTTGTCGTGCACCGGAGATCGAAAGTTGCCCGGCGGCTACCCAACCGTCCCGGATCTCCAGGTTCGCTGTCTTCATCGCATCGCGGTAGCCGAATTCGCGGTCCCTGGTTAATAGCGACGACTCCTGACCGTAAATCATCGCAATACGTTCGTGGCCCTGCGCGATGAGATAGTTGGTTGCATCTTTGGCAGCGGCGACATTATCGATATGGACACTCGGCAAGTCTGCCAGGTCGGAAGATATTTTCTCGCAACCGACGACGATCGGCAGGCGGCGCCGACTCTGCGCCGAGAGTATCTTTGTGCCGAACGGCGACATACTGGCAAGCAGGATAATGCCGTCGGTTTGCCGGGAGACGAGCAGGGCGCCGATTTCATCGGCTGTCATGGTGTTGTGCTGGGTTTCCTCAATGAGAATCGAGTAGCCCTTCTCTTTCGCGGCAGCTCGAATACCGTGCATGACGGCGGTGAAAAACGGATCGCCGATAGACGGCAGCACAACCATGATCAGGTTGGTACGACCGCGCCTGAAACTTTGCGCGAGCGTATTCGGTGAATAGCCGGTTTCGAGGATCGCCTGCTGAACCTTGAGGCGGGTTTGCTCACTGACTTTCTCGGGATTGTTAATGCAACGCGAAACGGTCGCGATCGAGACGCCTGCGATTTCGGCCACCACCTTGATTGAGACGTCAGGCAGGTCGTCGTCTTCTTGCGGATCAGTATCGTTCAGACGACCGGTCAAAAGCAGCTCGCATCAGGAAACACAGCCTGCAGAGTAAACGTTTACAATTA
>JAHEGH010000049.1 GCA_024639825.1 Gammaproteobacteria bacterium
CGTCAGGCTGCAAAATAAGGCCGGAAACGTCTAGAATCACCCGGCCACTACAACAGGAATAATCATGGCCCATTCGTTTGCGGATGCCTTCCGCGAGAACTTCCTCGGGAATTCGCCGAGCTGGTACAAGCTCACGATCATCGGGTTCCTGGTCGTGAATCCATTCATCGTAATGATCGACCCGTTTCTCGCCGGCTGGGTATTCGTCATCCAGTTTATCTTTACGCTGGCCATGGCGCTGAAATGCTACCCGCTGCAGCCGGGTGGACTGCTCGCGATCGAAGCCATCATCCTCGGTCTCGCGACGCCCGAGATGGTGTTCCACGAGGCCGAGGTGAACTTCCCGGTCATCATGCTGTTGATGTTCATGGTGGCAGGCATCTACTTCCTGCGCGAGTTCCTGTTGTTCACGTTCACCAAGATCCTGCTGGGCGTGAAGTCGAAGTTGCTGCTGTCACTGATGTTCTCGTTCACCGCGGCGTTTCTCTCGGCCTTCCTCGATGCGCTCACGGTAACCGCGGTCATCATCACGGTCGCGGCCGGCTTCTACGGGGTGTATCACAAGGTCGCCTCGGGCAAGCGCCTGGACATGGACCACGATCCGACCACCGATGCCGAGGTGGTCGAGTTACACCGCGAGGACCTCGACCAGTTCCGCGCATTCCTGAGGAGCCTCATGATGCACGGCGCCGTGGGCACGGCGCTCGGCGGCGTGACGACGCTGGTCGGCGAGCCACAGAACCTCCTGATCGCGGAGGTGATGGACTGGGAGTTTGTCGAGTTCTTCAAAAGGATGGCGCACATCTCGATGCCGGTACTCGTGGTCGGGTTGATCACCTGCGCACTGCTCGAGAAGTTCAAGCTGTTCGGCTACGGTGCCGCGCTCGGCCCCAAGGTTCGCGAGGTCCTCGAGGAATACGACCACGAGATGTCCGAGAAACGCACGCACGCCGAGAGCATGGCGATCGTCGTGCAGGCTGTCGTGGCGGTCATCCTGATCTTCGCCCTGGGCCTGCACCTGGCGGAGCCCGGCGTCGTTGGCCTGCTCGTCATCGTGCTCGCCACCGCATTTAACGGCATCACCGAAGAGCACCGCATCGGCCACGCCTTCGAAGAGGCGTTGCCATTCACCGCCCTGCTCGTCGTGTTCTTCGCGATCGTCGCGGTCATCGACAACCAGGGCCTGTTCTCTCCGGTCATTCACTGGGTCATGGACCATGACGGCAAGACCCAGGCGGCGCTGTTTTATATCGCCAACGGCGTACTGTCCATGATCAGCGACAATGTCTTCGTGGCGACGGTCTATATCACCGAGGTCGCCGAGATCTACGAGGCGGGCCAGCTTACGCGCGAGCAGTTCGACGCGCTGGCTGTCGCGATCAACACGGGCACCAACATCCCGAGTGTCGCGACCCCGAACGGCCAGGCGGCGTTCCTGTTCCTGCTGACCTCGGCGCTGGCACCGCTCATCCGGCTGTCCTACGGCCGCATGGTGATCATGGCGCTGCCGTACACGATTACGATGAGCATCACGGGCCTCGCGGCGCTGTGGTACCTGTGATAGGGCTCAGTTGACTTTCGACATCGACAGGTTACGCATCGGCGTGATCGGCCTCGGTTACGTCGGGCTGCCGCTCGCGGTCGAGTTCGGCCGGCTGTTTCCGACGCTCGGGTTCGACGTCAACGAGACTCGTATCGCGGAACTGGAGGGCGGTGCCGACTCGACCCGGGAGGTTTCACCGGAGGAGCTGGCGGCTGCGGAGCAGCTCAGCTACACGAGCGATGCCGCCGAGCTGGCTGACTGTAATTTCTACATCGTCACGGTGCCGACCCCTATCAGCGGAAGCAAGCGTCCCGTGCTGACCCCGTTGCGGCTCGCGAGCGAGGCGCTGTCCGGCGTATTGAAGAAGGGCGATATCGTCGTCTACGAATCGACGGTGTATCCGGGTGCGACGGAAGAGTTTTGCGTACCGTATCTCGAGCAGGGCTCAGGCCTGAAACTGAACGAGGATTTCTTCGTCGGCTACAGCCCCGAGCGCATCAACCCGGGCGACAAGGAGCACCGTTTTGCGACGATCCTGAAGGTGACGTCGGGCTCGACGCCGGAGGCGGCCGAGTTCATTGACTCCGTATATGGCACGGTCGTTACCGCGGGCACACACAAAGCGTCGAGCATCAAGGTGGCCGAGGCGGCCAAGGTCATCGAAAACACGCAGCGCGACGTCAACATCGCGCTCGTCAACGAACTCGCGATGATCTTCGAGCGCATGGATATCGACACCGAAGAGGTGCTGATCGCCGCCGGCACCAAGTGGAACTTCCTGCCGTTCCGTCCGGGTCTCGTCGGCGGCCACTGCATCGGCGTTGACCCGTATTACCTGACCTACAAGGCCGAGCAGCTGGGCTACCACCCGCAGATGATCCTCGCGGGACGGCGCATCAATGACAACATGGGGCAATACGTTGCCTCGCAGCTTGTCAAGCGGATGATTGCCGCCGATATCAGCCCGAAATCGGCGCGTGTGCTGGTGCTCGGTCTCACGTTCAAGGAAAACTGCCCGGATCTCAGGAACACCCGCGTTGTAGACATAATCTCGGAACTCAGTAGCTACGGAACGGCGGTGGACGTACACGATCCCTGGGTGAACGCGGAGGAGGCGAAGGCCGAGTACGGCATCGGCCTGGTGGCGGAGCCCGGGGAAGGCGCCTATGATGCTGTTCTCATTGCCGTCGGTCATCACCAGTTCCAGGCGCTGGGGGCCGACGGAATCCGCCGCTTTGGCAAGCCGACATCGCTCGTTTACGATATCAAGTACGTGCTGCCGCAGGGTGCGGCGGACGATCGCCTGTAACGGCTTCGGAGAAGCATCATGAAGGTCCTGGTGACCGGGGCGGCCGGTTTCATCGGCTTCCACACCGCCAAACAGCTGCTCGATCGCGGCGAGACGGTGGTGGGCCTCGACAATTTCAACGACTACTACGACGTCTCGCTCAAGGAAGCGCGTGCCGCTTTGCTGGCGCCGTACGACAACTTCCGCATGGAGCGGATCAGCCTCGAGGACCGGCCGGCCATGGAGGCGCAGTTCGAGCAGCACAAGTTCGACAAGGTCGTCCATCTCGCGGCGCAGGCCGGCGTGCGTTACTCGATCGAGAACCCGCATTCCTATATCGACAGCAATATCGTCGGTACGCTGCACATTCTCGAGGGTTGCCGACACCACGAGGTCGAGCATCTCGTTTACGCGTCGTCGAGCTCGGTCTACGGTGCCAACACATCGATGCCGTTCTCGATCCACCAGAACGTCGATCATCCGCTGGCGCTCTACGGGGCGACCAAGAAAGCCAACGAGCTCATGGCGCATACGTACGCGAACCTTTACGGGCTGCCCACAACAGGGCTCCGCTTCTTCACGGTATACGGTCCGTGGGGCCGGCCGGACATGGCGCTGTTCCTGTTTACGAAGAACATCATTGCCGGGAAGCCCATCGACGTATTCAACTACGGTAATCACCGGCGCGACTTCACCTACATCGACGATATCGTCGAGGGCGTGATTCGCACCATGGATCACACCGCGGAGCCGAACCCCGACTGGGATCCGGCGAATCCCGACCCGGGCACGAGCCGCGCACCGTATCGCCTCTACAACATCGGCAACCAGCAGCCCGTGGAGCTCATGCGCTATATCGAAGTGCTCGAAGAGTGTCTCGGAAAAAGCGCAGAGAAAAACCTGCTGCCCATGCAGGATGGCGACGTGCCCGACACCTGGGCGGACACGGAAGCCCTCGCTGCCGACGTCGGCTACCAGCCGTCAACGCCGGTCGAGACCGGTGTGAAGAAATTCGTCGACTGGTATCGCGAGTTTTACAAGGACGACCTGAAGGCCGGCGGCTGACCGTGGACTTTGCGCATCGAAAGCTCTCCGCCCGCTACCCGACGGACCTCGTCGCCTGGCGGGCGCTGAAAAAACACTACAGCGATTCGATGCGCACGAAAGACCTGGTGTCACTGTTTGCCCGTGACAAAGAGCGCGCCGACCGGTTCACGCTGACGGCCGGCGATCTGACGCTCGACTACTCGAAGAACCACGTCAATGCGACGACGCGGAAATTGCTGGTGAGGCTCGCAAAAGAAGCGCAGGTACCGGCCGCGATCGAGGCCATGTTCACGGGCGAGAAAATCAACGTCACCGAGGATCGTTCCGTCCTGCACGCAGCGTTGCGCGCCAAGATGTCGGACAAGGTCGCGCTGGACGTCGATGGCGTGCTCGAGGTCTGGGAAACGCTCAATAACATCGAGGACTTCGTCGAGCGCGTGCAGGCGAAGAAGATCCGGGGGCACACCGGCAAGCGCTTCACCGACGTGGTCAACATCGGTATCGGCGGCTCGGACCTGGGGCCGGTCATGGCGGCGCGGGCGCTCAGGCCGTACTGGCACGAGAAGATGCGCTTTCACAGCGTGTCGAATATCGACGGCACGCAGTTCGCGGACCTGACGCAGGAACTCAGTGCCGAGTCGACGCTGTTCGTCGTCTGCTCGAAGACGTTCACTACCATCGAAACGATGACCAACGCGAACGCGGCGCGGGCCTGGGTTGCCGATCATCTCGGCCATGCGGCGGTGGGGGATCACTTCGTCGCGGCCTCGACCAATCACGAGGCGATGGACGAGTTCGGCATCCGCCCGGAGTTCCGCTTCGGGTTCTGGGACTGGGTGGGCGGCCGTTACTCCCTGTGGTCCGCAGTCGGTCTGTCGCTCGCGCTGGTGGTCGGCATGGACACGTTCCGGCGGCTCCTGAACGGCGGCCGGGTCATGGACCTGCACTTCCGCAATTCGCCGCTGGACGAGAATATGCCGGTGCTGATGGCGTTGATCGCTATCTGGTACAACAACTTCTTCGGCGCCGGGAGCCAGGCGATATTGCCGTACGACAACCGTCTCGACCGATTCCCGGCCTACCTGCAGCAGCTGCAGATGGAGTCGAACGGCAAGCGCGTGCGCACGGACGGCAAGCCCGTCAAGTGCGACACCGGTATGGTCATCTGGGGCGAGGCGGGCAACAACGCGCAGCACTCGTTCTACCAGCTGCTGCACCAGGGTACGCGGCTTATCCCGATCGATTTCATCGCGCCGGTACGCTCGTCGGGCGCGAGCCAGGAGCAACAGGACCTTGCGCTGGCGCAGTGCCTGGCACAATCGGAAGCGCTCATGGACGGTTTCGACGAGGAAGGCCTCGAGCCGCACCGGGTGCACGAGGGCAACAACCCGTCGAGCACGATCCTGTTCCCGGAATTGACGCCGGAGGCGCTCGGTCAGCTCATTGCGCTCTACGAGCACAAGGTGTTCGTCGAGGGCGTAATCTGGGGCATCGACTCCTTCGACCAGTGGGGCGTGGAACTCGGCAAGAAGCTCGCGACGAGGCTGGTCGAGCCGGTTGCGAAGGGGGCGGGCTACAAGGGAAAAAATGCGTCGACGGCCGCCCTGGTTGCGAAGGTCGGAAAGCTGCGCTGATTCAGGATGGTTATTCGATTACGTGTTGCCCCGTTCGTGCTGCTATTGCTCACGTGTGTCGTGCTGCCTGTGCACGCGGACCCGCTCGCGCGTCCCGGCGACCTGCTGCTGCGCCACGATATCCGGCTCTTGGTCGACGAAGGCGTCATCGACATGCCGATGAATACCTGGCCGATCCCGTGGGCAGCTGTTCTTGAACAATTGAGTCACACGACTGCACTTCAACGGTCTGTGGAGATCAGCAGAGCAATCGCCAGAATAAGAGAGCGTGCGCAATGGGAGCTCGATACGGACGAATGGTACCTGACGGGTTGGGCCAGCGCGGCGGCCGAGCCGCGTGCCATTCGCACGTTCGAAGACACGCCGCGCGAAGAGGCCGAGGCGGGCGTTGCGTTTTCCTGGACCGGCAACCGCTTCACCGTAAACCTGTCTGCCGCGTTTGCGAACGACCCTGTCGATGGCGAGGAATTCCGACCCGACGACACCTACGCAGGCATGGTACTCGGCAACTGGATAGTCACGGCCGGGTGGCAGCAACGCTGGTGGGGTCCGAGCAATGATGGCAGCTTGATTTTGTCGAGCAATGCTCGACCCAGACCGGGAGTTACCCTGCAACGGAACCTCAGCACGCCGTTCGAAACGAAATGGTTGAGTTGGCTGGGCCCCTGGACTCTGACCACCTTCATGGAACGCCTGGATGACGAGCGCGAGACGAAAGACACCCTGCTATGGGGATTTCGATTCGGTGTGCGGCCATTACCCGGGCTGGAGATCAATGTAAATCGTACTGCGATGTGGTGCGGGGAAGGCAGGCCGTGTGACCTCAGCACGTTCTTCGACTTGCTTAAAGGCGATGACAACAAAGGACAGAATACGACACCCGAGGATGAGCCCGGCAATCAGCTTGCCGGGTACGATATTCGCTGGTCGTTACCGCGCGACATTCCTGTTGCCCTGTATATGCAGTGGACAGCGGAAGACGGGCGGCCCCAGGGAGTGCCTCTCGGTTCCTTCCTGCGCTTGATCGGAGCGGAACATTGGGGATCGATAGGTGGGTTTGCGCACCGTACCCACGTTGAAGTTGCCGAAACAATAAGTCGAGAGGGCGGCTTCGGCTTCGGCGATAAGATACCGAATGTTGCGTACAACCACCCTCTATACAGAACCGGCTACCGCTACAACAAGCGCGTCATGGGGCATTCGATCGACGGTGATGGCCGTTCATACTCGATCGGTACGACGATCGTAGATTCTGGGGACAATACGTGGAACGCCTCGTTGCGTTATATGGAGATCAACATCATTGGTTTGCCCGACAGGGCTCACTCGTTATCACCAACGCCGCAGGAAAGCTGGGATGCCTTGTTGACGCACACGCGCGGCACGCGTTTCGGGCGTTTTTATATCGGCATTGGCTACAGCCAACTCGATGACGAGCTTAGTGGTGAAAGCCAGTCCGAGGTGACAGGCTTCCTTCGCTGGAGCTCCCGTTAGGTGTCGAGGGCCTTGCAACGCACAGGGGAATGAAGTCGCGAGCACCCATACTACGGAATGCCTTGTCCTGCTCTTTCGAGCCAGGATTGGTACAATCCGCCGGTCATAGGCGGAGCGCATCGTTCTGCTTGTACATAATCAAGGCTAACGCGAAGGACCCGGATAATCCGGAATTGGCCGGATTCGTATGCCGCGACATGTGTGAAGTCCAATAACGGTGAATATCCCGATGCTCATAATGTCAAAATTGCTTCGAATGCCGCGCCATTTTTTGGTATGTGCGGCATTACTTCTGCTCGCTGATGTCGGCTTCGCACAGGCGATAACACTGACGCCGCAGCAACAGGCAATGCTGGATCAGTTGCCGCCCGGCCAGCGCCAGCAGGCGCTGGATGCGCTTGAACAGCTGAATCGGCAGCGTGCGGCGGAGGAATCCGAGTCTGCCGATCTGGAAGAGATGCCGACCATGCCGCAGTCGGTGACGCCAGTTTATGAAGAAGATCAGGTCGAAGAGGAGCCGGAAGCAGAGGGAGGCAGCAGGATCGTCATCAGTCTGACACCGCGCGAAGATCTCTCGCGGACGGAACAGGCGGAGCTGAACAACGATCCGGCGCTCCAGGAGATCAGCGGCACCAACTACTTCGAACTTGACGAATCCGGCGTTTTAGTACTTCCTGGCCTGCCCACGATCTCTTTGCTGGGATTGACGGAAGAAGCGATTACGCAGCGTCTGACCGCAGAACCGGCTCTGAAGGTCTTCGATATTGAAGCCTCAATACTTGACGTGGAGTCCGCGGCGGCGGATGTGCTCGAGCCATTTGGTTACGACATTTTCGAGAGTGCCGAATCGGAGCGTTTTCAAGCGGTGGTGAGCGGTCCTGTGCCGCCCGATTACGTGCTTGGACCAGGCGACAGTATTCGTGTGCAGTTATTCGGAAATGTCAACGGAATCTATGAATTCGAGGTTTCCCGAGACGGTATTCTGAATCTGCCGGAGTTGGGTCCGATCACGGTAGCAGGTCTGCCATTCTCGGAGTTTCGCAAAGATCTCAACGCGCGTGTGCAGCAAATGCTGATCGGTACGCAGGCGAGCGTTACGATGGGCGAGCTGCGCACGATCAGGGTTTTCATCCTCGGAGATGTCAATCGCCCGGGTTCGTATGTCGTCAGCAGCCTTTCGACGATCAGCAGTGCGTTGTATTACAGCGGGGGCATAAGTGAAATCGGGTCCCTGAGGGACATTCAGCTCAAGCGTGAGGGGAGGGTCGCTGCGAGGCTGGACCTGTACGACCTGCTCCTCCAAGGGGACACCTCCGGGGACAAACGCCTGCAACCGGGAGACGTAATATTCGTGCCCCCGATCGGGCCTACAGTCGGCATCAGCGGCGCCGTTCGAAGACCCGCTATCTACGAGCTGGCTGGCGATTCCAACGTGGGCGATGTCATACAAGTGGCGGGTGGGCTAAAGTCTGCCGCATACCCCGGCGCCGCACGTATCGAACGCATCGATGACGATAATCGTCGCGTCGTAGTTTCCCTGGATGTCGACAGGCTCGATGGAAAGTCAATGTCGATGCGTGACGGAGATACGCTGTTCGTTCCCGAAGTTTTGCCGAAACTCGAACGCTCCGTAACGTTGGTCGGTCACGTATATCGGCCGGGGGCATATCAGCTTAGAGAAGGCATGCGCCTGTCAGATCTCTTGCCCTCAGCCGAAATCATGATGTCCGGGGCGGATACCGGCTACATACTGATTCGCAGAGAGAGTGATCAAAATTATGTCGAGGTCAGGTCTGCAAACCTGGCCACTGCCTGGGCTTATCCGAACTCCAGCGAGAACATATTGTTGCGGCCGCGCGATACTGTCCATGTGTTCAGTCTCGCGTACAGTCGCCAGCGCGTGATCCAGCCTCTGCTGGAAGAGCTGCAGTTGCAGTCGCGCGTGGGCGAACCGTACCAGGAAGTCAGTGTTTCAGGGAGTGTCAAGGCTCCCGGCGTCTACCCGCTCGAGCCCGGGATGCGTGTGAGTGATTTGCTGCGGGCAGGTGGATACCTGGCGGAGGAAGCCTATACGCTGCGCGCTGAACTTGCGCGTTACAGAGTCGTCGATGATGAGTACCGCAGCAGCGAAGTGATCGACATCGACCTGGATGCTGTCTTAAGGGGTGACGAGTCATCAGACCTGCTCCTGGCGGAACATGACAATCTGAGAATCAGTGCGCTGCCCCAATGGGACATGCTTTGGAGCGTTTTCCTTGACGGGGAGGTGCAATTTCCCGGCGAGTACAGGATCCGGCGAGGTGAGACGTTGCGGCAGGTTCTCGAGCGAGCCGGAGGCCTCACCGGTGCCGCTTTCCCGGAGGGCGCGATATTCCTTCGTGAGTCTCTTCGCGAGCGCGAACAGGAACAGATCGATGCACTTGCACGACGCATGGAAGCAGACCTCACGCAACTGTCACTGGAAACCCTGGAGACAACCGGTGGTGAGGCCCTGGAAACCGGACAGGTTCTTCTGGAGCAACTGCGCCAGACAGAAGCGGTCGGACGGTTGGTTATCGATCTCGAACAGCTTGCAGCGCGATCCAGTAGCGACAAGCTCATTGATGTCGAATTGCGAGACGGGGACCGGCTGCTCGTTCCAAAACAGGCGCAGGAAGTTACCGTCATAGGCGAGACACAGCAGAATACATCCCACCTCTACCAACCCGGTGTCACGCGGGATGACTACATTGAAATGAGTGGCGGGATGACACGCAGGGCGGACAAGAAGCTGGTTTATGTGGTTCGCGCCAGTGGTGCCGTTGTGACCGGTAACAGGTCCAGGTGGTTTGGGCGACGGGCATCGGCCGAGATACGGCCCGGCGATACGATCGTCGTTCCTCTGGAGACAGACAGAATCAGACCGCTGACGTTCTGGACCAATGTGACCCAGATAATTTACCAGGGCGCAATTGCCGTCGCGGCTATTGCGTCATTCGACAGGTAGCGGGCCGGTTTCGCCATGACATCCAGCGATTCAGCGAACGAGCGCCGAGCATGAAAAGCCGCAACGAGAATGGTGCGGGCATGAGTCTTGCCGACGTCATTCGGCTGACACTACGACATTTTCCACTGGTGCTGGGAGCTTTCTTTGGCTTTGCTGTCGTGGCTGCTGCCGTGTCACTTCTACTGCCTGACATTTATCTTGGCGAGGCGCTGATCGCGCCGGCGGAAAACGAGCAAAATACCGGTATTCAGCTCGGCGGCCTCGAAGGGCTGGCGGGTCTCGCGGGCATTTCACTGCCCGCGTCCGCGGATACTGACCAGAATCTGGCAGTACTGCGATCGCGTGACTTCATTTGGCGATTTATTCGCGAACAAGATCTGATGCCGGTACTTTTTTCGAAAGAATGGGACGCATCGAAAGAGCAATGGATCGCCGCGGACCCCGACGAACAACCGAATCTGTGGGACGCATATCGACTATTCACGCGCAAAATTTTCCAGGTAACCAAGGAACCGAACACGGGTTTGGTCAGGGTCTCGATCGAATGGTACGACCCGGAAGTGGCGGCGCTGTGGGCGAACCAGATCATCGAACTTCTGAATCACTATCTTCGATCCAAGGCAATTGAGACGAGCACGAAGAACCTCGAATACCTCAACGAGGAATTGGAAAGCGTCGAGGTTGCGGGAATGCGCCTGACCCTGTACCAGCTGATAGAGAAAGAGCAGCGCACAGCCATGGTCGTGAATACGCAGAAGGAATATGCGTTTCGGGTCCTCGATCCTGCCGTGGCTCCGGATAAAAAGGTGCGGCCGAAGCGTGCGTTATTGACATTACTGGCAGGTGTCCTGGGAGTTCTGCTGGCGATGGTGTACGTAGTCGTTCGTTATGGCGATAGGAACGACGCAGTCGCAGGTGATTGAGCCATGTGCGCATGCGCTGCGGGCAGCCATCGACGAAGGCGGCCATGATTCGCATGTCGAATGATGCGCGGCCGACCTCGATGTGGATGCCGTGACTATCGGAGAGCGGACACAGGTCGGCCGAAACACGCTGGCGAGTTTTTCCTTTTTTGTCGCAAATGCGGTATTCGCGCTTTGGCTCGTACCCTTCCTGATTGGAAAATTGGGCATAGACGGTTACGGCCTCGTCGTTCTCGGCCTGTCTGTAACCGCTTACGTCAGTCTCGTAGCAGGATCCGTTAATTCTTCGATCAGCCGTTTCCTGACGCTCGACATTGTCCGCAGGAAGTTTTCCTGTGCCAACGAAACCTTCAATACGGCATTTTTCGGTGGACTTGGCGGGGTCTTGCTGCTCCTGCCGCTGCTCTGGTATTTCGCGGAGCATGTTTCGACATTCGTGAATGTTCCCGACCGCTATGCAAACAGCGCTTCTTCGTTCGTGCTGCTGATTGCCGGCGCGTTCGTCATTACATTCCTACGCAATATCCTCACCGTTCCGGCTTTCGCTCAGAATCGGCTTGATCTCATTTTTCTCTGCCAGGCTGTGGAATTGGGGGCCAAACTCCTGGTCCTGGTGTTGCTCATGAATCTGCTTGCTCCCGACGTTCACCTGGTCGGGTATGCAATTCTTGCCGGCAGTGTGGCCGCCGGAGCTGCTTCGATCGTGACCTGGCGGATGCTGGCTCCCTATTTGACGTTATCGCCGTCATGGGTTCGTTCGTCGCGCTTATCGGAACTTTTTACGATGAGCGCTTGGGTTACGGTCAACTCGACGGGCGCGCTGTTGTTTCTCAACGTCGACCTGATCACCGCGAATCTGATTGTGGGCATTGTCGCCGCAGGGCAATTCGGGGCTATTTTGCAGATCGCCGTCGCGCTCAGGTCTGCTGCGACCCTGCTCGTTCGAATAGTCGCGCCGCTGTTTTTCTCCCGTTTCGCCAAAGGTGATATGGACGGCCTCGAAGTCCTGGCGCTCAGGAGCATGAAGCTCGTCGGCATTCTTGTCGCATGTCCGGTGGGACTGGTCTGCGCCTGGTCGAGCGAGTTTCTTTCCTTGTGGCTGGGTCCCGAATTCGCAAGCCTCGAATGGCTCGTGTGGCTGTGTACGATGCATCTGGCGGTCAACCTGGCATGCAGACCGCTGTTCTTCATTCAGCAAGCGGCGAATCGCGTAAGAGTCCCGGCAATTGTGACCCTGGCGCTCGGAATTGCACATATAGGGCTCTCCATCCTGCTGGCATGGGGCTTGGGATGGGGGGTCTATGGAATCGCCGCGTCAGGTGCATTGATGCTCACGTCGAAGAACTGCGTATTCACCGTGGTATACGGCGCAAGTATTCTCGAACGACCGCCGGGACGATTTCTGCAGCCCGTAGTCGTGGCAGCTGCTTCTACGGCGTTGGCGCTGGTGATAGGTGAGCTGGTGGGCATCGCCCTGGATATCCGCAGCTGGTTACTGCTGGTGACGTCGACGCTGGCGTCGGTGCTGGTCTACTTCACAATTGTATGGTTCGTTCTGCTACGGAATGAGGACAGGAGCTTCGTCCAGGCGAACCTGCCCGGGCTTGCCAGCCTGAGGGAACCGCGATGATATCGCACACTTACAAATGCATTTTTATCCACATCCCAAAATGCGCGGGGACAAGCATCGAGCGTGTCTTTGGTCATCATGACACGCACGAGGGGATAGGAATGCAGGATCACAGGACGATCCGGATGATCCAGCGACCTTTCTTTGCGTGGCCGTTCGAGTTCTCTCCAGACAATGCCGATGCGTTGATCTTCAGGTGTAAGCATCCACTACGCAAACTCAAGCACAGTCTGGGGCGGGAAGTGAATCTCGCCAACCTGGCGCGCGTCTCAGCGGGCCAGTACCGGGAATATTTCAAATTTACGTTTGTCAGGAACCCGTGGGCACGAGTTTATTCCTGGTACCGGAACGTCGCGCGTGACCCGGCAATATCGAGGTACTACGGACTGAATGCACCGATAGCGTTCGAGCAGTTCGTTCGTCGTTTCGTGGGTCGCAAGCACTTGAAGCCGCAGACCTTCTGGCTGAAGGACACGAGGGGTCAAATTGCCACGGATTTCATCGGCAGGTTCGAAAACCTCGAGTCTGATTTTCAGGTTGTCGCCGAGACTATCGGACTCCCGGAAACCACGCTTCCCCACGTTCTCGGAACCAGCGCCAGCCCCGATTTTCGAGCTTTTTACGACGAAGCCACGCGCCGCATCGTGGAAAATGTATACCGCGAGGAGATCGAGTTGTTCGGGTACTCATTCAACGACTAATGGGAAGGCTGCGCCGGAACTGTTGAGCACGAATACGTCACAAGCGGCATAGTAGTCCGGCAGCTCCTCGCTCGCCACGAACCCCGCCAGCTTCACATTTGCGAGCAGACCCAGGTCTTCGATTTTCCGTTCGATGTGCGGCCGGTGACCTCCGGATCCGACGATAACGTAGAGGAGATCCTCGTATATTCGCTGTTGAGAAGCACGATGCGGCAATTTCTTTACACCGCTTTCAGCAACTGCATCCGCACGCGGGATTGTTCGAGAAACTCGCTGCCGTGACCGATGATCACATAAGGCGTCCTAAACAGCAGCTTGCCCAGAATACCCAGGAACCCTGCCGAATAATTTGCAATAAGGACGAGGTCGAAATCCTCCTTTATCATCAAGCGAGCAAACGTCATGACCCGGAAAAGCGCGTTGGCCGTGTAGTTCTTGAGTCTCCGGAACCGGATAACCGGATACGGCTGTTCGCGGTCGAACTCGGTCACCGACTCGAACGGCGAGGCAGAGTACGCCACGAGACTGGTAACTTCATCGGCATGCGAAGATAATGAGAAAGCAGGAATCCTTCTGGATGTGTGTCGTAGCGTCTGGCTCAGCGGCAACTATTTTGAGATGAACGGTAAGAAAGGCTATACATACCAGAAGGGCGACAAGCGCACTATTCGGGCGGACATCATCGCAAACGGGTGGGATTCTACCGAAATCAGATCCAAAGACCCCTGCAAACGTATCGGCGTATTCGGCAACTATTTCTTACCGCCGAAAGAAGGAAACCTGGACTCCAGCATATACCTGATTGCTGTTGACGGCTTTATCGAGGCGGCAAATGTCGTGTATTGGCCATATCCGCAGCCGGCGGCATTCAACAAGACGAAAAACCGGGTTGGTGTCTACAAAGCGAGTGGACTATCCCTGGGTGAAAGTTTGGTAGCAGGTTCGTCCAGTCATGGAGGGTGCGATGCGTACTTTGACATCGAGGCCCTGGATGATCAGCGGACCAATACCCACGACGTCGAGCTCGCGAAAAGCACTTATATTCACCCTCGCAATGCGCCACGACTGAACGCATACGAGGACTTCGGCGTTGATCCTTCGAACTACGAGGTTCAGGTCGACTCAAATAAGCCGCTGAAAATATCCAGGTCCGACGCGCGACGCATGGGCCATCCGGTGTACCGTGCGCAGTGCTTTTCAGGTGGAACCAGCATTGTGTTGGGTGTGACGATTCCAAAGAGTGCGTACGAGGAGTTCTGGTCGGGTAATATCTGGATGGTCTATCTCGAGGTTCAGGCGATGCAGGACTCACCGGTTTTCGAGGGTACCGTCACTTGCGGCGATAAACTGTACCGAAGCGGTGGCAGAGTTGTTTCTGGCCGTGGTTTCATACCACGAACAGTCATCTTCAAACCGGTCGCAGGCCGCGGATTCAGGGCCGGAATCAGCCCCCTGAACTCGTCGGCGGCATCGAAGGTTGCATTCTCGCGGCCGATAATGTGTCCACTGGGATCAATGAACGACATTTCGGGACCGTATGCAAGCTGACAGGGCAGAGCAGCGGGTTGGGAGGTCCGTTCTAATCTTTTCAATTGAGTTCCCACCGCACCTGGGTGGAGCCGCGACCTATGCGCGTAACCTGGCTGTTGGACTGTCGGAAATTGGGTATGACGTAACGGTGCTGACGATAGGTCGAAAAGAGCAAGTCGAGAACCAGGCTCAGATAGACAAGGTCCTGCTCGAGAGCAACGGAATTGCGGTAAAGCGGATAGGCTTCACTCCCAAACTATATCTTGTCGTGATGGCCAGAGCCTTGCGGCGACTGGTGGGCCAACGAGATTTCTCGGCTCTGATCATTGCCGATTCGGGCGCACAGAAGAGTAGCGCGTTTTTTCTGCGGCTGCCGGACTTGCCGGCTTGGACGGTGTTTCACGGTTCTGAAGCGGACAATTATTTCGGAAAGAGTACGTTGCCCTTGCGGTTGGCGGGGGCTCCGGCCCGAATGCGTAAACTGTTCAATAGTCTCAGCGGATGTATTGCTGTAAGCGATTGGATTCGATCGCAAATAGTCAGCTTGCTCCCGGAGTTGGAGCACCGGTGCAGCGTTGTTCACCACGGCGTCGAATTTGATGAGCGATTACTCGCTCTCAGTCGAAACGATGCGAAGGCCAGCCTCGGAATCAACGCGGGCAAGAATGTCGTGTTTTCTGCGTCCAGGTTGATCGATGAAAAAGGACAGGACGTGCTCCTGCGCGCCTTCGCCATTGCAGCGAGGAAGGAGCCGAATTTGCTCCTGGTAATCGCCGGTGATGGTCCCGCGAGGCCGGGACTCGAGGCGCTGGCGACGTCGGAAGGCGTTGCCGATCGTGTTCGGTTCATGGGGAGGCTTGATTCTGAGCGGATGGGCTCCTGTTACCGGGCATGCGATGTGTTTGCGCAGCCATCCCGATATCCGTTCGATAGTTTCGGGCTTGTCTATCTCGAAGCAAATGCATGTGGCCGCGCTGTAATAGCAGGAGATACAGCCGGGATCCCGGAGTCAGTGGAAGACGGTATTTCCGGATTCCTGGTTGATCCACTGGATGTGGATCGTGTTAGCGAACTGTTACTGCAGTTCGTGTGGGATAGCGAATTCCGTTCCAGGCTTGAAGCAGGCGCACTCGCTCGAGTGCGTCGCGAGTTTTCACTCAACACGATGGCTCGGAGGACCGCAGACCTGATGTTTTCCGGGACATGACAGCCCTGGTCATTAATTCTACGCCACAGTCGGCCCTGCGTCGGGTCGGAGAGCTGGTCATTCCTGCCCCGGCGCTGACGAGTCTTGGCTACGCCGTTGTGGCCGCGGAATTATCTTTTCTCGCGATCCATATCGTATGCCTTGTTGTCGGCTCGACGCTGGCTTTGAGGACTGCGGGCGCTGAATTGGGTCAGGCCCAGGCACTGTCTTTGATTCTCGTTGTTTGTTCGGTGAATGTTCTGATGATAGTGGCATTCGCTAACGTATTGACGGAGTATTTCATGGCACAGTTCGGAGCGCAGACCTGTGCACTTGCAACGTCGGGAATCGAGCGGAACACGCCTCAATGAAGGTATTGCTTGTCGGTGAGTCATTGAGTTCGAATCTTGGTGATCAGGCAATTTTCATTACCCTGAAGCACCTGCTCGAGTGTAATGGTTTCTCGGTGACAGGATGGGACCTGAGTCGGTACCGGTTCGTCGAGTTGGCCGACGAGGCCGGTATGAGTGCGACTGCCGAGCCGGCGGCCGATACGGATGTTCGTGCGGCCCAATTTTCACGAATAAGAGCCGGGCTTATCGAATTGGTGAATCACTTACCCGGGTTCGCCCAGAAGTGGGCGGTGTTCGCGACCAAGAAGCGGGCTGCGGTAATAAATGCAAATGAGTGGACGAGGATCCTGCGCGACTTTGACATGGTGCTCTTTGGCGGAGGCGCTCTGCTGCAGGACGTGAACTGGAGTTTTCCGTTGGGCCTTGTGGAATTCTCCAGAGCGGCTCGCCGTGCGGGCATACCCTCCGCCTGTGCTGGCGTAAGCGTGGGGAGCCGGTTCAGTAAACCCGGGCGACGCTGGTTACAGGAGTTCCTCGATTACTGCTCTTATATTGCCTTGAGGGACGAGCGATCGCGTGAGGATCTGTCAGCGATCGGCCGATATAACACCGAGGTATATCCGGACTCGGCTCTCCTGACTTCGTCGGTTCTCGGTATCGATGTGACAGCCCGAACGGGTACCCTGGGTATCAACGTGATCGGGCCGCTGCGACACCCCAGGCTCCGACAGGCAGCGCACAGGAGCTACCTGGCAAGGCTGGCAGAGTTCATCCGTGCAGTCGACAAGCGACAGGCCGGCGAATGGCGTCAGATTCTTCTTTTTACAACGGGTCACGGCGGCGATTATGACGCGGCCAGGAGTCTCCTCTCCTCGTCCGAACTTCGATCACTGGAAATTGAACTCCGCCTGGCGCCATCGCCCGGTACGCTGGGACAACTGTGCCAGACTATTGCAAGCCTCGACGTTGTCGTTTCGACACGAATGCACGCGGGCGTGCTTGCAAAGAGTTTCCGTCGTCCACTCGTCGCAATTGGCTGGGATGGAAAGGTCAGGGGCTTCTGCGAGATGATTGGAATCGAGGATTATTACACCGATATCGAGGACCTGCGGCCCGACTTCCTGGCGCGTAAAGTACGTGAAATTGCTGAAGCCGGATACGTTCAGCCGGATCGGTACGAGGTTTGCATTGACAGAATCAACGAACTGCCCGCCCGCCTCAAGGCGATAGCTGCGCAGTAAGGGATGGAACACGATGGATGAAATGCGACGCAAATTCATGAAAGCGAATTTTCTCTTGCCGGCATCGGTCCTTACGTATGCCGCCACGGAGCAAAGCCTGGCGGCCCCCATGCAGGACGCCGGGGTCGAGGGGCCTGTGGACATCACCGAGCCGGAGAAGATCGCAGGAGTTGCGGTGGCGCATAGAGAGTATGCGCCCGGAAACGTAAAGCGATATGGAGCGACCGGCGGCGGCAGGAGCGACGACACCGAGGCCATCCAGGCCGGAATCAATGCGGCCCAGGCGGCGAACTTTTCCTTCCCGGTGTACTTGCCTGCCGGCGACTACATGATTTCTTCACCGCTCAAGGTTCGCGGCGACGCCCCCAAAACCATCGTGATGACCGGTGAGGGTGGTGCCTTTGGAATTCGCAATACCAAGATCACTGTCGGTGACAACTGGTCTGGCAAAAGCATGGTGCAGGGCGACGGTGTAAGAAAAAACGGCTGGACAGCGTCGGACATATGGTTCGATGCGGGAGGCAAGGCGCATTGCATCATGGATCTCAGAGAGTTCAACTACCTCGTCCTCCGGGGATGCCGATTCTCGAGCGCCACAGGATTTCTGGACAAGCACGGTGTCGCGGCGGTCATGCTGAAAAACGGATGGGTAACGCGCATCGAGAATTGCGTATTTGCCGGTTGCCGCGACGGGCTTTTCTCCGACAACAGCACGAATAACCTTACGATCTGGGGCTGCGTCTTTGTCCTAAGCAAGGGAATGGGCCTGCACGTCAGAGGGTGCCAGTCGGTGAACATATCAGGGACCGTATTCGAAGATTGCGAGCGCGGTGGAATCCTGCTGGACGTTGGTCGGTGCGTTTGGATAAGCGGCAACCACTTCGAGATGAACGGAGGCCAGGGCTACCGGTTCCTGAAAGGCGAAAAGCGCACGATTCGTGCGGACATAATCGTGAATGGCTGGATCTCGCCGGAGATCAGTTCCCGTGAACCCAGCAAGTCGATCGGTGTGTACGGGAACATCTTCCTGCCGCCGAAGGCCGGTCCGTTTGATGCGAGCGTGTATCTGATTTCTGTCGACGGCTTTTCGGAATCGTCGAACGACGTGCACTGGCCGTATCCATCGACGGCGGCTTTCGTCAAGACCAAGCATCGTCCGGGGCTCTACAGGGCGGCGAACGTCACGCTCGGAAACAGTTTCGTCGCAGGGCTTCCGAGAAACGGAGGCAGTGACAGTTATTTCGAAATCGAGGGCCTGAATGACGAAAGGATGTCCGGGACCGACGTAGAGGCCATGAAATCGATCTATATCCATCCCCAGCATGCGCCTCGATTCGACGCGCACGAGGATCTCGGGTTCGACCCGGAGAATTACGCGGTGCTCGAAAACGTGGGGCGCCCTCTGAAAATATCGAGGTCCGAATCCCGGCGCATGGGGCGTCCTGTCTATGTCATGGAGGGGGTTGCTGCGGCGGGCAGCGACGTCATCGGGTTCCGGATTCCCGAATCCGCATACGACGCGTTCTGGGCGGGCAAGCTATGGGTCGCTTACCTGGAAGTCCGGCGAGACCGTGAGGCCGCTGCCTTCGAACTCAGCGTTCGGACGGGCGATCTGCGGCTTAGTCATGCCAGCAGGGTGAAGGCTTCCGGCGGATTCGAGGGCCGGATGGTCGTATTCAAGCCCGTTGCCGGAACGGAAATCGTCGTCGGGATGCAAATGTCCGGGCCGCCTGCGCCAACGCGCGTGGCACTTACCCGACCCATCGTGTGTCCGCTCGGTGCCATGGGGGAGGTGCCGGGCTCCTACGTTGCCTGACGGTTAAAAAGATGCGATTACCCGAACACGTTCAGAATATCCCCCCCCTTCCCGATTGTCGGTAATGCTGATCGCCGAAAAGTCCAATGTGGGGTCCTGGCGTCGCATCGCGGGTGCCGCGGTCGTGGTCTTCGCCGCGATGGCCTCCATGGTCTACTCGATTCTTGCCGGCGAACTGTCGTTCCTCGCAATCTACCTCGTATGTCTGATAACCGGCGTCGCGGTTGCTGCAATGACCGCTGGCCCCTCGCTGGGCCAGTTCCGCGGAGTATCCATCTATCTCGTGGTGTACTCAGTCAACGTGCTGATGATTCTGGCGTTTGCCGAAGTCCTCACCAAGATAACGGGAGGCCCGTTTCTTGATGCGCCGGAAGGCGTAGTGCCTGACGATGCGCGCTTCTATCGCTACGGAACCAGTATCGCCGACGCCTGGCTGAGGGGTCACCAAGCGGAATTACCACTCGGCGTGAAGTTCTATGGATATCCGATGATACTTGCGGTCTGCAACTACTTCAGCGCGATATTCGGCGATATCAGCTCGGTTTCCCCGCGGCTCCTGAACGCTGCGGCAGGCGCACTGCTGCCGGTCACTGTTTTCCGTATCGCCGAACTGGTCTACGAGAACAAGCGTATCGCCACAATCGCTGCGCTGCTGACGGCAACGTTTCCGATCTTCACATTTTACTCGGCGCTTCTGCTGCGCGATATCATCATCGCCTACCTGGTCGCCATGTCGGTGCTGTTCTTTCTTCAGGCGGCGAAACCATCGGCGCCTTACGACAGGACGGCGAACGCCATATTGCTTACTGCAACCTTGCTCGCAATCTTCTTTATCCGCGATCTCTCTGCTGCAGTGCCTCTCGCCGGGTTTGCACTTTATATCTTCGTGCGTCAGTCGGGCCTGGCAAAAGCCGCATCCCTGCTGGTCGTGGCCGCACTGGTTATTCAGGTCTTGTCCATCGTCGACCTGGATGGTCCGAAGCTAAAAATGTACCTTACGTATACCGAAAGAGCCATGGAGGTATTCACGAGGATCGAGTCGCAGGAATCGCTGGGTATGCGCTATGTCATCGGTGCACCGTTTCCCTTCAACATCCTTCTCCGGTTTCCCTATACCGCCATAATTCCCGTTCCGCCCATGGTCGGCACGAACCTGTTGGACATCGTTCGCGGCAGCGGGGCGATCATCTGGTATTTCCTGTTTCCGCTATGGCTGTTCGGCATGTGGCGCAGCAGGAACAACCTGGATGCAAACCTGCTCACATTCATCTCTCTTTTATTCCTGGCGGGCATTGCAATGGTCTCTATCGACCTTCGCCACAAGACGCAATACCTGCCGCTCGCGATGATCCAGGTCGCATACGCGATAGACGTGCTCAAGGTACGAACGGAACAGGTGATCGCCTGGACCTGCTTCATTCTCGGGTTGCTTGCCGTCTGTTATCTCTACCTGCGATTTGCGCTCTAGAAATTTGCAGGCGGAATGACCCTCCATGACCACAGACGCGACAATGGCTACTGATTCCTTATGAGAAAAAAGACGATCCTGCTGAACGAGCCCGAAATCGGATTAACGAGCGGGTTCTCCGGCGGCGGCCAGCGCGGCATGGTTAGGAACAACGTCTCTTGTTCCTGGTTTGCTTGCTGTGATGTGTTTGTTTCTCCGGTGTGCTCGCTGACGAGAGACTCGGACGCAAATGGCATTGCCAGCTTGATCAGAATCTGATGACGAAAAAGAAAATTCTACTTAATGGCCCGGAGATTAATGTCGAGAACGCCTTCTTCGGCGGTGGTGCGGGAGGTATGGCGCGAAACATGGCGCAGTATCTGACCGCTTACGAATCCGAAGAATTCGAGCAGGTGCCTTGCTTTCATTCCGTGCGCAAGGCAAAAGCCGGGCCACTGTCCTTCGTCACGCGGCTGATCACCGATACGGCCGCGGTATTCCGCCAGGCACCGTCGGCAGACGGTGTTCACATTGTTGCCCAGTACAGGACCGCCATTTATCGGGAGTTTGCCGTTATGCTGGTTTGCCTTCTATGGCGGCGGCCGGTGCTATACGAGATCAAGGCCGGTGCGTTTATCCAATGGCTGGGATCGTGCAGGCCCTGGGAAAGACGGATGGCGCTGTTCATTCTTCGGCATGCACGTGTTGTGTTGTGCGAGGGAAGGGTCTATGTGCGTTTTCTGCAGGACGAACTCGGGATCAAGTCGCATTACGCACCCAATTTCGTGCTCAGCCAGGAGATCCCCGGAGAAATTCAGCCGAAGCTGATGACGGAGCTGGTGCGCGTGCTATTCGTCGGCTACTGCTATGAAGGCAAAGGCGTGTTCGAACTTGTTGAAGGCTGCGAACTGGCGGTGAAGCAGGGTGTGCCGGTCGAGCTGACGCTCGCCGGGCACGAAGACGAGGACTTCACGCGGTATCTCGATGACAAGATTTCGAAGGGTCTGGCGCTATCAGTAAAGCGCATGGGTCGCATGGAACACCGAGACGTTCTGAAGCTTTTCGCCAGGAACGACGTCTTCTGCATGCCGACGCGCCACAGCGGTGAAGGTCATACGAATACTGTCAACGAAGCGATGATGATGGGTATGGTGGTTGTTTCGACGCGTCACGGGTTCCTCGAGGACATCCTGTCCGAAGACGCCTCGTATTTTCTCGAACACCTGTCGGCTGAAGACATCTGTGACCGTCTGGAGACGATTCACGGCGATCGTGATGAAGCACGACGCAGGGCAGCCAGGGCCCGCGAGCGGCTCCTCGAATCATTTACAAGCGATGCAGCGTTCGAAAACCTGACCGCACATTACAGGACTCTGACCGGGCGCGAGTGATCAGTTGGCTCTTGCCGCTGCATGCCTGGAGCTGATAAAGCGAGAGCGCGTTTGCAGGGTGTAGGCGTGCAGTCTATATTGGCGTGTGAATGCCCGCCTGGCCAGACCAATGGCGCGGGCAAGAGGGGGG
>JAHEGH010000122.1 GCA_024639825.1 Gammaproteobacteria bacterium
CGGTCGGGATCGTCGTCCGTGTACACGATCGCTGGCGAAACGTACCAGGTTCCGTTCTGTGCGTACGCCAGCGTCGCCGAAAACGAGGCGATCGTAAAAAATATCAGTTGAGTCGCAAGTATCTTCATCGCACCGTTCACCAGCCTCTAAGTTTCGCCGCCTCTCTAGCGTATCGCAATTGGGCCGCCTATATCCATCTAAAGCTCGCAGTCCAACCCGTCTTTCCGCGCTTCGCTGAGAGAATCGTAATTCGGCAATCCGGGTCACAGTGCGGTCGGGGACCGCCAGCGCATATTCACTCTCTCGTCCCGCAGAGGACTTCGAAAGACTCAACCTGCCGCTCGAACTCGTCACGATCCAGTGGCGCCGGCGCTTCCTGGAGCAAACTGCGAACAGGCGGACCGGGCAAATCGCCCGGATCCGACGCTCGCCACGGCACGATGTAGATGACTTTCGGCAGCCCCTGGTTACCTGTAATTACGGTACGTTCGAGATCGATCTGATCCATCACCTGCGATTCGCCTTGTCGATCCGCGACGTCGGCAGCCGGGTGCTCAAGCATGGTTCTCCTGACAGCCGCCGCGCCCAGATTGGCTCAAAACGGCGTCCTTATGACGTCTTCGCTGCGCTCCGATTTCGCGTATCGGCCGGGCAACAGGCTGGCGAGCCGCTCGAAACTCATTTTGACCCATTCATCATAAATGCCACTCGCCGCACGGTCGGCATTGGCTTTGTAAAGTTCGATCGCCCGTTCTTCAAAGGGGTAAACCTGCTCTTCGAGTAACAGTTCGTACTGCTCGAGTGCCGCAATATCCATTTCCGCGGGCCGCTCCGAGTCTCTCAGAGCGGCACTGAATCCTTCGAAGGTTTCGCCAAGCCGGAATGTCGCCTCCGTCGTCACTTCGGCAACACCGTATTCCGCAGCGCGCGTGTACGCGTCAATCACGTTTTCCATCAGGTCTCGCTTCTGCTTCACGCTATCGGTGAGCGGCTGAGTTAACCTGACTGCTGAAAACCTGCGAATCTCCGGTTCGGCCAATTCGAGCAAAGCGGTCGCCGCGAGGTACCTGGAGCGATCCGAACGCTGTTCGCCCGCGTTCGAATCGGCAAGGACCAGATCTTGGAGTGCAGTATTGACGGCCGCCTGATCTCCACGGGACCGGAAGATCTCCAGGAGCCGGACCCTGGCTTCGATTGACTCGGACAGCGGGTCCGGATAGCGCGCAATCATGTCCTTGAGGACGCGTTGCTCTTCGCTCGATGCGCCAGCCACATCGTAGAGGTCGGCGGCCTTCCACAGCGCTTCACGTCGGACGTCCTCGGAGCTGGTGTCGGCGAGCGATATGCGCTCGAATTCCTGTGCCGCTTCGATGCCGCGGCCCGCGTTCATGTAGCTGACGGCGAGTTTTTGAGAGGCGTCGGCGGCGTATTCACTGTCCGGGTAATCTCTACGGAACGCTTCGAGCACATCCGCAGCGCGGTCCCAGGCGAGGAGATTGATCAATGCCGCCGCCGCATCGTATTCGGCGACATCCGCAATGCTGGAATTCGGAACGGCCTGCTTGACGCGTCGAAAGTGTGTGACTGCGATCTCGAGATCACCCGAATCGCGTGCCTGCTCACCTTGCTTGTAGATTGACGACGCAATTCGCTCGTTGACATTCAGTGGTTCCTGCCGGTCACTCGGTTCTGTAACAGCTTGCGACTGGTAATAGGCGTCCTCGGCCATTGCAAATTTTCCGAGTTCGAATGCTGAGTGCGCGATGACAATCCAGGCTGTGCGCGCCAGATCCGTTTCGATCGGCGGTTGCTTCGCGAGGACGACCTGAGCATTCTCGATGGCACGATCAAATTCATCCAAAGCGAAGAAGTCCTCCGCGACCGTGGTCATGACCCTGCCCCACTGCGGATGGTCGGGAAAGGATTCGGCGAATGTCAGGCTGGCGTCCAGATATCGCTGGTGCCAGTTTGCTTTCTCAGTGCCGCGCAAAGAATGCTCGTGCGCCTGGTAAGAGAGGAGTGCTGCATAGCCTGCCTCTGCTGACCGGTTGTGATCCGGGTACGCATAGGCGGTGCGCTCATATTCGTCCGTGGCCTCAGCAAAGTCTTCCATTTCGAACAGCACTTCGGCCAGCAAAAAATTGATGCTGGCCGTGTCCGGCTCATTCGGGAATTCCTCGAGATACCGGCGGTAGTAGCGTTCGGCTTCCCTGTAATCACGCAGGTCGCCGCCCTGCTGCGCCTCGGCGTGATGGTATCTGGCAATCTCGGCCATACTGGTCTTCACTTGTGCATCCAGAACACCATTGGGGTCTCGCGTTCCAGGCATCCGGCTGACACCGTCCGCCCCAAAGCGCTCGACGAAAGACTTCTTGCTTTCGATAACGAGACTCGGGAAGCCACCGCGCTCGTAGGCATCGACACTCTCGGCATGCATGCGTGGCGCCGCCGCATGCGCGGGATTCTGATCGACGAACGCTTCGTAGGTCAGAGCGGCATCGACGAAGCGTTCCTTCTCGAGGTACAGATCTCCCAGGCCGGCGTAGATGAGGTGGCTGTATGCAGGGTGCCCACGCTGCTCCAGGCTGTCGTCGATACTGTCTGGCCCGTCCAGGTACGAAAACCCGATACTGAGCACCTGAATCGTATCGCGGATAAGTTCCTGTTCCGGCGGACTCAGTTCCGTCAGGGGGTGGTCGCCGTCAACGATTGCGACATCGCCCAGTTTGCGGTCCAGCAATTCGAAAAACGGGCCCTGGCTGTCCTCGTACCGGGAGAGCTTGAATTGTGACCAGCCCAACTTGTACAAGGCCTGTTCGTAGAATGGCGATCGCTCGCCATAATTCACCACATCCTGATAGGCCTGTTCTGCCTGGTTGAAGTCCTGACGAAGGAACAACATTTCGCCGCGGCGAAACTGCACTTCGTCGATGATCGACGTATCGGGGTATCGATCGACGAGGTCATCGAGTACGTCGAGTGCATCATCGCTGCGGCCGCTGAACTCGATTGCGCGCGCCAGCTGGTAAAGAACCGCGTCGTTGTGCTGATAATTCGGGTAGGTCTCGAGCAATTGCTGATAGAGGGTGGCCGCCGTGTCGAATCCCGAAAGATCGAGTGTCTCGACGTCCGCATCGAACTGTGAGGCTTCCGCGGCATCAAGCTCGAGATCGGCGAGCCGGTGCAGTATCTCGACCTGTAACGCCGGATCATTCGACGTGAGGTCCAGGATTTTCCGATAATTTTCCCGTGCCAGGTCGGTCGCCTCGGTGACTCGGTCGCCGGGCGGCGTCTCTGCCGACTGGCCATCCGGGCTTCCGGCCTCGTCGCGCTCGCCGACCTGCCCGGCATTGGCCGGGAATGCCATCTGCAACGAGGCGATGAGGAGACAGAACGAGCGGCGCACGGTCAATAGCCTCCACCGCCACTGCTTTCGGGCAATTCATAGATCGCGACGAGGGCGAGCCGCGCCTGTAACGTGTAACTATTCAGGCGCGCTTTCTGGGCCAGCAAATCATCGACAGCGATTGACTGCAGGAATGACCGCTGTGCACGCGTTGTTTCGGCGACACGCGCTCTCATTGCCCCAATACGCTGCGCCAGCTCGTCCATCTGTTCGCCGAGTTCCTCAAACCGGGCGGGTAACACGCGCGTGGTGTGATCGATCCGTTCTTGCCTTTGCTGAGCCTCGGTCAGTAACTCGCCAACCTCGCGTAATTCGCGAACAGACCGGAGCAACCGCTCCTCGGCATTGCGTTCGAGCTCCCATTGCAACACGCCTTTGAGCCATCGAATCCTCTCTCTCAGCTGTTCGATTGCAGGATCATTGGCCCTCAGCGCCGGTGAGGATGCGGCACTCGAGATTTTGCGCCATGAATCGAATTCGCGCTCGTTTGCGAGGGCCAGCCAGTCGTTGAACTTCTCGACATTATCGAGTATTCCGGCGAGTCGCCGCTGCCTGGATAGAACGTCGTTGAAATCAGCCTGTGCCGGCATGCTTTCGATACGCGGCAATAATCGCTCATAGGCAACTTTCCGGGACTCGAGCAAGCTGGCGAAGACGTTGACGTCCCGCTGCCAGGTTTCGAGACTGTTTTCCAGAGCGCTCAAGTTCTGATAGTTCCTCAGCCCGTCATGGAATTCGTGCGTCGCCAGGGCCTCGACCATGTAGCGCGCCTCGCGCATTTGCGTCGATGTTGCAAACTGCCAGCGCGAGCCGGTACTGTCGAGACGACCTTCAGACAGGAACTGATCGAACTGCTCGTCCGATTCCAGCAAGCCGATCATCCGATCAATGCGGTCTGTTTCCTCCTCGAACGTGTCGATTGCGCTACGGTAATCGCCCGCAGCCTGGGCGATCGAACCCAGATTGGTCAGTGCATAAGGAACGGCAAGCATGGCTTCGAGCACCGCCGGATCGGGCAAATCGCGGTCACGCAGCCTTACCCAGTTCTCGAGTGCACTCTCGTAGTTTCCGAGCCGGGCGTCGGCCCAGCCGAGGCCGAGGAGCGCTTTGTTCGAAAACGGCCCCTCGAGCCGGATGCGCTGCAGCGCAATCCTGGCGGACTGTGGCTGTTCTTCCCGCAATTGCAGGTAGCCCAATGCCAGGTTTGCTCTGTCCCGTAGCGAGCTCAGCTCCGCGTTGATCGGCTCAACGTTGCCGATTACATCGAGATTCTGCACAGCGGTATCGACCCGACCTGCGCGTAGCAGCGCTACGCTCAGGTTGTACCGGGAGTAGCTCGTCCATAGGGATGAGTCGTCCGATACCTGCAACAGGTTGATCGTCCGATCGTACTGGCCGGTATCGATGAAAATCTGCGCCTGCACCGATCTCGCCTCGTGGCTGAGATCGTCGGGCAGGTTCTCGCTCATATGATGCAAGGCCTCTTGTGCCTTATCGAGGTCACCGAGCCGATGCCAGGTTTTCGCCAGCGACAACCAGGCGCGGTCCCGGGTTTCACGATCCGCGTTATCTGTCGAGAGGCGCTCAAAAATGTTCGCCGCCTCGAGATGTTGACCGTCGGCCAGCAACATGTTGCCAAGCAGAAGCTCTGACCTAGCCTCTTCGATGTCGAGCTGTCCCTGCTGGCGCGCTGCTCGCAGTCGCACGATCGCCGGGAAATAGTCGTCCTGGTAGTAATGGAACAGGACTTCCCCCAAACGAGGGTCCGTGACACTCACGGGAACGGGATTGTCGCTAGCTGCCCTGGCAGGTTGCCCGGCAGCGATCAGTGCCATGAACAACACAAAACGGTAGAAGAACCGGAGTGACAACGATCACTCCCAGTCCTTGATCACGACATGCGGCTGCTGGTTTTGCATGCGGTCGGTGATCTCTAGCGTCACATACTTGGCGTCGCTATCCTTTTTGAACCGCAGCGTGGATTTACGGCGGTAGTCGCGCGCATTCGCGCCTTTGCCGATAAATTCCGTCACCAGTTCGTGATCGCCCGCTGCGAGGTTGGCCATATGCAGGCGATGCACGCCGCCTCGCTGCAGCGCGTCGAGTTCGCGGGATTTGTACAGATAGCTTGCGACGACCTTGCCATTGATTTTCAGGTTGATCGAATCGAGTGTGAAATAGTCACCGACATCGAGTGCAACGAAGAACGCCGTCTGCGAATTAGCAGGAAACAGCAGCGTCTCCTCTAGCTGGGTGACGTCCTGACTCAGTTTCAGGAATTCTTTCCTTAGATTCTGAACGTCCTGGTCGATGCCGCGATAGCGCTCACGTACTGCGGTATCTGCATTCGCAGCATCTGAAATCACGGAGTCTTGGGCGACGGACACCGCTGGATGGATTGCCAGAAAGAGGCAAATCAATCGAAAGGTAAGTTGTCTGGACATTTTGGTTTGCCTGTTTTGGTTTTATTGGGACAAACGACCTGTATTCATGCATTGATTCTAACTGAATCAGTGTCTTTTTCGGCTGAAGACAGGACGGACAAGCATAACTCAAAAAATGCTGATTGGAGGTCAATTACGCTCGAATTGGTCGTTTTTTTTTGAGTAGATGAACAATTTTCCTCTTGCAATCCAGTACTGACGATCGACAGGTATTTGCCACTGTAGTTCAGCCTCATGGTGGGCGTGGGCGGGCATCAATGAAGACCTGAGACCGACAACCCGCCAGCATTATCAGGCGCGCAGCCTCACTCTTGAGGTCGGAAAGACTAGGCTCACGGAGGCAATTGCCGAGGCGGCACAGGAGCAGGAACCGGTTGCCATCCTGCCGGATATCATCCCGGGGCTCGTCGAT
>JAHEGH010000011.1:0-7739 GCA_024639825.1 Gammaproteobacteria bacterium
CAACGATGAATTTCTGCAGTCACTTCGTGGTGCCTGCCTACGGGCGTCCAAACAGTAAGCGGTTAAGAGAATCGCGTCGGTGACAGGGCGTCGAGGGGCAGGTCGCTTGCGCGTTCGGCGATCAGGTCGGCGATCGCCTTGCCCGTCATCGGGGCCAGGCTCAGTCCCAGCATGTTGTGTCCCGTTGCCAGCAGCGCATTCGACAGGCGCGGCACGCGTCCGATGATAGGCAGGCTGTCCCAGGTCATGGGGCGCCAGCCGTACCAGGTGTCTTGCTCAACCGGCCCCTCCGGGGTCTTCAGATAGGGTACAGCCGCATCTTTGAGCTGTTGGATCCGTGCGCGCGGAATCGAATCGTCGAAACCCGCAAATTCCATCATCGACGCGATTCGGTATCCGTTTTCGAATGGCGTAACGCCGACATGCTTTTCGGGAAGCAACATTGGGTGGGTCGGCATGATCTCGGGTCGCGTCATGGTCACCGAGTAGCCCTTGCCGGGCTCGACGGGAATCCTGCACCCGAGCGAATCTGCAAACTGGCTTGACCACGCGCCGGCGGCAAACACGTAATGGTCAGCCGTCATCTTTCCCTGTGACGTGATCAGGCCGGTTACCTGGCCTTCCAGCGTTTCCACCGCATCGACGCCGCACTGTTCAACAAAATTGACCCCGTCTTTTCCAAGTAGCTCCGACCAAACGCTATTCAGCCGATCCGGCCGCAGGTGACTGTCATCTTCATAGTAGTAAGCGCCAGCAAGGTCCTCGAGGAGTGCTGGCTCGAATTGGACCAGTTCATCACCATCCATGTAGCGAGCAGCGAGTCCGAATTCGTCGGTCAGCATCGCGTCGGTTCGACCGAAATCTTCCAGGTCATCGTCATTCCGGAAGACGAACAGCATGCCCTTGTCCTGCCACTCGCAGTTCATCGCCGGATCGCTGAACAGTTGTTTGTATTCGACCATCGACGCATTGAGAATTTCTTCCAGAACATTGCCCGCTTTCAGCATCTGTCGCTTCGTGCAGCGCCGCCCGAATTCGAACATCCAGCGGTAAAGTTCGGCGCGCAGCTGCGGCTTCACGCGAAACGCGGCTTTGGGCTGGAAAACCGACTTCATGCCGGTCAAGACCGCCTCGGGTGCGGTCAGCGGGAGTACATGACTCGGCACCAGGAACCCGCAGTTCGCGTGTGAGCAGGCGCCGCCAACAGTCGATCGGTCGATGACCGTCACGTCGTAACCGTCTTTTCGTAAATAGTGCGCACAGGCAATGCCAATGTGGCCCGCACCGACAATGATGGCTGTGCTGTTTGCCACTAGCTGATGCCTTCTGCGAACGGATCGCCGGGTTGTTGAATCAAAGAGCCTTCTGAGCAAATGAAGGCGCGTCCCGTGATGCTCGGAATGATCTCACCCTGGTCGTTGAGCGAATACCGCGCAATGAAGCGGCTGCCAATCACGCTTTCCTGGATCCAGTCGGTATCCGGCGCGAGGGCACCCGCGTCGGCAAGACACGCGATCTTCGCGCTCGTGCCCGTACCACAGGGTGAGCGGTCATAGGCGCCGCCCGGACACAGTACGAAGTTACGGCTGTTTGCATCGTGTGACAGCGCTTCCGAGAAGAACTCGATGTGGTCAATTTCGCCGCCGTCGCGCCCGCTGATGCCCTGGTCGCGCAGCGCCTGCTGAATCTTCAGAGCTGCGTCGGTGAGTGCGCGCTCGTTCCCGAGGTTGATTGGGCAGGGCGTGCCCTTGGCAAGGAAGAACCAGTTGCCTCCCCAGGCAATATCCCCGGTGACGGTGCCATAGTCCGGCACGTCGACCGTCACGTCACTGCGGTGGCGATAGCTGGCCACGTTTCTGACGGTCACCGTATTCGCATCGATGAGATCAATGGAAACGACCCCTACCGGGGTCTCGAATTTCGAAACTCCGGGGCCGATTTTACCCAAGTAAGCCAGCGTAACGGCTGTGCCAATGGTGCCGTGGCCGCACATGCCGAGATAACCGGTGTTATTGAAAAACAGGATGCCGGCGGCGCAATCGTCGCGCGTTGGCTCGACGAGCAGGGCGCCGACCAGCGCATCCGAGCCGCGCGGTTCGAGGTTGATAGCTCTGCGAACAGGGTCGAAATCCCTGGCAAAACGCTCGATACGCTGCTGCATGCTACCCGAGCCGAGGTCCGGGCCACCTGCAATGATGACGCGCGTCGGTTCGCCTTCGGTATGAGAATCGATGAATCGCACGGGAACTACCACGAAAAAGGAAGCAATATTCTATCGAATTATCCCCGCTACTCTCGATATAATTGACGATTCAGCTCTGATTACGGAAGTGCCTCCAATGCCCCAACTGGCCGACTCCCAGGCTTTCGAGCCCAAACTTGCCTGCCTGCACGAAATGCGGGATTTTGGCGGTCCTGCGATTACGCGTGGACTGACCGATGAAGTCATCCTCGGTTTCCTCGCCGACCGTGAGGACCTTGCACTCGCTATTGACCGCGGCTATGCGCGTTTCCAGGCGTTGCAGGACACGCGGCCGGACTACCTGGCCCTGGACGAGACGTCACAGGTTCGGGAGGCACACGCCGGGCTGACGAACTTCTACGCCAAGGATGCTGTAAATCCCTATGTCGCCGTCGGCGGCGCGGGGCCCTGGATTGTCACCCTCAAGGGTGCGGTCGTCTACGACGTTGGCGGTTACGGTATGCTGGGTTTCGGGCATGCCCCGCAGCAGGTCCTGGACGCCATGAACCAGCCACATGTCATGGCGAACATCATGACGGCGAGCGTGAACAAGCTCGACTTTGTCGAGTCTCTCAAAAAAGAGATTGGCCACGCCCGGCCGGGTGGTTTTCCGTACGAAAGTTTCCTCTGCATGAACAGCGGTTCCGAGGCGATGTCGGTTGCCATGCGTATCTCGGATATCCAAACGAAAAACCTGACCGACCCGGGTGGTCGTTATGAAGGGCGGCGGGTCTGTGGCCTGACCCTCACGGGCAGCTTCCATGGCCGCACCGATCGTCCAGCCCGCTACTCCGACTCGACGATGCGCAACTACGCTGCTCACCTCGCGTCATTCCAGGATACCGACTACCTGCTGACGGTCGAGCCAAATGACATCAAGGCGTTGGAAGCCGTGTTTGCGGCAGCGGATCTCGATAACGTCTATATCGAGGCTTTTCTCATGGAGCCTGTGATGGGCGAGGGGAACCCCGGAGAGGCGATCACGCCGGAGTTTTACCAGCGTGCTCGTGAGCTGACTCGTGAGCACGACACGATGTTTGTTGTGGATTCCATCCAGGCCGGTATCCGCGCGCACGGCGTCCTGTCGGTCATCGACTACCCGGGTTTCGAAACCCTGGATGAACCGGACATGGAGTCTTATTCAAAGGCACTCAACGCCGGCCAGTTTCCATTGTCTGTTCTCGTGCTTTCCAGGAAGGCGGCGGATACCTACCAACGGGGCCTTTACGGCAACACCATGACGACTAATCCGCGCAGCCTGGATATTGCCGTGGCCGTGCTGAATTCGATCACGCCGAAGCTGCGAGAGAATATTCGCAAACGCGGCGAACAACTCGTCGCGGGACTCGCGGGATTGATGGAAGGTAACGACGGTGCGGTTACAAAGGTGCAGGGTACCGGCTTGCTCGTAAGCTGTGAGCTCGACGAGCACTTCAAGGTTTATGGCACCGACAGCACGGAAGACTATCTGCGCAAGATCGGGCTGGCCGTGATTCACGGCGGCGCACACTCGCTGCGTTACACGCCGGTGTTCGATATCAGCGAGAAAGAAGTCGATCTCATTGTCGCCCTGACCAAGCAAGCGATTCTGGACGGACCGCGCGTAAGTTAGGATGCGTCGGCCAGCGCCGGGATCGTCTTGCGCAGTCGCAGGTACATGAACAGGTAGATCAGCATGCCGAGCAATGACGCAATGGCACACATGATAAAGACGCCTCGGTAGCCGAGCCCCGCCGCGAGAATAGACGCGGCAATATTCGGCCCAAGGATTTGTCCAAGGCCCTGGGCCCCCGGCATAAGCGCAGCGAAGCGGCCGGAGTGATCCACATTGGCGATCGTCGACATCTGGTAGACGTCGATAAATATCCACAGGAAATTGAAACTGAACATACTGATCAGGATGTTCGTATTGTCGATGCCGCCGGCCAGCATGCCGACGATCAGTGCCTGCAGGACCAGCGTTACCAACAATGGCCGTGCCAGGCCAAAACGATTGCTGATGACCGTGGCAACAAGGCAGCCGACAATCGAGAAGAAGGACGTATAGATCAGCAGCTGGCTGACCCACGTCGGTGATGCCTCCGATGCATGACTCGCCAGTTCGATGTAGGTCCAGTAGGCACCAATATTGATGTAGGTCATGAGCATGGCGCCCAGGACAAGCCACGGAACGTAGGCCGGTACGTGCTTGTGCTCAACATGATGCAGGCCGTCATCTTCCTCGACGTCAACTTCTACATCGAGGCTCTTCTCAACGGGTCTTGGCGGCACCCAGGACAGGAACAACAGGCCAAACACATAACAGCCGATGAACACCATGTAGATGCCGTTCATTGAGAGCTGCGGCAGGATGTACATTTCGAGCGCCTGCGAGAAGGTAAATCCGAATAGCATCAAATTGAATGTGCGTGCCGGTTTCGCCGTACCGCCAAGTGTTGCAATAGCAATTGCCGTGTAGATACCACTGCCGATACCCGCGATCAGGCGCAGCCAGAGGACCTGTTCGTAGTCGACCATCACCATGCACGCCGCATTGGCGCTGACGGCTATCGCGACGGACAGGAGCACGATATAGCGGCGATTGAACCTGGCAACGACAGCTGCCGTCAATATGGCACCGATGGCCAGGCCACCGAGGTCCGCACCGGCAACACGTCCGACCTCTACCTCCGTAAAGCCCAGCAGGTTTACCCAGGCGGTACTGATGACCGGTACACCAACCAATACGCCGTAACCGACGAGCGACATATAAAGCGCGATGGAAATGGACTTCCAACCATCGAACACGGTGCGATGGTGCGTGAGGTGAGCGTGTTCGTCGGTCATCGAATGATCGTTACAGCCTGTCCTTTATTTTGTAGTACAGCATACCAAGCGCGATGATCTGATTGCCGACCCATTGGGATCCCGGCAGGCGGAAGTGTCCCATGTCAGCGAACAAATCATAGCGTTCCATCGTGCCGCCGATCGCATCTGCCATTACTTCACCCATGACGTGGGTCGCATTGACGCCGTGACCAGAGTAGCCCTGACAATAGTACACATTGCTGTTGATACGACCGACTGCAGGAATGCGATTCAGTACGATCCCGATCTTGCCACCCCACTCGAAATCGATGCGTACGTTCCTGAGTTGTGGGTACACCTTGAGCATGCGCGGCAGGATAAAGGACCTGATGCTCGCCGGGTCCCGACCCGAGTAGTTGCAGGCGCCGCCATACAACAGCCGCTTGTCAGCAGACAGGCGGTAGTAATCAACAACTTCATTGGTGTCGCATACCGCGACATCTTTCGGATTGATCTCATTGACGACATCGTCAGAAAGCGGTTCAGTGCCAATGATGTAGCTGCCTGCAGGGAACACGAGATTCGACAGGTGCTTCGGCTCGAGCAGGCTGTATGCATTGCCTGCGAGAACCACTGAGTCAGCTTCCACGTACCCGGACGCCGTCGTCACTCTGGGTCGCCGGCCATGTTCGATGCCGGTCACCGGCGACTGTTCGAAAATCTGCACACCCAGCTCGTGCGCGGCGCGTGCTTCGCCGATGCAGAGGTTCAAGGGATGCAGGTGACCATCGCGGTAGCACATAAAACCACCGTGGAAGGCATCGGTCCCGAGGTTGGCGCGGGTCGTCTCGCGGTCCCAGATTTCGTACTTGTACGGAAAGTTATGTTGCTCGCGCTCGGCCGCGTATTTGTCGAAGTAGGTGACATGCGACGGTTTTGTGGCGACCTCGAGGAAGCCGCTCTTGAGGTCGCACTGGATGCCATACTTTTCGACCCGGTCGTAGATGATGTCGTTGCCGCGCCACTTCAGATCCCAGAGCATGTTCGCGTAGTCGCTGCCTCGTTTTTTGGCGATCTTGCTGAGGCCGCCGATGCCGTTGATCAGTTGACCGCCGTTTCGGCCCGACGCTCCCCAGCCGACCCGGTTGGCTTCGACCAGCGCCACCGAGAACCCCCTTTCGGCCAGCGTCAGCGCAGTCGCCACACCGGTGAATCCCGCGCCAACCACACAGACATCGGCTGACTGCGAGCCTTCCAGGGCCGGATAGTTTGTGATTTCGTTGACCGAGGCCGCGTAGTAGGAGCTGGTATGTTCTTGTTTTTGATGTTCTTTTCGCATTGATCCGCGCTACAGCCGATCCTTGACCTGGTAATAGAGTACGCCCAGGGCAACCATCGGCGTATTGAAGGTATGTGCGAACGGCACGACCAATGGTTTCACGCTGGCAAAGAGGTCAAACCGCTCGAGCGTGCCGCCAATGGCGTCTGCCATTATCTGTCCCGCCAGGTGTGTGACGTTAACGCCGTGTCCTGAATAACCCTGGCAATAGAAAATATTCGGCGCAAGCCTGCCGAGTTGTGGAACTCTCGTGATGGGCACGCCGATGGAACCACCCCAGGCGTAGTCAATTCGAACGTTAGCCAGTTGCGGATAGTGCCGCGCGATTTTCCGTCTGTGTTTTGCTTCGATGACCTTCGGGTCGTCGCCGAAATAGTTGAGGCGGCCGCCGAACAGCAGGCGTTTGTCCGCACTCAGACGATAGTATTCCAGCACGAAGTTCGGATCGCAGATTGCGAGATCCTGCGGGTTGATCGCAGCGACGATAGCGTCGGACAGGGGCTCGGTCGCGACGATAAAACTGTTCACCGGAAACATGATGCCGCGCAGCTGGCGTTCCAGATAGTGATACGCGTTGCCGGCGATGACGACGGCGTCCGCAGAAACGGCGCCGTTCTCGGTCACAACCCTCGGCCTGTCGCCGCGCTGAATCTCGACGACCGGGGACTGTTCGTAGATGGTTGTCCCCAGCGATACGGCAGCATTGGCTTCACCGATGCACAGGTTTAATGGATGCAGGTGACCGTTGCCCATGTTCAGGAGTGCGCCGATATACGCATCCGTTCCTGTGACCGCACGAGTTTCTTCGCGGGACAGGATGCGTACCTCGTGCGGGAAGTTCGCTTTCTGCAAGCGCTCGTAGTCGTAATGGATGTCGCGCATGTGGCGTTCCTTGATCGCCACGTCGACATAGCCGTACTTCAGGTCACAGTCGATGTTGTAGGTCTCGACACGCTCGCGAATGATGTTGTGTCCGGCCCAGCGCAACTCACCGAAGAGATCTTCGATGTCCCGGCCATGGTGCTTCGCAATGTGTTTCTCGCCGGCAATGCCGCCGATCATCTGGCCGCCATTACGACCTGATGCACCCCAGCCGACTTTATGCGCTTCGACGACGTGGACGTTGTAACCACGCTCGGCGAGGTGCAGCGCCGTGGAGATGCCGGTGAAACCGGCGCCGATGACACAGACGTCTGCTGACTGTTCGCCACGAAGCGGGGCGAAGGCGGTTGCTTCGTTCGCCGAGGCCGCATAGTACGAGCCAGTGTGAGCTTGCGGGTTCATCTGGATAAGGCCGACCGAGCTTATGCTTCAAACAGACGCCATTTATACAACCGGGACTGATAGATATCTATACGACTGCGATCGCGG
>JAHEGH010000011.1:7839-63993 GCA_024639825.1 Gammaproteobacteria bacterium
TGCTATATTCAGGCGACTATGAAATTACGCTACAAAATTTTGAGCGGCCTGTTCGGCCTGCTGGCGGTCGCCATCGTGGCGCTGGGCATCGTGATCGGCTATACGGCTCCCTGCGAGACGGCACCGCAGAGCGCCTCAGGCGGCGCGCAGATGAAGGCGATTGTCTACCGCTGCTATGGGTCGCCGGATGTGCTGGCGTTTGAGGACGTGGCCAGGCCTGAGCCGGGTGAGAATGACGTTCTGGTCAAGGTTGAGGCAGCGTCCGTGAATCCGCTCGACTGGCACTTCATGCGCGGTTCGCCGTACCTGATGCGACTCGGCACCGGCATCGGATCGCCAAATGACAGTCGCATGGGCAGGGACTTTGCCGGCGTTGTCACGGCCGTCGGCAAGCAGGTTACCGAGTTCAAACCCGGCGACGAAGTCTTTGGAGGAGGCAGCGGAGCGTTTGCCGAGTACCTCCTTGTTTCCGAAGACAGGGCCATCGCCCACATTCCGGTCGGAGTGTCCTTTGAGCAGGCGGCGTCACTGCCGGTTGCCGCGCTAACGGCCCTGCAGTCCCTGCGCGACAAGGGTGGTCTTCAGCCAGGACAAAAAGTACTGATCAACGGTGCGTCGGGTGGTGTTGGTACCTTCGCCGTGCAGATCGCCAAGTCGATGGGTGCCGAAGTGCACGGCGTTTGTAGCACGCGCAATGTCGCACTCGTGCGTTCATTGGGTGCCGATCGCGTATTCGACTACAAGAAAGAAGATGTTACCGAAAGCGGCGAGGTCTACGACCTGATCATAGACATGGTCGGCAATCATTCCTTATCGAAGCTTCGTGGGGTGATGAGCCCCGACGGTAAGCTCGTAATTGTTGGCGGACCGTCGGGCAACTGGATAGCACCACTGAAGCGACCGATCGCCGTGCTGTTATCAGGGCCGTTTGTCGACCAGGAACTGATCATGGTACTAGCCAGACTCAGGGCAGACGATCTCGCTGAAGTCGCAGAACTGGTGCAGAGCGGTGCAGTCAAGCCGGTCATCGATCGCCGGTTTGCCCTGCAGGATCTACCAGCGGCCATCACTTACTCCGAGGAAGGGCGCGCTCGCGGCAAAATCCTCATCGAGTTCTGATGCTCGCCTTCCTGCGCAAGACTCCGGCGGCCCCGGTCGCCAGAGATACGTCGGACCCGGAGGTGGCGTCCGAGCTGCGCCGCCGCCAGTGGGCCGTGTTCTTCGCGATCACCGTGGGCTACGGCTTCTACTATGTGTGTCGCCTGAGTTTCAGCGTGGCCAAGAAGCCAATGGCTGATGCCGGCATCTTCGATGCAGCGGAGATGGGCATTATCGGGTCGGCACTGTTCTTTGCGTACGCGTTCGGCAAACTGGCCAATGGCATCCTCGCGGATCGCGTGAACGTCAGGCGCTTCATGGCGATGGGCCTGTTCATATCTGCACTCATAAACCTTGCGCTCGGTTTCACCACGGCATTCTGGGCGTTCTTGATTCTCTGGGGATTCAACGGCTGGTTTCAGGCCTTCGGCGCGGGCTCGAGTGTCGTAACCATCACTCACTGGTATAGCGGCAAGGAACGCGGGACGTTCTATGGCATGTGGGCCAGCAGTCACAACCTCGGCGAGGCGATAACGTTCATCGGCACGGCTTTCGTGATTACGAGCTTCGGCTGGATGTGGGGTTTTCGCGTGGCGGGCGCAGTTTGCATTTTGATGAGCCTGTTTATTCTGCGTTTCCTGTATGAGCGCCCGGACGTTTACGGTCTGCCCGTGGTGACCAAGCCCGAGCCGCCAGAACTCGCCAAGTTGAGTACCAGCAGAAAGCAGTGGCAGGTCGTCACGAATCCAGCGGTCTGGATCCTTGCGGTCTCGAGCGCCTGCTTCTACGTGACACGCTACGCCGTCAACAGCTGGGGTATTTTCTTCCTGGAGGCTGAGAAGGGCTACACCACAATAGAAGCGAGTTCGATCGTCTCGGCTAACGCCATTGCGGGCATCTTCGGCACGTTCTTCTCGGGCCTCCTGTCGGACCGATTCTTTAACGGCAGACGTAACTTGCCAGCACTGATTTTCGGCGTCATCTACGCGCTGGCCATCGCTTTATTTGTGCTCGGCCCGGCGGATCCCTTCATCGATACGCTGGCGATGGTGTTCTTCGGCGTGGCCCTGGGTGTGCTGATGGTCTACCTGGGCGGGCTCATGGCAGTCGATATTTGCTCGAAAGAAGTGTCGGGCTCCGTACTCGGAATCGTCGGGCTTGCGAGCTATATTGGCGCCGGATTGCAGGACATTATCAGCGGTCAGTTGATTGATGGCGGCAAGACCGTGGTTAACGGTGAGACGATTTACAATTTCGATGCGGCCGGCGCGTTATGGATTGGCTCGGCTGTGGTGTCGTTGCTGCTCGCCACCCTGGTCTGGAACGTCAGGTCGCCGGATTGAGGTTGAGCGACACCCGTCCCGTATTGCTGCTCGATCTGGGCGGCGTTCTTGCAGACCTCGGTGATCCTGTTGCTGCGATGGGGCTCGACCTGACGCTACCCGAGTTCTGGGCCACCTGGACCTCATCACCGATCGTACGCGCGCTCGAGACGGGTCAGATGAACGAAAAAGAGTTTCTGCAGGCGATCCCGGCAGTCCTGGGGTGCTCCGGCGAAGAAACATTTGGGCCGCGCTTCCACGCGTGGCAACTGACGTTATTTCCGGGCGTTGGCGATCTCGTTCAGGAAGCAGCACAGCGATATCGTGTGGCGTTGTTGTCGAATACCAACGAGATTCACTGGCGGCAGGTCACGACGGCCTCGCGCGTATTCGAATTATTTGAGCGCGTCTTTCTTTCCTACGAGACCGGCCACTACAAGCCGGAGCACGCCGCATTTAGAGACGTAACAGCGTTCTTCGATTGCGCGCCGGGCGATGTTCTCTTTGTCGATGACTCGGAGCCCAACATTGCAGCCGCTCGCAAGTTTGGCATCGACGCGCATAGAGTTGTGGGGGTTGCTGAACTGCGAGAATTACTCGGCGAAGCCAATAGTGCCTAATGCTTTCTGAATTTCTTCAAGCACTACCGGGTCTTCGATCGTGGCCGGAACTTTGTACTCCTCGCTGTCGGCAATCTTGCGCATCGTCCCACGGAGTATTTTTCCGGAGCGCGTTTTCGGCAGACGTTCAACGACAATAGCGTTCTTGAACGCTGCGACAGGGCCAACCTGCTCACGAACGAGGGAAACGGCTTCTCTGACAATCTCGCTGCGGTCGCGGACGACACCCGCCTTAAGCACCAGGAAGCCAACGGGCAGCTGGCCTTTGAGCTTGTCCGCCGCGCCGATTACCGCGCATTCCGCAACATCGGAATGTCCGGCAAGCACTTCCTCAAGCGAGCCTGTCGACAGTCGGTGACCGGCCACGTTGATGACATCGTCGGTTCTCGACATGACGTTGACGTAGCCGTCTTTGTCAATGAAGCCGGCATCGCCCGTTTCGTAGTAACCGGGGAACGTCTCGAGGTAGGAGGAACGGAATCGGTCCTGGGCCTGCCAGAGTCCCGTCAGAGATCCGGGCGGAAGCGGTAGTTTGCAGGCAATCGCGCCGGGCTCACCGGGTTCGACCTCCTCCCCGTTACTATGTAGTGCACGTACATCCCAGCCGGGCGCGGCCGGACCGACCGAGCCAGGTTTCACGGGAAGACGTTCGATGCCGACACAGTTGGCCGCTATTGCCCAACCAGTCTCTGTCTGCCACCAGTGATCGATAACCGGAATACCGAGTTTATCCTCGGCCCAGTGAAGTGTGTCGGGGTCACAGCGCTCGCCTGCCAGGAACAGCGTTCTGAGATTGGCAAGGTCGTATTTCTGAATCAGTTTACCGTCCGGGTCTTGCTGCTTGATAGCTCGAAACGCCGTTGGCGCCGTGAACATGGTCGCGACATTGTGCTCCGACACAACGCGCCAGAAGGCTCCGGCGTCCGGCGTTCCGACCGGCTTGCCTTCGTACAGAACCGTCGTGTTGCCATGCAACAACGGGCCGTAAATGATGTAGGAGTGGCCAACGACCCAACCGATGTCGGAAGCGGCCCAGTACACTTCGCCCGGATCCACGCCGTAAATATTTTTCATCGACCAGTGCAACGCGACGGCATGACCGCCGTTGTCGCGAACGATGCCCTTGGGCTGGCCCGTCGTCCCTGAGGTGTAGAGCAGGTAGAGCGGGTCGGTCGCTTCAACCGACACGCAGCCATGCGGCTCAGCCGTGGCCATGGCTTCCTGCCAGTCGACGTCTCTTCCCGCGATCATGCTGGCAGCGACTTGAGGCCTCTGAAAAATGACGCAATGCGAGGGTTTGTGACTCGACAGTTCGATAGCTTCGTCAAGCAGGGGTTTGTACTCGACCAGACGCGATGGTTCGATACCGCAAGATGCAGACACAATGGCCTTGGGTTTTGCATCGACGATCCGCGTCGCCAGTTCGTTGGCTGCAAAGCCACCGAAAACGACAGAGTGCACGGCGCCGAGGCGGGCACAGGCAAGCACGGCGACGATCGCCTCAGGGATCATCGGCATGTAGACGATGACACGATCGCCCTTATTGACGCCTTGCGCGGCAAGGACGCCTGCGAAACCTGCCACCTCGGAAAGAAGTTCCGAGTAGCTGATCGTACGCTTGCTATCTGTTACCGCACTGTCATAGATAATTGCCGCCTGGTCACCGCGCCCGCGTTCGACGTGACGATCAACGGCGTTGTAACAGGTATTCAGCCGGCCGCCGGTAAACCAGCGGTAGGTCATGGGATCAGGGTTGTCGAGAACGCTGTCCCAGCGTTTGTCCCAATCAATTCCTTCAGCGGCTTCTGCCCAGAATTCTTCCGGGTTTTCTATCGAGGCGCGGTGTGTTTCAGAGTAGGTTGTCATGACGATCCTGCGGATTTACGAACTCCTCCAGTTTAGGGCTGCGAGCGCCCGCTAGCCATTGGACAAAAGGCGAATACTGCCTAAACTTGCCTGTTCCGGGCCTCAGGCTGTTAGGTGTCATGCACGCTTCTCGACGTAGTTATTCGGCGCGACTGGTATCTTGGCAGCCATATACGGCCCGAGCGAACCAAGTGTGAATAACCACGATTCAAATAAAGCGGTTCCAGCTGTGGCAAATATCAAACTGCTCACGGTCATCGCACTGATTGCATTCGCAGCCAATCCGCTGCTCTGCCGGCTGGCCCTCGGACAACAACTCATCGACGCCGCAAGTTTCACGTCCGTCAGGATTATTTCGGGGGCGGTGACACTGGCGTTAATCATGCTACCTCGGTGGCGCAGGCACAGACGAGGCTCGGTTAATTGGTGGTCTGTTTCGATGCTGTTTATTTATATGGTCTTTTTTTCATTCGCGTATCTCTCGCTCAGCGCCGGCACGGGCACATTACTATTGTTTGGTGCGGTCCAGCTGACCATGTTCATAGCCGCAATGCGCGATGGCGAACGCTTCACCTTGTTGTCCTGGGTCGGATTCCTTCTGGCCTCAATTGGACTGATCTACCTTGTGTCGCCGGGGATAACGTCACCTGATCCGCTGGGTGCCGCCCTGATGGTCGTTGCCGGGGTTGCATGGGGAGGCTATTCGTTGTTGGGCAGAAGCGTTTCGGACCCTCTGGAATCAACCGCACTGAATTTCATCTACTCAGTCCCCTTGGCGATCATTGTGGCGCTTTTATTCATGAATGATTTTCACTACACCTGGATCGGACTAAGCCTGGCAGCGGCTTCGGGAGCGATTGCGTCTGGTCTCGGCTATGCCGTCTGGTACGCAGCGCTGAGAGGTCTTACCGCTAGTCGTGCGGCAACCGTACAGTTGTCTGTCCCAACAATTGCGGCATTCGGCGGTATTGTCTTTCTTTCAGAAACTGCCTCATTGCGTCTCATTGTGGCCTCAGTGCTAACACTCGGCGGCATCGCTATCGTTCTGGCTCAGCGGTCGCCGGCGAGTGCTCCGCCAAAGCATCGGACCTGATTGTTACGACGTCGCCTGCTTTCGAGCCCGGCAGACTCGCAAACCCTGGGACAAGTCCCTGTCAGGGGCTACTCGCCGGGAAAGAGGAACACGGTCGGTATTTCTGCGTACCAGGTCGCGCCATCTGCGGTAACCGCGACACGAATGGTCGATGTATCACCCTGTGGGTAATCGATGCGAGTCGTCCAGTGCAGTGCTTCAGCGCTTGTCGCAGCCATAGGCGAGGGCAGTGCTGCTGTCCCGCCATTGACGAGGCCGAGGGTTGCGCTCTGCAGCGGGAAGGCCGACGTCATTTCGAGCTGGATGCTGCCTGACGTTACGGAGGTCGGTCGAATGCTTAACCTGAAATCCGAATTCTCCAGGTCGCACTGGCCGCTATCGTAGCGGCAGTTCGATTTCGCAATCAGTGAGTAGGCGGCACCTTCCTCGGCGGCGTGCGGCCGCTCACCGATGAAGTAGTCGACTGAGATCCAGGCCATGATGGCGAGTACGGGGGCCACGAGCATCGCGACAATTACGTGTTTGTTTGTGAACATGAGCTACATCCTACAGCAAAAAAAAGGGGGGTCGAACGACCCCCCCCTGAAGATTGATTCAAAGAATCAATGTGCTATTGGTGCATTTGCGCCAGATGGCACGCGGATGTGCTCGACCAGCTCCATGATTTCCTGCGGCGGTGGTGCCGTCATCTTGGCAACCGCAAATGCGACTGCAAAGTTGACGATTGCTCCAACGGCGCCGAAGGCGTTTGGCTCGATGCCAAGGAACCAGTTCTGCGGCATGTCGCCCATGAACGACGTGCTCGCAATGAACATGATGCCTTTGTGCTGGAATACGTACAGCAGCGTTACGCCGAGACCCGCAATCATTCCGGCGATGGCACCTTCCTTATTCATGCGCTTGTAGAAAATGCCCATCATCAGTGCCGGGAAGATGGACGATGCTGCAAGTCCGAAGGCCAGAGCGACGGTACCGGCTGCAAAGTCCGGTGGATTGAACCCGAGGTACCCGGCCAACATGATTGCGCCGGCCATTGCCACACGACTTGCCATGAGCTCTTGCTGTTCTGTGACGTCGGGCTTGAACACGCCCTTCAGCAAGTCATGTGATATCGCGGAGGATATAGCAAGTAGCAAACCAGCAGCAGTGGATAGTGCCGCGGCCAGACCGCCGGCAGCAACGAGAGCGATTACCCAGTTAGGCAGACCGGCAATTTCCGGGTTGGCGAGTACCATGATGTCGCGGTCGACCTTGGTCATCTCGTTCGTTTCCGCATTGGCTGAGTACTGAATCATGCCGTCGCCATTCTTGTCTTCGAATGCCAGCAGGCCGGTAGCCTCCCAGTTCTTGATCCAGTTAGGACGTTCTTCGTACACCAGGTGTCCGCCTGTCGAAGGCTGGATCGTCTCGATCAGGTTCAGGCGTGCCATTGCAGCAACGGACGGTGCCGTCGTGTAGAGGATTGCGATGAACACAAGGGCCCAACCCGCAGAACTGCGAGCGTCCTTGACTTTGGGAACCGTGAAGAAACGAATGATGACGTGAGGCAGACCAGCGGTACCGATCATTAGCGACAACGTATACATGAACATATTCGTCAGACTTAATCTGACATTGGTCGTGTATTCGAGGAAGCCGAGGTCTCGTAGCACCTGGTCGAGTCGGTCGAGCAGGTAAACTTCGGAGCCGGACATGGTTGAACCGAGTCCCAGCTGCGGAATCGGGTTGCCTGTCAGGTTCAGTGAGATGAAGATTGCCGGAATGGTATAGGCAAGAATCAGTACGCAGTACTGAGCGATCTGCGTGTACGTGATGCCTTTCATGCCGCCCATAACCGCGTAGACAAATACGATACCCATGCCGATCATCAGGCCGTGGTCGTAGTCCACCTGGAGGAAGCGGGAGAATGCAACGCCGATACCTTTCATCTGGCCGATTACGTAAGTTACCGACGCGACGATCAGGCAGATCACAGCAACGATACGTGCAGCCTTTGAGTAGTACCGTTCGCCGATAAACTCGGGCACTGTGAACTTGCCGAACTTACGCAGGTAAGGGGCCAGCAGCATTGCAAGAAGCACGTAGCCACCGGTCCATCCCATGAGGAAGACGGATCCGCCATAGCCCATAAAGGCAATGAGGCCGGCCATCGAGATAAACGATGCGGCCGACATCCAGTCCGCGGCCGTTGCCATGCCGTTCGCGATAGGATTCACGTGGCCGCCGGCGACGTAGAAGTCTTTCGTGGTCGAGGCACGAGCCCAGATGGCAATACCGATGTAAATCGCGAAAGTGAAGCCGACGATTAAGTATGTTGTAGTTTGAAGTGTCATATCTCGCCCCTATTCGTCGTCTTCATGAACATTGTGCTCTTTATCGAGCTTGCCCATGCGCTTAGCGTAGAAGAAGATCAACGCGATAAACACGTAGATAGATCCCTGTTGTGCGAACCAGAAGCCGAGCTTGTAACCACCGATCTTAATAGCGTTCAGCGGCTCGACGAGAATGATTCCGAACAGGTAAGAAACGACAAACCAGATCACGAGGCATAGCCCTACGAGTTTCAGGTTTGAGGTCCAGTAGCTGCTGTTCTTAGACATACGTTTCCCCTTGTTTGCGGGTTCTTTTATGAATTATGCGCAGCTGAATCTAGCAAACGCCCTATGTCGCGGGCATTCGACGATAGTAGTAGACTGCCTCCACAACAATAAGAACGGGGGGTCTTCAGGTTGATTAGCTGGTGGGTATTGCTGGTTCTGTCTCTCGGCTATGTGACGGTGCTGTTCGCCATCGCGTACTGGGGCGATAACGTTGAGCAACGCCGCTTCTCCCGGTTTAGCCGGTCCCTGGTCTACAGCCTCACACTGGCCGTCTACTGTACGTCCTGGACGTTCTATGGCGCTGTCGGGACGGCGGCGGAGAGCGGGTGGGGCTATCTGCCCATCTATATTGGTCCGATGGCCGTCATATTTTTCGGCTGGCCGTTGATCGACCGCATCGTGGCGATCAGCAAGCGTCAGAATCTGACCTCCATCGCGGATTTCATCGCTGCGCGCTACGGCAAGGCCCAGAGTCTGGCGGTCCTGATCACACTTATTGCGACGATCGGTTCGGTGCCATACATCGCACTGCAACTGAAAGCAGTCGTCAGCAGCTTCGTTATTGTGTCCGACTACTCCATGTACGTCGGCGCCGAATACGATACGGCGCTGGTGGTTGCGACGGCGCTGGCGATTTTCGCCATTCTGTTCGGCACGCGCAAGATTGATGTTACAGAGCATCATGAAGGCATGATGCTCGCCATCGCGTTCGAGTCGGTGGTCAAACTATTGGCTTTCACCGCTGTCGGTGTGTTCGCAGTGGTATTGCTAGGCGGCGTTGACGGGGAGGTCACCGCGACAGCGGCACGTGCGGACACCGTGTTTCGTATGGATCGGCTCCCGGATATGTTTGTTACGCAATTGATACTGGCGAGTGCAGCGATCTTTTGCTTGCCACGTCAGTTTCACGTTGCCATCGTGGAAGCCCATAAGGATGCGAACATCAAGGCGGCGCGCTGGGCATTTCCGCTCTACCTCCTCGTTTTCACCATACTTATCGTGCCAATTACACTGGCGGGCCTGAAGATTTTGCCGTCAGGTGTTTTCAGGGGTGACAGCTTTGTCCTCGCCCTGCCCATGGAACACGGTAACGACTTGCTGACAGTTCTCGCGTTTCTGGGTGGCTTTTCGGCAGCCACAGGCATGGTAATTGTGGCCTGCGTGGCCCTGTCCACTATGATCAGCAATGAAATTGTGATGCCCGCGTTATTGCGGATCAAGGCGCTGGGATTATCAGAGCGTTCCGACTACTCGCGATTGCTCATCCACATTCGTCGCGGTTCCATTGTCGGCATTACCGTACTCGCCTATTTCTACTACCTGGCAATGGACCGGTCGGCCGCGCTGGCAAGTACCGGATTGTTATCCTTCGCAGCCGCTGCCCAATTCATGCCGTTGATCCTTCTGGGGATGTTCTGGCAACGTTCGACGCGTGTGGGTGCCTTTGCCGGCCTGCTGACAGGTTTCGTGCTATGGGCCTACACGCTGTTTCTTCCCACATTGGCCAGATCCGGCGTCTTTAGCGCAGATTTCATCGAGCAAGGGCTGTTCCAGGTTGCCTGGCTACGGCCCGAAGCCCTGCTGTTCGACGTCCAGTCCAATCCGCTGACGCACGGTGTCGCCTGGTCACTGACTGGCAACATAGTGGTATTCGTTGTCTGGTCGCTGTTTACCCGGCAGTCGATGTTGGAAAAAATCCAGGCGAGGGCGTTTGCCAGCCCAATCACCCGGGGTCGCGACGCGCGTCCGCTACCGACGGCGTCGGACCTGACCAACGCGGATCTCAGGGCGCTGGCAGACCGGTTTCTCGGCGAAGCACACGCACAGCGGTCGTTCGCTGATTTCGCCGAGCAGGAAAAACTGAAGATCGTGCCGTCAATGCCCGCGGACAGGCAACTCCTGCAGTTCACTGAACGCTTGCTGGCCGGCGCCATCGGGGCAGCCTCTGCCCGCGTGGTCATCACGACAGCCCTGCGCAAGACGGGTATGGAAATTGGCGATGTCGTCTTGCTCCTGGATGAAACGTCCCAGGCGGTGCGCTTCAATCGTGAGCTGACCGAAACGACACTGGAGAATATTGCGCAGGGTGTGAGCGTTGTCGATGCGTCGCAACGACTGATCGGCTGGAACAGGCGTTACGTCGAACTCATGGATTACCCGGACGGTATGGTCCATGTTGGCGAGTCAGTTGCGGAGCTTATTCGTTTCAACGCTGAGCGCGGGCGCTTCGGCGAGGGTGATATCGAGCAGCATGTGGACAAGCGCATTAAATATCTGCGCGACGGCTCAGCCTACAAGTACCAGAGCACATTTCCAGACGGCAGGGTGATCGAGATTCGTGGTCAGCCGATGTCGGATGGTGGATTTGTTTCAACCTACACTGACATTACCGAGTTCAAATCCGCTGAGAACGCGCTCGTCGAAGCAAAGGAATCGCTGGAGGCGCGAGTGGCGGATCGCACCGCGGAACTTGAAGACGCGATGTTTGCGTTGCAGGGTGCAAAGGCCGAGGCGGAAGAGGCCAATATCTCGAAGACCCGTTTCCTCGCAGCGGCAGCACACGACCTCCTGCAGCCGCTGAATGCCGCAAAATTGTTCGCCGCACTGCTCAATGAACATCGTGATGAGATGACAAGCGAGCAAAGCAAGCTGGTCGCCCGTGTAGAAAGCGGACTCCTCAGTGTTGAAGATCTGCTAAGCGCACTGCTCGATATCTCTCGGCTCGATACGGCGGCACCGGAACCCGATCGTGTGCATTTTTACGTGCGAGACATATATAGGGCGCTCGAAACGCAGTTCTCCGAGACGTTCAAGGAACAGGGGCTGGAGCTGCGATTTGCGGAAACCGACCTCTGTGTTTACTCGGACCCGGCCCTGTTGCGTCGTATCTTGCAGAATTTTGTCAGCAATGCCCGGCGTTACACACGTGAAGGTGGGGTGCTCATAGGCTGTCGGCGATATGGCAGCAAGATCGCAATTCAGGTCATAGACACTGGCGTAGGCATCGCCGAGCGGGACCAGAAAGCTGTGTTCCAGGAGTTTCATCGCCTCTCGGAGGGTGCCGACCGCAACAAGCGGGGCCTTGGGCTTGGGCTCGCAATCGTTGATCGTATCGCCAGGCTACTCGGTCACGAGGTCTCCCTGCGTTCCGAGCTTGGGAATGGCAGTTGTTTCGAGGTTCTTGTGCCGCGCGGGAAAGAAACACATATTCGCTCGAAAACGTCCCCTGAGGGCGAGCAGCGATCGGCAACATCAATCGACCGCCAGTTCATTCTGTGTGTCGATAATGAACAGGACATCCTCGACGGCATGAGTGGCTTGCTGGAGCGATGGGGCGCCAGGCCCGTCACCGCCTGTGGACAGGCTGACGCGCTCAGCGAGTTGGAACGACTGCGGGCCGAGCATGACCAGCTGCCGGCCTTACTGCTGGTGGACTATCACCTCGATGACAAGGTGATTGGCCTTGATGTGATTAGTGCCCTGCGCGCTGCCTCGGGTACGGAGCTACCAGCCGTCATACTGACGGCAGACTATTCGAAGGAAGTCTCTGCACTCGTGCGGGCCGCTGGTCACGCGCTGCTGCATAAACCGGTCAAACCTGCAGCCCTACGAGCCTTGATTAACCGCATACTAAGTCGCCGCGTTAGCGCTTGAATCGGTTTCGGCTACGGGCAACGTGCTGGTTCTCAGGCGTTCCACGGCGAGTACTGCCTGGGTTCGATTGTTTACGTGCATTTTGCGCAGGATTGCCGTGACGTGAGCTTTGATCGTCGCTTCCGACACCCCGAGTTGGTAGGCAATCTGTTTGTTCAGCAGGCCCTCGCCAAGCATCATCAGTACACGAAACTGGTGCGGCGTTAACGAGCTCAGCGCTGCGGCGATTTCGGCCTCCTCGCTGTCGAGTCGGTCATCCTGCAGATTGATGCCGTCTGGAACCCAGACTTCGCCGTCGAGCACCGCGCGTATGCCTGCTTCCAGCGTCGAGATCGCCGATGACTTCGGTATAAAACCACTCGCGCCATGCTGTATCGACCGCCGGATAACTGCCGGATCATCCATGGCCGAAACGATGACGGTGGGTAAGGATTCGTGTTTGCTGCGAATGTACGCGAGCGCGGAAAAGCCGCTGACGCCCGGCATATTCAGATCCAGCAGCAGGAGGTCAGCTTCCGGATTGCCCTCCACGACAGCCTGAAGCGTATCGAGGCTGTCCGCCTCGATAATATCGGCATCCTCGACGCAGTTGCCGATTGCGTGGATCAGCGCTTCCCGGAAAAGAGGATGGTCATCCGCAACGATGAATGTGCTCTTGTTCGTCACACCGCATAGATTACCGCAACTGTTGCGCGTCGTGGCGATACATTAGACCTTGGTCTATCGGTGTGCCGGATTCGACTATTGGATAATGGTCAGCACAGAAGCAGTGACTGAATATCCACCGTGATTACAACTCTACTTCGAGAATTGGGGGAAAACTAATGACGAAGTTCAAATTACAAACTACTTTGGCCGGCGCTGCACTCGCTCTCTTTGCGAGCTCCGGAACTGCGCTTGCGGATGACGATGGCGCGACGACGACTTACAAGTTTGGCGGCTACGCGAAGTTCGACACCATGTTCAGTGATTACAGCGATGGCACGCCGGACGGCAACAGCCTGATGCGCCAGTTCTACTATGCGCCCCAGATTCCGATCGGTCCCGGGACAGGCAGCAGTGACATGACGACTGATTTCCAGGCCAGGGAATCTCGCCTGAACTTCCGCGTCGATCACAAGACGGCCGGTGGCAAAAGCGTCACTGCCTTCCTCGAAATGGATTTCTTCACTCACAGCGATGGCAACGAAGTCGTATCAAACTCCTATAGTCCACGTTTGCGCCACGCGTTCATCAAGTACGACAAGTGGACGTTTGGCCAGACCTGGTCGACCTTCCAGGACGTGGGTGCGCTGCCCGAGGCGCTCGACTTTGTCGGTCCGGCCGAGTCCACGACCTTCATTCGCCAGTCAATGATTCGCTACACGACGGGCAACCTGGAACTCGCGGTTGAGAATCCGCAGACATTCGTTTCCGGTGGCACCCGCGATCTCTCCTCAATGCCGGACCTGATTGGGCGTTACACGTTCAAGCTGGATGGCGGCAGTTACGTCAAGCTGGCCGGCCTGATGCGCAGCCTGAAGATTCAAGATACCGGCAACGGTTCGCAGGAAGACGCGACGGCTTGGGGCATCTCCGCTTCGACCAAGTTCGTGTTAGGCAACGGCAACGACCTGCGCGCCATGGTCAACTTTGGTGACGGCATCGGTCGTTACGTCGGGCTCGGTTTCGTCCCGGACGGCTACATTGACGACACCACCAATAAGATCGAAACGGCCGAGAGCCTCTCGTGGTTCGTCGCGTATCGGGCTGTATGGAACGACCAGTGGCGTTCGAACTTCATGTACGGCACGAACTCCATCGATTACAACGACGATGTCCAGGCAGCGACCCTTAATGACAACGCCTCGAGCTTCCACGTGAACCTCATTCGCACCGTGCTGCCGAAGCTGGACGTCGGCGCCGAGGTCATCTGGGGCGAGCGCGAGACGGTCAATGGCGTGGACGGCGATTTCACGCGTTTCATGTTGTCAGCCAAGTACGCATTCTAAATATCCCCCGAAGCACCATTCGGGTCATTCACTGGCGGTGTCGGCAACGGCATCGCCAGTTTTCACATTACAGCAGGCGTGTCAGAATACGGGTATGAAGGAAATCCCAGAGATCGCCCAGTTTCTTCGTGAGCTACCCGGGTTCGATATTCTCGACGACGCCCAGATCGCCAATTGTGCGAAGAACATCGATATCGCCTACTACAGGCAGGGTGACGATATCCTCACAGCCGGGAGCGAGAATCGCTGCTTGCACATCATCCGCAGCGGTGCGGTCGAGTTGCGCGACGATGCCGGCCAGATGATGGCCCGGTTGGCTGAGCGCGATTGCTTCGGCTTTCCGTCGCTGATGCGTCAGACACCGGCTCGCAATCACTCCATCGCGATGGAAGATACGCTGGTGTACCACCTGGATGGCACGGCGTTCGCACGCGCACGCCATGCCAGCGTTGGGTTTGATACCTGGTTTATCCGGGCCCTCTCTGATCGCCTGACGATGCACCCGCCGCCACCCACATTTCGCGGCGTGTCCGGCCAGCAGGTACGAAGCCTCATTACGCGCCCGCCCGTCAGCATTGGCATGAACGCATCGATCCGCGAGACCGCGCAAAAAATGGTCGAGGAACGCGTATCCGCGATGCTTATCAGTGATGGTACCGCCGTAGCGGGCATTATTACCGATCGCGACATACGTGAGCGTATTGTGGCCACTGGCATCGACGGAAGCCATCCGGTTACTGAGGTGATGACGGTGTCTCCGGTTACGCTTGACGGCGATGCGAATGCCTATGAGGCGGCAATCGTCATGATGCAGAGCAACATTCATCACCTCCCGGTCACATCGGGCGGGAAGATACTCGGAATGGTGTCCCGTAGCGACTTCATGCGGCTGGAAACAGAACACCCCCTGTACCTTGTCAGCGATATCGGCAAGCAGAAGACGGCGGCCGGTGTGGTTGAGGTTTGCCGGCGCATGCCGGCATTGATCATCGGTCAGATAGAGGCGGATGCAAACGGCGAACTGCTGGGCAAGTTCATTACCATGATCACCGACACGGTCACGCGGCAGCTACTGCGTATTGCCGAAGCTGAGTTTGGTCCGCCGCCGTGCGACTATGCATGGGTAGCACTTGGTTCCCAGGGTCGATTTGAGCAGTCCGCCAAGAGCGATCAGGACAACGCACTGGTGCTGTCTAATGACGCAAAGGAGACCGACGACGAGTACTTCGCCTCCATCGCGAAGGTCGTTAACGACGGCCTCGATGCCTGCGGCTACGTCTACTGTCCCGGGGACGTAATGGCCTCCAATCCGAAGTGGCGAAGACCACTGCGGGATTGGAAGCAGTACTTCCACAAGTGGATCACGGTGCCCGAAGAAAAGGCGTTGATGCATGCGAACATTTTCTTTGACCTGCGTTGCATTGCCGGTAGCTCCGAACTGGTGGATGCACTCAAGAAAAGTGTCCAGAAAGATGCGCGAAAGAACGAGATCTTCCTTGCACTCATGGCCAAAAACGCGATGACCTACCAGCCGCCGCTCGGGTTCTTCCGGCAATTCGTTCTGGATAAGTCCGGCGAGCACAAGAACACGCTGGATATTAAGATGCACGGCATTATGCCCATCGTCGAGATTGCGAGGATTCGTTCGCTGGCAGCCGGCGAACTGCGTATCTGCACGCGCAATCGCCTGTTGGCGGCGGCAAAGGCAAAAGAAATCACTGAGACCGATGCAGCCAACCTGATTGACGCGCTCGACTTCATCGAGAAGCTGCGTATCGAGCATCAAAGCCGGCAACTGCAGGCAGGCAAGCAACCCGATAATCACCTGGCACCTGAAGAGCTTTCGCCGCTGGTACGTCAGAACCTCAAGTCGGCCTTCTCGCAGGTGAGAGTCAGCCAGTCGGCACTGCTGAATCGATTCCACCTGGCATGAACTACTCCTGGTTGAATACCAGGCGCTGGTTTCTCGGCCGCAGAAAAGTCGCGTCGCCGTTCGATGCGTTATTGAATGCGGAGCTTCCCGCCAGCGCTGCGTCATTCGATGCAGTGGAGTTCGTCAGCCTCGATATTGAAACGACCGGCCTCGATGCGGCCACTGCCGATATGCTCAGCGTCGGCTGGGTTCTGGTCCGCGAGGGAAGGGTCGATTTACGGACAGCCGAGACCTTTATTGTCCGTCCGAGCGGCGGTGTCGGTGACAGTGCGTCCGTACACGGATTGACGGACACGGTTGTCGGCACTGGCCTGGATTGGGGAATCGCGCTCGACAGGATCGTGCGGGTTCTGACAGGCCGTGTTCTGCTCGTACACCACGCCGGCCTGGACAAAGTCCTGCTGGATCGCATGTGCCTGCAGCGCTTTGGCTACCGCCTGCCGGTTCCGGTTGTCGATACGCTCGCGCTGGAGCATCGCCGCCTCAAGCGACACCATCACCTGGAAAACAACAGCTCGCTGCGACTTGCAGACCTGCGCGACGAGTATGGGTTGCCGAGGTACTCAGCACACGATTGTCTTGTCGACGCGATCGCCACCGCCGAACTGCTGCTGGCAATCGTAGCGAAGCGTCGGTCCACGACCCTGGATGACCTGCTCGGGTAGGGAAGTCGGACTAAACCGGGTATTCCCGGGCCAGCATCCGCAGCCGGTGTATTCGATCCACGCAGGAGCGGCGCGTTGCATCGAGGTCGATGTCCTCGTCCTTGAAGCGGCGCTGCCGGTGGAAGTACTCGGCCGGATCGGAACCGTCGGGTTCGACCGTGACTCGGTAACGTGCGCCGTCGAACACTTCGTAAACGGGGAACAGACCGCTCGCGACCGCGATGCGTACCAGTTCCACAGTGTCCTCGGGTTCCGATTTCCAGCCGGTGGGGCACGGAGAGTGCATTAGCAGGAAGCGCATGCCGGTCATCGACAGTGCGGTAGCGAGTTTGCGGGAGAAGTCCTCGGGATGGGCCATGGACAGCGTTGCAGCGTACGGAATGCCATGGGCAGTCATGATCGCCATGATGTTTTTCTTGGCTTCTGATTTCCCCGTTGGCGTCGTCGTCGTACGTGCACCAATCGGCGTGGCGGAGGATCGTTGTCCACCCGTGTTGCCGTAGATTTCGTTGTCGTAGCAGATGTAAATAATGTTTTCGTTACGTTCTGCTGCTCCCGAAAGTGTGGCAAGGCCAATATCGTAGGTACCGCCATCGCCGGCCCAGCAAATCACCTGGCCGGGCTCGTCGTTGAGGTCGCGAACACTCGCGTAACCAGAGGCAACAGCCGGAGATGACGCAAATGTCGCTGCAATGGTCGGCACGCCGTAACTTGTCGTGGGGAACGCACCCGCGGTGACGATGCCGCAACATGCCGGGATGACGAGTGAGCAGCTATCGTTGGCCTCGGCGAGGGCGCGGCCCAGCATGGTCAGGCCAACGCTCATTCCACAGCCGCCACAGTTCGTATTACCCGGACGCAGCAAGCAGGAGTCGGACTTTTGCAGTGGTGCGGTCGCGTTCATTGCAGCGTCTCCTTGCCGGTTTCGATGCCCATCCAGACAGGATCGCCAGCAACCTCGCGTGACGCCAGATCGGCCAGGATCTGGTCGATGACAGACGGCGTGACGTCTTCACCGCAAAGGCCCGTCAGGTAATTCTGAATGAGCACGTCGTTGCGGTGGCCCTGGAACGCGGCGCGAGTGTCCTGCCAGAACACACCACCAGAACCTGCGGCATAATTGCGATCGAGTACGGCCACACGCCTTGCGGACCCACAGGCTTCACGAATTGCCGCAGCCGGGAAGGGGCGGAACATCTTGATTTTGATCAGGCCGATTTTCTCGCCGGCCGCCCGGCGTTTACGTACGACCTCGCGCGCTGTCGTCGCCATGGTCCCTGTTGCTACCAGAACAGTGTCAGCATCATCGGTCCCATCCGTCTGGATCACGTCACCTGGGTCGCGACCGAAAACGTCCCTGAAGCTCTGCCGGCACTCCTGGTAGACGTCCGGAACACGCTTCATGGCCTCATCGATCTCGAGGCGCTGCGACAGGTCTTCATGCGGCCAGACCATGCCGCCTATCGTTCGTGCTTCGTCGTAGCGCAAACGGTGTGGCAGCTGGAGGTCCGGCAGGTAACTGTCGACCAGTGCCTGCTCGGGCAGCGTCGTTTCGGTCTGCGTATGCGAGACGATGAACGCATCCATGCAAGTCAATACAGGCAGCAATATTCTGCGGTCTTCGGCGAGGCGGAATGCCAGCAACGTGGTGTCCAGCACCTCCTGGTTGGATTCGCAATAGAACTGTAACCAGGCAAAGTCCCGCAGCATCAGCGTGTCGCCCTGGTCAGCCCAGATATTCCAGGGGGGGCCGAGCGTGCGATTGACGGCGACCATAACGATAGGCAGGCGGTAGTAGCCGGCGACCATGACGTTCTCTGTCATGTAAGCGAGGCCGTTCGAGGAACTGGCCGTGAATGCACGAGCACCCGCAAGCGATGCTCCGATGGAAACGGCCATCGCACTGTGCTCGCTTTCGACCGGTACGATACGTGCCTTGCTGAACGGGAACCTGGCCACGTACTCGACGATTTCCGTTTGCGGCGTAATTGGGTAGATACCGCAGGCTGCGCCACGTGCCGTCCGATTGGCCTCGCCGGCAGCGCTTAATGCGTATCCCGCGGCATGGTTACCAGTGACCACCTGTACTGTCATTGTTGTTCTCCGGGCATGCTACAGATGATTCATAACGATGACGTTGCGAGGGCACTCCGCAGCACAGACGCCGCAACCTTTGCAGTACGAATAGTCAAACTCGAAGCCGTGACCAACCCGCTTGAGTAGTCCCTCCGGGCAAAACGTCAAGCAGAGATCGCACTCGTTGCAGACGCCACAGGATAGACAGCGAGCGGCCTCGGCGGTGTCGTCGAGGCCCAAGTGCACCTCGTCGAAGGTGCAACGTCTTTCCTCGAGCGGAAGGGCGTCGCCCGCGGCGACTGCCTGGCGTTCGAAGAGGTGTAGTTTCATGGCATCGGCGCGGATGACTTCGTCATGCCAGATGTCGACATCGCGCGTTGCATCGGCGTGCCTGGTGATCTCGACATGGTCGCCGCTCAGGACGTTGTGAATGTGCACAGCCGACCGCCGACCGCTGCCGATGGCTCCGGCCACGGTGCCTTCGCGTGTCGCAAGATCGCCGACAGCGAATACGGGCGTTTCGAGCAGTCCGAGTAATTGTGTGCCTTCTCTGACCTCTGTTCCTTCCGGGAACACTGAAACGTCTGGCGACTGGCCAAGCGCGAGAATGATGCGATGGCAGCTCAGGTCGAAATCCGAACCGTCGACCTCCTGCGGTGAGCGACGTCCGGACTCATCCGGTTCGCCAAGCGCCATGCGCCTGCAGGTCAGTCGATAGTGCCGGCGGATACCGTCGGTCGGTTCTTCGTGCAAGGCCATGGGTTGCGTCAGGTAGTCGATCGCGATGCCTTCTTCCAGTGTCTCGTCAATTTCCTCGCTGATCGCAGGCATTTCCTTGCGAGTCCGGCGGTAGACAACGCGCACACTCGCGGCGCCGAGACGGAGCGCTGAACGGGCAGCATCCATCGCGGTGTTGCCGCCGCCAATGACGACGACATCTTCGTCGTCAACGCGAATTTCCTGGCGATGCACGCGATCGAGGAAGTCGATGCCTTGCGCGACCGCAACGGCGCTGTTCATGCCGAGTTTCAGGTCACGCAGTGCCTGCTGGCCGGTTGCAACCAGCACAGCGTCGTTATCCCGCGCGAGGTCGAGTAGCGTCTGCCGATCGATCACGTGATCGGTTTCAACTTCGACGCCGAGACCCAGAATGCGGTCGATCTCGTTCGAAACGACGGTATCGGGCAGGCGGAACTCGGGAATGCCTGTACGTAACAGACCACCGATCTCCGTACCCGACTCGAAGACCTTCACACGGTAGCCGACGCGCGCGAGATGCCAGGCCGCCGTCAGCCCCGCGGGACCGGAGCCAACGATAGCAATCTTCTCGTCGCGTTCTGCGGACGGCTTGATATCGACCTGTCCATTGTCACCGGCAAAGCGTTCCAATTGCCTTACGTTGACCGCACCATCGAGTTCGATGCGGTTGCACTTTTCCATACACGGGGCGGGACAGGCTCTTCCGCAGACCGAGGGGAACGGTGACGTGCGCAGCAGAATTTCAAGGGCCTCATCGACCTTTTCATCTGCCAACGCTTTGAGGAAACCCTGTACGTTGTTGCCCGCCGGGCAAATGTGGTTGCAGGGAGGAATCATCTGTTGTCGCTGTGGTTGTTCAGTTGCCCACTGGCCAGTCTTGATTGCGGGCGCGGCCATTTCGGCAGCTTGCAGAATACTGCGACCTTGCGCCGTGTCAGGCGCTGCGGCGACGTTGTCAAACGGCTCGGTGTTGACCGGCGTGTCGACAAGGCGGACCTCATCGTAGGCGCGACTGGCGGCTACGAGGTTTGCGCCAACGAAGCCGAGGTGTTCCAGCGACGCGGTAATCTCGTGCAGCGGGATTTCCAGCATCCGGCCCACGGCGCCGGCGAGCGCTGTGTTAACGATGGGTACGCTGCGAGTACCAAGACCATTTGCACGCGCGATCGAAGTGGCATCCACCGTTGCGACACGGTTGTGCGGGAATTGCTCCGTGAAGTCGCCAGGTGGCTGCGGCGAATTAAGCAGGATCCAGCCGCCGGCTTTGAGTCCTGCAGCAATCTGTGCGCCGATCAACGTCGGGTCGAGCACAATGATGTGATCGGGCTCGTAGATCAGGTTGCGATTAGTGATGGTTTCGTCGGAGTAGCGACAAAACGCCTGTACCGGAGCACCGGATCGTTCTGCTGCGTAGAGGCCGAAAGCCTGAACCGACTGGCCCTGTAAGAAACGCGACGTTGCGATGAGTTTCGCGAGAGTGACGCCGCCCTGGCCGCCTCGGCCATGGATTCGAATTTCAATCATAGTGGCACCGGTAGCAATATATAGCGTCTCGATGCTCAGCCAAATAAGTAGATGCCGCTGAAACCAGTGGCTTGCCGATGCGGTTTAACTTATTAAAAATAAAGGAGTTTTAGGCGTTTCCAGCGGCACTCAGCGACCACCCGGTCAGGCCGGCCCGGCAGTCTCTCTTGGAAGGTAACGAACAAGCATCGCGAACTCATTGATGGCACTCATGTCAGTGCCGTCCGGCAACGGAATTTTCACTACGTGCCCGGAGCCCGGTGCGACATCGACTGCCTGGTCGTCCTTGTTTCTTATCTCCGGCAGGTCGAACGTGATGTTGCCCGACGGCGTCACGAGTTCCATCAGGTCACCCGCAAAGAAGCGGTTCTTGACGTCGATGGTCAGCCACCGGTCATTGATATCCAGCATTTCCCCGACCAGTTGCTGCCGGTCTGAGGCGGAGGCGCCCTGTTCGTAGTTCTGGTATTCCTTTGGCGGGTGGCGTCGATAGAACCCTTCGGTATAGCCGCGATTGGACAGGCCTTCGAGCTCGTCCATCATGCCCATGTCGAATTCACGTCCGGCCGCGGCATCCTCGATCGCGCGGTGATACACCTGCGTTGTGCGTGCTGTGTAGTAGGCGGATTTGGTGCGACCCTCAATCTTCAGGGAGTCGATGCCCATCTGCGCCAGTTCATGCACGTGTTGCACGGCGCGCAAATCGCGGGAGTTCATGATGTAGGTGCCGTGCTCGTCTTCGTAGGCGGGCATCAGTTCACCTGGCCGCGTTTCTTCCTCGAGCAGGGCGGCTTTCATCTCCACCGGCTCCGTTTTTGCGGGTTCGAACTTAACCGGGACGACATCACCGGTGCTCGTCTCGCGTCCCTCGTAGGCGTTGTACTTCCAGCGACAGGTGTTGGTGCACGCGCCCTGGTTCGAATCACGGTGCGACAGGTAGCCCGACAGCAGGCAGCGGCCGGAGTACGCGATGCACAGGGCCCCATGGACAAAAACTTCGAGTTCCATGTCCGGGCACTCTTCGCGAATCTGGGCGACTTCTTTGAGTGACAGCTCGCGCGACAGAATGATGCGGGTCAGGCCCATTGCCTGCCAGAATTTGACCGACGCATAGTTGACGACGTTGGATTGCACTGACAGGTGAATCGGGACGTGCGGGAACGCCTCGCGCACCATCATGATCAGGCCTGGGTCAGACATGATCAGGGCATCCGGTCCCATAGCGATGATCGGTTCGAGATCGCGCATGTAATTCTTGAGCTTGTTGTTGTGCGGGGCGATGTTGCTGGCCAGGAAGAACAGCTTGCCGGCGGCGTGCGCTTCCTCGATGCCCTGCGCGAGGACTTCTTCCTTGCTGAACTCATTATTGCGTACGCGCAGGCTGTAGCGCGGCTGACCCGCGTACACGGCATCAGCGCCGTACGCGAAAGCGAAGCGCATGTTCTTCAAAGTGCCGGCAGGGGAAAGTAATTCGGGTTTCTTCATGGGATGGGCGTCGTCGAAAACGGGGCATTATACGCGTCCGGTAGGTAAAACCTCGGATATCTGACGAGGCGCTGAAGACGTATATGAATGTTAATTAGAGACATCTAATACGAAGGATGGATTCATGTTCCGGAAAAAGTGCCCCTGCGTCATGTTAGCCCTGTTGGCGGCGATGCTCGCCGCGCCTGCTGTCGCTGCCGATAGTGCAGAAGGTAAGGCGATTTTTGAATCGACCTGCGCTGTATGCCATGGGATGACTGGCCGACCCGATCCGGACAGCCCCGTGGTCAAAGGTCTCGGCGTATTGCCGGCGGACCTGTCGGACCCGCTTTTTAACAGCCGTGAAGCAGCGGGCGACTGGGAGATGGTCATCAAGTACGGCGGCCATGCCATGGGTCTTGGTCAAAAAATGCCGGCCCACAAGGACGCACTGACTGACGGGCAGATTGCGAATGTGGTGGCCTATGGCAAGTCGCTGGTCGACACGAGCGCGTATCCGCCGGGTGAGATGAACCTGTTCCTCCCGACGCGAACCAAGAAGGCGTTTCCTGAAGATGAAGTCGTCTACAAGGGCCGTTACACCGACCAGGCGGGCGACAATCCACTAAAGAGCGTGCTGGAGATCGAAAAACGGTTTGGCCAACGAGGGCAGGGCATCCTTGAGCTCGTCCACGTTAACGACGCTGTCCGAAGCGAACTAACAGACGTCGAAGTTGGCTATAAACATGCTCTATCGTGGAGTACGGAGCATATTCTCTCGGGTGCGATTATCTACGCAGTGCCCGTGGACTCGAGTGACAGCGACGGTGAACTACAGACCTATCTCGCCTACGGCACCGCATTATCGCCGTCATGGATACTGCAAAGCAGTTTGCGGCTGAAATTCCCGATGGACAAGGCCAGCGATGGTGAGATGGAACTCGCCGGCGCCATCCACTACGTCCATTCGCCATGGCCGCGGCGTGTGTTCCCGGGTCTGGAGATCATCGCGGAGAACCCCTTCAGGTCCCGCAACGGGGACCTTGAATGGACTGTACTGCCGCAGGTGCGCATTGGTCTGACGCGTGGTGGTCATGTGGCGCTGAACCTCGCTGTCGAGCTGCCGCTCTCTGGTCAGTCCTGGGATAAGCGTGCGTACCTAACCCTACTGTGGGACTTTGCGGATGGTGGATTCTTCAAAGGCTGGTAAAAAACTAGTTTGTGAAATTAACAGTGTAAAATTCTTTTTGTAAAATTTTAGACAATACTTTCGTAGTATCAGGTCAAGGCTTCTATACGGGGAAGCTTCAAACCAGATCCTACGGGAGGATTGCAATGCAACAGACAACACTGCAGACGAAGGAAACCCAGCCAGGTATTTTAGCCACCGAGCTGTGCCGCCAGCCGCAAAGAGATGCCGGCCTGCTCGAGAACACCGCTAAAATCCTCGACAACCTCATTCCTCTCAGGAACGCGAGCCATGCCGACGTGGTTGAGTACCGGGTAGAGATCCCCATGCGCTACGCCGAATGCCACGCTGTGCTGGCCGATGGCACAAAGGTTCGCTTTATGAATCCTCGCAAGTTCCTCGGCTGGTCAAGCCACGAGGCGCGTCGTTCACTGTTGTTCCGCAACAACGACATCACTCTCGAAGTCGAAGTCGATAATCACGCGGCCGAGAAAGAGCGCAGCACCGTGCGCAGCATCAATCTTCAGGCGGCGATGCGTGAAGGGGCAAACCGGATCAAGAAGTTTATCGGGATTGACGGCGGCCAGCTTATTCTGCCGGCGATGTAAGGCGGTAAATTTCCTGGAAGTCCATGGCGGTCAGGTCGTCGATGACGAGCGCCGCCTCCTCGAAGTTGTGTCCTGAGGTATAGATGCCAGGCGTAATTACGGTTGCGATTCCCGCCGCAACCGACGCCAGGAGCCCGTTTCTCGAATCTTCGATGGCAATGCACGCCCTGGCAGGCAAATTCAACTTATCCAGCGCCAGCTCGTAAACATCGGGCGCTGGCTTCTTGTTGGCCACGCTGTCACCTGCACAGATTGTCTCGAAACAGGCATCACCCCCCAGCGTGGCTTTCAGCAGAGCATCCACATTGGCTGGCGTCGTTGTTGTCGCGATGGCCAGGCGGAATCCCTGCTTTTTTGCGTCTTCTAGCAACGCACGAATTCCGGGTCGCAGCGATACCTCACCACCCGTGACCATCGCCGTGTAATGTCGGGTCTTCGCCGCATGCAGCGTGGGGATGAACTCATCGAGCGTGTCGGTCGCAACCCCGGAGCCCCCGAATGACTCGATGTAGTAGCGTATCCGTTCCTTGCCACCGGTAACTTCGAGCAATTTTGCATAGAGTGCCTGGTCCCACTGCCAGTCCAGACCGGCATCGGCAAACGCCCGATTGAAGGCGCGCCGATGGGTTTCTTCGGTTTCCGACAGGGTGCCGTCAACGTCAAAAATAATAGCTCTGTCCACGGGACTACCTTACTGGCGGCGTTTCCCACGCATCGGGCATCGGGCCGTTGTCCGAGATGATCTCGCGATGGGCGCTCCAGGTGATCTGAATGGCTTCCGGCGTACCGATGCCGGCACCGCGCGGATCGCCACTCGGGCCAAACCAATGATTTTGCGGCGCACCTGTCGTGCGCGCGCGCATGCCGCAATACGTCGTGCCATTCACCGTAGCGCCGAGTACCTTCTGCTGGAACAGGATATCCGCGCTGACGACAGCGGCCGTCAGGTGGTTCTGCATCTGCTCGCACATCGCGAGCACAGTATCGATTTCGTCGTCGCCATAAGTGACCACAATCTGAAACGGTCCAAACAATTCCCGTGCGACCACATCGAATGCTTCACCCTGCATGGCGGTCAGCGGGACCCTGATAGCCGTTGGCTCATAGGCGCCGAAACAGTCAGGAATTGAATGGCCGGTTAACGGTTTGCCACCGAATAGCAGCTCTGTGCCTTCCACCGCCAGGACGGCGTCGATGTGTCCCTTGATCTGCTTGTCCGTCCATGAAAGCACCGGACCGACGGTCAGATCGTCAAGGCTGCGGCGTGCCGCGAGTTCCTTGAGTTTGGGGAACAGCTCATCCGCCCAGTTGTCGTGTATGAACAGCGCGCTTTGTGCCGAACACTTCTGGCCTGTCGCGTTGTATGCGTCTTCATCGCACTGCCACGCCACGTAATCAAGCCAGTCTTCGTCGTAGTCAGGTCCGATAATCTTCCAGTCAAACCCGGCGTCCTCGAGACGCACGCGGCCGTTCAAAGTCTCTGCGACGCGTTCGGCGACCGTACTTGATCCCGTGAATTGTGCGAGTCGAATCGTATCTGCCGCTTCTGTAATCAGCTCGCCCATCTTCTCGCCCCGACAATGCACGTAGTCGAGGTCGGCCGGGTCGAGCCCACAGTGAATCAGCATACGGATGAACTGATCGAACACCACGCTAACCTTGGAGTCGACCTTGACCAGCGGTCGATTGCCCATGAACAATGCGCCCAGGGTTTGCAGCGCTGGAATTTCGAGCGGAAAGTTGAACGGTGCGACGACCACAACCGGGCCAAATGGCCAGCGGTAGCCACGTGATTCCTGTCCCTGGTGGTCGCCCGGGTTGGAGAAGCCGCGCGCAAGAAAGCGCACCCCGTCACCCGCGAAATTCTCGAGGAACACTCGAGTAACGCGCACTTCGGCGAGGCATTGCGCCCAGCTCTTGGGCATCACACGTTGTGTCAGCTTGGTGAAAAACTCCTCGACTTCCGGTGTGGCGAGCAGGGCGGCCGAACGGGCGCAGACGCTGCCCAGGTGTACATAGCGGTCATTGTTGCGGAGCGGGTTGTGCAGCCCGGACTTCGGGCAGCTTTCGAGGCCCTCTATGAAGGGCGCCATATCCTGCGTGTCCGGAACCTGGAGAAAGGCTTCACCGTTCATCGGGTCGACGATATCCTTGCGATAGGTGCCGACGTCTGTCCACTGGCCGCCGGCCAGGTTTTGCAGCCGGCCCGGCTCGCTGCCTGTCATACCCGCAAACGGATCGACCGTTGCGAACTTCTTCCACGATGCTGTCATGCTGGATGTCCTGGATGGTGATTTCGGCGCATTGTACTCGACCTTACTGGCTGTTACTTCTTCACCTGTAACATGAACTGGGCGGCGGCCATCCGAACTTCCTCGGAAAGGTAGTTTTGCGGCGGCATTTCGGGATAGTCGTCACGCTTCTTGGTTGGACTGGTAATGTAGTCGACGATGCCCTGTGGGTTGTCGGCGTACAGCGCCTGAATGATTTGGGTCGGTGGCCCGACCATCTTGATGCTGTAGGAATGGCAGCCGGCACACACGCCATAGTAGGCGCGCTTGCCCATATCCTCTGCTGCAATCTCGCGCCGTTCAGCCGGCTCTTCCAGCAGGTATGTGGTGACCGCGGCCGTGGTCGTAAATCCGCAGGTACCAAAATCCTTGAGTCCGACAGTCACGTATTTGTCGTGGTCGAGGATGCAACTGTTACTGCTGTTGCCGATGTTCAGAATCTGAACGTCACCGTCGACGAGTTCGAGAGTTTTAAGTGCGGTGATCTCGGGAATGGTGTTGTAGCCATTGTTCCACATCATGTTGTCGAGAATAGAAATCTCATCCGAGTTCGGATCGGCATCGGGGTCCAGCGTAACGTTCGGGGCATTCATATGGTCTGTAATCAGGATGCCGATCACCTGGTTGCCCGTAATAATGTTGCCTTCGATCGTCGTCTGGTCACCGGCCATATTCAGGATGCCCGTACCGGCTGGAATACCGGCTACCGTTGAGCCGGGAATGCCGAAGTTCGGAGTGTTGTTATTCACGATGAAGTTGTTGCGCACGATCGTGTCAAACGTCGTCTTGATCGGCAGGCCCGGCGTAATAAACACGAGAATGCCGCCTGTATTGTCATGCGCGTAGTTGCTCTCGACGATGGAGTGACGGGAGTTTTCGATTTCGATGCCGGCGACATTGTTGAAGACTTCATTGTGCGAGACATGGATGTTGTCGCACATGCCGACGTAAATGGCAGCGTCCTCAATGCCGCTAAGGACGTTGTGAGTGACGAGGCCATTGGTACCGAACTCGGGAAAGATGCCGTATACGCCGGTGTCAATAATCCTGTTGTTGCGGATCAGGAAGTTGTTACCTGCCTGCCCCATGATGGCGTTGCCTTTGTAATGCTGGATCTGCAGATTCTCGACTGTGATGTCATTGCCGGAATACAGGACTGCGTCGTTGAGCTTCGATGCGCCTTCCATGACTGGCCAGGCATCATCAATAACGACGCCGCTTAACACGATGTCGTCTTTGTCGATGTAGACGGTTTCGTGATACATACCGGGGAAGATCTTGATGACATCCCCGGATTGCGCGACAGCAACGGCCGCCTGGATTGAGTCACCGTTACGAACCTCATGGACGGCCCCGGCGCCCGAACCCCCAACAGACCGCGTCAATGCGCCGCCGGTCGTCTCGACTCGGTAACGCGAGCTGTCGCCAATCACGGTGCCGCGGTTGTCGCCCGCGAACTTCATGCCGCCGATGACGCCGGCAACGAGCAGTGCGATGGCCGCAGAAACCAAACCCAGTTTCTTACCCATGTTTTCTTCCCCTGGTCTTATTCTAGTTCGATTGGCTCAAGCGAGTTGTCAGCGCCTCGGGCAGTGTACCGATTGGCAGCAGGCCTGACGGTACCGCCTCTGGAATATGCGGTTTAAAGCGCTCATCGCTGAGGGTGCCGAGAAAATCGACAAGGCGATCAAGTTCGTCGTTGCTCAGGTTCGGCTCCCAGATATGCCAGTGCACGCTAACGCGTGTCTTTTCCTCGTCGGGCAGCGCGTGGCCGCGACCGAGCGTGTAGAACTCGGCGGCCTCACGAAGTGTAGCGAAAGTTCCGGAATGCATATACGGCGCCGTTTGTGCAACATTGCGCAGGCTTGGCACCTTGAAGCCGCCGCGCAGCCCTGGATTCTCATTAACTGTTTCGGCCCCGGGATCGAACGCCCGTCCGTTCGGTTCCTGGACGCCAATGACTGCGATTTGCCGATTCGTAAACAGCGGCGGCGTGTGGCATTCGGCGCAACGCGCGACAAATGAGCGGAAGACGTTCATGCCTGCCTTTTCCGGTTCAGTCAGGGCATCGTGAAAACCATGCGCGTACTGGTCGTAGCGACTGTTCAGGGAAACCAGCGATGTCTGGAATGCCGCGATCGCGGTGTAAATCTGACCGAGCGTGGGTGCACCTTTACTGCCGGGGTAAGCATCGCGGAACAGGCGCAAATAAGTGTCATTCGCAGTGATGTCGGCCAGCAGTTGCACCGGACTGGTGCCCATTTCGTTCGCAGCGTACAAAGGTCCTTGCATCTGCTCCTCAAGCGAGCTCGCACGTGCATCCCAGAAAAACGTGTTCAGGAACGCAACATTCCAGAGGCTGGGGGCGGCGCGGTTGACCTCCGCACCGCCAATGCCAACGCTGCGCGGACGGCCGTCCGTAAAGCCGAGGTCCGGGTGGTGACAGCTGGCACAGGAGACACTGTTGTCGCCGGATAAGAGGGGATCGAAAAACAGGTAGCGACCCAGGTCAACCTGTTGCGGTGAAAATCCATCGCGCGCTTCAGGCAAGCCTGTCTTCGGCCCGCCCACACCGGCGTGGCGCAGCGAATCGTAGTTCTGGTACAGCGTGCGCAACTCGCAGGCGTTAGCGTCGGTCAGTTCAAATCCGGGTGGACAGTAGTCCCGCAGCTCGATGGATGTATCGGCAGGTACCGGTACGCACAAGGCGAGTGCGACGACACCTGCCAGGTATCTCCTACTGCTGCGCGCCTTGCTCATTCAGGAAGGCAGCAATATCGGTGAGTTCGTCCTCGGAAACCGTCTTGGCCATCATCGCCATTTGCTTGCCATACGTGGAGTCCTCGTGCGCTCCGCGCATGCTTTCCTGGAATTTCCCGACCTGGCGAATCAGGTACCAGTCGCCGATGACGGTCAGGCGAGGCGTGAACAAGGCCTCGTTACCCCAGCCCTGGCCCCCATGACAGGCGCCACATTTGCCTGTGAACAACTTCTGGCCATTAACAACGTCGCCTTCGATGGTCGCTGCGGGTTGCGTCGCAGGCATAGCTGCGATGTAGGCTGCAACGTTTGCAACAGCGTCGCCATCCGTCAGCATGGCTGCCATCGGCAGCATCTGTGCGCCGGTTGTGTCGCCCGGCTCCTTTCCGCGTCGGCCATTCTTGAAATCCCACAGCTGGCGTGCGAGATAGGATTCGGACTGGCCGGCGATACCCGGGGCGTTAAGTGCCGCGTTGCCTGCACCATTCTCACCGTGACAGGCTATGCAGGCCGCATAGAGCGCCTCGCCGGATTCAGCGTCGCCAGCAGCGGCGAGACCAGGAATAAGAAGGACCGTTAGCAGAAGAATCGGTGGTCGAAAGTTCATTGTCTGTGCGTTCCGGAGGTGTCAATATCGATGAGCCATCAAGTTTGGACAAACGTACAACTGAAAACAAGTACGGGATAAGCGTATGCCAGGGCAGGAAAGCGAAATCGTCATTGTCGGTGCAGGAATTGCAGGATTGGTCGCGGCGTACGAGTGCCTGGAGCAGGGCAGGACGGTAACAATCATCGATCGCCATTCGAAGGAAAATATCGGTGGGCTGGCACGCACTGCATTCGGAGGTATGGCGCTTGTCGGCACACCGTTACAACGCAAGATGGGTATCAAGGACAGTCCTGGGTTGGCACTGTCAGATTGGCGCTCCTTCGCTGAGTTCGATGATACGGATATATGGCCCGACAAGTGGGCCGAGGCCTACGTCGAGCAGAGTGCGGAAAAAGTCTTCCATTGGTTGCGGGAAAAGGGCCTGCGATTCATGCCGGCGGTCAACTGGGTGGAGCGTGGCAACTTTGTGCCGGGGAACAGTGTGCCTCGGTACCACATTCTGTGGGGTACCGGCCGCGGCCTTGTCGAACGCTTCGCAGACCTGCTTTCGGGGCACCGCAACGCCGGCAAGCTGCGTTACGTGTTTGGTTGTCGCGTAGACGATCTCGTCGTAGACAACAGCCGTGTTGTCGGTTGCCGGGGCGTAATTGAGGCGACGGGTGAAGAGTGCGAGTTTCGTGGTGACCAGACGATGGTCGCGACGGGTGGCATCAACGGCAATCTGCAGAAGGTGCGAGACAACTGGTACTGGGGCGATGCGCCGGATGACCTATTAAACGGCTCACATCCATTCTGTGATGGCGCGATGCACGATGTCGTTGAACGACAGGGTGGCGTTGTTACTCATCTCGAGAACATGTGGAACTATGCGGCAGGCATTCCGCACCCCTTCCCACAGTTTGAGGGTCATGGTCTAAGCCTGATTCCGTGCAAATCCGCGTTGTGGCTCGATCATACGGGCAAGCGCATTGGTCCCGAGCCACTCATAACGGGTTTTGATACGAATGACATGTGTGGACGCTTGTCGTCCATGGAGAAATCCTGGAGCTGGCAGATTCTCAACTGGCGTATTGCCGCCAGGGAGTTCGCGATCTCGGGTTCCGAACACAACCCGCACATTCGTGACAGCAGGTTGCTGCCGTTTCTGAAAGAAACGTTGCTCGGTAACCACCGGCTGGTCCGGCAAATGCAGGAGGAGAGCGATCACTTTATTGTGGCTGATCGCCTGCCCGATCTGGTTGAGCAGATGAATGCACTTGACGGCGACAACCTGGTAGAGCTCGACAATGTTTCCTATTCGATTGACACGTTTGACGACAATGTTCGCCGCGGTCCCGGGCTGTGGAATGACGACCAGATTCGCCGCATCGTACATGCCCGCGCCTGGCGATCTGATCGAATCCGCACCTGCAAGCCTAAACCCCTGATGGACCACGGGCCGCTGATTGCCATCAAGCTGCGCCTGATAACACGCAAGAGCCTCGGGGGCATCCAGACGGACCTGGCGAGTCGTGCGCTCGATCGTAACGGCAGTCCGATCGCAGGGCTATACGCGATTGGTGAGGCGGCCGGTTTCGGGGGCGGTGGTGCCAGTGGCCGACGTTCGCTGGAAGGCACATTCCTGTCGGGCTGTATCCTGACGGCGAGGGCGGCTGCAGAGTCACTTGACTAAAGCCGCGCGATCCAATCCGAAACTGTCCGGATCAATCATCGAGGTGCAAATTCACGCGCCGGTTGTGACGGCCTTTCTTCTCCACTTTACCGATGCGGACGGCGCCAACTTCGGACGTTGAGCGGAGATGTGTGCCTCCACAGGGTTGCAGGTCGATTCCTTCGATCTCCAAAAGGCGAATAGCGCCGCGGCCACGCGGCGGCTGCACGGACATCGTACGCACCAGCTCTGGGTTGGCGTCCAGTTCTTCCTCGCTGATCCAGCGGCAACGTACCGCATGATCTGCGGCGACAAGCGCTGCAAGCGCGGCGCCAACGGCTTCCTTGTCGATTGTGTCTTCCATGTCGAAGTCGAGGCGGCTTTTCTCTGCGCTGATGTTGCTGCCGGTAACGCCGTAGTGCAAAACGGTGCCAAGCAAATGCATCGCGGTATGCATGCGCATGTGCCGGTAGCGTCGATCCCAGTCAATGGTCAGCTCCACGCTGGTGCCAACGGCAGGACCGCTAGCGCCGTCTTCCAGCATGTGCACGATGTCTCCATCGACATAGCGAGTATCGAGGATTCTTGCTGTACCACCGTCCCACGAGAGCGAACCGGTATCGCCGGGCTGCCCTCCACCCAGAGGATAGAAAATTGTCTGGTCAAGTCTGACGAAACCGGCGCCACTTGCCGTGACGGTGGCCGCGCAGGACTTCAGGTACGAGTCCTCACGAAACAGGTCTTTAGTCAAAGATGAGCCTCCAGCCAGCCGCTCATATCCTTGAGCACCGCGTCCTGCTCCGGCTCGTTGAAGATTTCATGATACAGGCCGGGATAGGTTTTCAACGTCTTGTCCGTGGAACTGACGGCCTCGTAAAGCTCCGCCGAACCGGCCGGCGACGTCAACTGATCGTCCTCGCCATGCATGAGCATGATCGGGAGGTTTATTGCTGCAGCTCTTGCCACGGTGTCGTGCATGGCTGCCGACATTTCAGATAGCAGTCGAGCAGAGAGCTTGCCGTGATGAACCAGTGGGTCATTCATGTATGCAGCGACGACAGCCTGGTCCCGGCTTACACCGCTCGCGTCGAGCTGTATTAAAGGCACTGTGGGCACAATTGCCGACAAGAGCCGAATCAATGCGATGACGATGGCGGGTGGCGACTGGTCAGATTTGATTGCAGGCCCCGACAGGACTGCGGCCCGGAAAGCAGACTGGTGATCGAGCAGGAACGCGGTGGCGATAAGTCCGCCCATGCTGTGCCCGAGAAGGAATAAGGGCTGCTGGGGGTGCTCGTTACGTGCTTTCTCGAGCAACGCCGCAACGCCGTCGAGATAAACGCTGAAACGTTCCACAAATCCAGCATGGCCATCGGACTTACCATGCCCATAATGGTCAAGCGTAAAAACTGCAAAACCGCGTTGGGTCAGGTGTTTTGCGACGTGCGTATAACGGCTGCTGTGCTCGCCAAGCCCGTGGATAAGCAATACGATTGCCTGTGGTTCCGCGTCAGGAAGCCATGATTGCTGATACAGCCGACTGGAGCCACGTGCGGCTGTGTGCGAAACATTCAGAAAGCCTTCAGAGTGCCGCAATCTTCTTCTCTCCAAACTGTTCGAGATGCTCTTCTTCGTAGCCGCGAAGAATCGGGTCCAGCGTCCGGCTGATGAGCGTCTGGATGCGGATGCGCTCAATCTGCGACCAGGTTGAGCGTTCGCCTTCCTGCATCAGCTCAGCGATTTCTTCGTGCGTTCGCCAGGACAGGGCCCGGAAAGGATTATGCAGCTTGGTCAAAGGCAGAATCGTAATGTCGCCGACGTAACTCTGGTTCATGACTGACAACAGAGAGTTCGCAACCCGCTTGACGTCCGGCACGGCTGACAGGGGTTTGTCGAGAACGGTAGCGCTGGCATTCACCCACGTCTTGGCGCTGGAAAATACCGCATGTTTTAGCGCCGACCAGGTATCGGGTTTACGCTCACGATCGTTGATGAACGGAATGACCATGGGGTTGGTCTGGCTCACAATGTAATGATTAACGCCGTAGAGCCGGGCCAGGCGTTTGGCGGGCAGATCTTCGCTCAGCGAACCGTCGACCCAGCGACGCGAGCCGTGATACATCTGCCGCTCGCCGGCGTCGTTCTTTGCCATGAGTGTAACGGGAGGGAAAAAACCAGGGAATGCTGTCGATGCGAGTACGGCCTCGCGCATGAAAACATTCGGCGACGTATCGGCATTGAGCAGCCGCGAGCGCTGCAGGGCTTCTGCGGGAGCGACCGACACGTTCATGTGACGGCCGGTGCGTTCCGCGGCTTCCTGAAATGTGTAGTCGGGAAGAAACAACTCCAGCATAGCCCAGACTTCATCCGCCGTGACACGCTCCGGGCTTATGAACGACGTAATGGCGTCCAGCATGCCCGCCGGGGATTGCGCACCTGGCATTTGTCCGGGGTCGAAAAAATCGCCGAGCTCGTCGTCGGAGCTGGCGCACATGACCGCGCCGACAAACGCGCCACCGCTCGATCCGGAAATGATATCCGGCAGCAGCCCCTGTTCCCAAAGCGCCTTGACCACACCGAGATGGAAGAACAGCAGGGTGCCGGAACCGCTCATCATCAAGGCCGAACGGCCAAAGCAGTGGCTCGCCCGCCGGAAGAAATCGAGTTTTTCCTCGAAGCGGATGTCGTCAACCTTCGGGTTGGCGAGGTGTATCAGCGACTCAGTGATTTCCTCCACGTATTCGCGGATCAAGTCCTTCGTTCCGAACTTTGTCTTGCCGTAAAGCGCGCTGCTTCCCATACCGCCAAGATTGCCGTGGATGCCCTCGTTAAGCGTAAATAGCAGGGCGCTGTTATCACCCTTTTTGCGTATCAGGCGCAGTTGATCGAGACGTGCGCGAATCGAGGCGAAGTCGAAGTGTTTGGATTCGTCAATGGATTGCCATCGGTCGGTGCCCGACGCCTTATCGTGTTCCATGGCGGCCTGTTTCCATTCCTCATAACTCGCCGCCGCGTCCATGGCAGCTTCGAGTTTTTTGAGGCGTGTACTAAACACCATTTGGATCCTCTGTCAGGCAGCACCCCTGAGTGCTTCGGCCATGTAGGCACGCATCTCAATCTTACGGATCTTCCCGGTCACTGTCATTGGAAACTCTTCGACAAAACGCACGTAGCGCGGGATCTTGAAGTGTGAGATCTGGCCCTTGCAGAACTCCCGGATGTCTTCTTCGGTTGCGGTCTGGCCGTCTTTCAGCTGAATCCAGGCGCATACTTCCTCGCCCATTTTTGGATCCTCGACGCCGAATACCTGTGCCTCGCTGATCTTCGGATGTGTGTACAGGAACTCTTCAATTTCTCGCGGGTAGATGTTCTCGCCGCCGCGGATGATCATGTCCTTGATGCGGCCTGTGATGCGAACGTAACCATGCTCGTTCATCGTGCCGAGATCGCCAGAATGAAGCCATCCGTCAATAATGGTCTCGGCTGTCTTCTCTTCGTCATCCCAGTATCCTTTCATAACCGAATAGCCGCGCGTACAGATTTCACCCTGTTCGCCTATCGGGACAACGTGGTCCTCGGCGTCGACAATCTTGATCTCGACATAGGGAATCGGTCTGCCGACCGTCTGCGTGCGATTCTCCATCGAATCTTCGGGCAGGGTCATATGATTGATCGGACTGACTTCCGTCTGGCCGTAACCGATCAGCACGTTCTCCATATGCATGTCTCGGATTATGCGCTTCATCAACTCTTCCGGGCAGGGTGCTCCTGCGATAATGCCGGTACGCAGCGTTGAAAGGTCGAACTGGTCGAAATCCGGATGATCCAGTTCGGTTACAAACATCGTCGGCACACCGTGCAGCGCCGTGCACTTTTCTGCCTCGACTGCCTCCAGCGTGGACAGCGGGTCGTAGACGGGACTGGCGAAGACCATTGTTGCGCCATGCGACACCGCGGCGAGCACGCCGAGCACCATGCCGAAGCAGTGATAAAGCGGCACCGGAATGCAAAGCTTGTCGTCCGGTGTCAACGCCATGCCTTTGCCGGCTTCGTGGCCATTATTCAGAATGTTCACATGCGTCAGCGTGGCGCCTTTGGGGTTGCCGGTGGTGCCGCTGGTAAATTGGATATTGATGGCATCATCAGGACGCAGCTGATGTTCAAACTGGGCCATGCGCTCGTGCGCGCTCGCGTCTCCCAATGAACAGACCTCTGCAAAATTGAACATGCCCGGTGACGCCGTGTCACCCATGCGAACGACAGTCGTCAGCTGCGGCAATTTCTGTGCGCGCAGGTAGCCAGGCTCACAGGTTGCGATCTCCGGTGCCAGTGTATTCAGCATTTTCAGGTATTCGCTGGACTTGAATTGCTCGGCTGCAATGATTGCCTTACAGCCAACCTTGTTCAGGACAAATTCGAGCTCGAACAGGCGGTACGCAGGATTAATGCATACCATGATCGCGCCGATCTTCGCGGTCGCAAACTGGGTCAGCACCCATTCGTAACTGTTGGGTCCCCAGATGCCGACGCGGTCACCGGGTTCGATGCCGAGACCGATCAGCCCTGCGGCCAGGCGGCCAACCTGTTCCTGAAATTCACGATAGGTCCAGCGGATATCCTGATGGCGTACAACCAGGGCCAGGGTGTCCGGATTTTCATCGACGACGCGGTCGAAGCAGCGGCCTATGGTCTCGTACAACAGCTGGCCGGAACCCTCGCCCGTCATGTAGCTTTGGGTCAGTTTTTTCATGGCGATATTGTCTATCAAACGTGCGAGGCCAGTAATGTGGCTAACCCCAATTGACCCCGTATTTGCCGCAGCGGATAGTATTTACCATGAACGATAAAGCAAATCTCATTGCCGGCTCGTCGCTTGGCGCCGAGCTCTCCGATAGCGAAGTTGAGATCCTGGGAGGGCTCATGGACGAGCGCAGCCTGGTCGATGACGAGTTCCTGTTTGAGGACGGTATGGCGGATGACTCACTACATATCATCCTGACCGGCAAGGTCGAAGTGGTCAAACGAACCGGGGATGATAATTTTGCGAGTCTTGCGGTTCTGCGTGAAGGGGAATTGGCCGGAGAGCTGAGCTTCATAGACGGCGCACCGCACACGGTCGGCCTGCGGGCCCTATGTGAGACGCGTGTCCTGTCCCTGAAGCGTACGGCATTTGAGGGGATCATCGACTCGAACCCGCAGCTGGTCTACAAGGTCATGCGGGCTGTGGCGCGCTCTGCTCATCGTATCGTGCATCGCATGAATACCGAGTTTGTTGAGCTCTCAAATTACATATTCAAGCAGCATGGCCGGTATTGATTCGATACGGCTTGGGGTATGAAAAGGGCGCCTTACGGCGCCCTTTTTGTTTGCCCGTTTTGTCTACTCGGCGGCCGCGGCCTCTTTGAGTTGCTTCATCTCGCTGGCCGGTACCTCTGCATAGTGACTAAAGTCCATTGTGAAGCTGCCATCGCCACCCGTGAGCGATTTCAGTCGCGAATGATAGCCTTGCAGCTCATGTAGAGGCGCCTGTCCTGAGACCACCAGACGGCCGTCAGGCAAGGCGTCGGTGCCGCTGATCATGCCACGCATGCCCGACAGGTCGCCCGTAACACCGCCGACACAGTCACTCGGAATGGTGAAGTCGACCTGGACAATGGGCTCCATAACGATGGGTCGTGCCTTGGCAACGGCGTCGACAAACGCCTTTTTGCCAGCCTGTACGAACGCGATTTCCTTGGAATCCACCGAATGGTGTTTGCCATCGTAAACCGTGACCTTGATGTCCTGCATCGGATAGCCGTGTATGGCGCCTTCCTTCATGACCTGGCGTACGCCATTCTCAACCGCCGGGATAAACTGGTAGGGGATGGCTCCGCCGACAACCTTGTTCTCGAACTCAAAACCAGTGCCCGCCGGCAGTGGCTCGACACGCAGGTAGACCTCACCGAACTGGCCCGCGCCGCCGGTTTGTTTCTTGTGACGGTGATGCCCTTCAGCCTTGCCCGTAATTGTCTCGCGGTAGGCGATCGACGGGAGCGACGTCACAATTTCAAGACCATGGCGATCCTTTATCTGCTGCAATACGGTCGCGAGGTGCAGCTCACCCAGCCCCCGCAGGACGACCTCGTTCAACGTGGCGTTGTGCTCTACATGAAGGGACGGATCTTCCGCTTCCGCGACGTGCAGGGCGTCTGACGTCTTCTGGGCGTCGGCATCGTTCTTTGGCCGAATGGCGAGACCGAACATGGGCTGCGGCAGCTTAACGGGCTTCAGGTGAAAATGGTCTTCGTCGTGCGAGTCGTGCAGCACGGCATCGTAGTGAGCATCCTCAACACGCGGTACGGCGCAGATGTCGCCCGGTACGCCGACCTCGGCCTTCGTATGCGTTTCGCCGTTGACCTTCAGTAACTGTGTTGCCTTGAATGGCTTGCGGGCGTCGCCAACAAACAGCTGGTTGCCGGCCTTGATGGTGCCCTGGTGAATGCGGAATACACCGAGTCGACCCTTGAAGGTATCGATGTTGACCATGAATACATGTGCGATCGCATGCAGCTCGGGATCCGGTTTGACCTTGGCTTCCTTTGCGTCTGCACCTTCACCGCTGAGAAATTTGGGAGGGTTTGCCTCGGTTGGGTTGGGCATCAGGTGTTCGAAAATCTGCAGCAACTGGCGAATACCGACGCCGGTCTCAGCGGAAACAAAACAGACGGGTACAAGGTGCTCTTCGCGCAGCGCCTTTTCGAAAGGATCATGCAGTTGCTCGGGCTGCAGGTCCTCTCCCTGCTCGAGATACAGCTCCATTAGGTCCTCGTCGACCTCGACAACCTGATCGACGATTTGCGTGTGCGCTTCTGCGACGGAACTGAACGCGGTTGCGTCGCCCTCGGGCTGGAAGAAGCAGTCGACGACGGCGGTACCGTCGGCTGACGGCAGGTTGATCGGCAGGCACTCAGGACCGAAAGCTTCCTGAATGTCGTTGAATACTTTTTCGAGGTTTACATCCTCGGCGTCAATCTGGTTGACGATAATCATGCGGCACATGCGTCTTTCGTGTGCTGCCTTCATCATGCGGCGGGCGATCATCTCGACGCCAGCCTGGGCGTTGATAACAATTGCTGCCGTTTCAGCGGCCGGCATGACCGAGAGGGCGCGCCCGTAGAAGTCGCGGTATCCCGGGGTATCGATCAGGTTGATGTGAATTCCATCGTGATCGAGGTGTAAGACTGAGTTGACCTGCGAGTGTCCGATTTCCTTCTCGCGTGGTGTGTAGTCGGAAACGGTGGTGCCTTTTTCGATCGAGCCTTTTTCCGCGAGTTTTCCGCCAGCAAACAGCAGGGCTTCTGTTAGCAGGGTCTTTCCCGCGTGGCTCGGTCCCACCAGGCAGACGTTACGGATATCAGCAGTAGAATAGGGCATGAGCTTGTCCTCTCAGTCTTGTTTGCCGACAGCATAGCGCACGGTGCGCGGCGCTAGTATTTCGGTTTTACACGTTCCGCGGACCCTGCAGCCAGTCATGCGCGCTAAGAAAAATATTCCGATTTTTCAAGAACTTGATAGATTCGGGTCCCATTATTCTGACGGCGGGTCAAATAATTTTGAAAAGAATAACGCATTCAGAAACAACTTATTGGTGCCGTACCCGTATCCAGGAAATTTCGGGCCTTTCGTCCCAGGCAATGACCGTTGTCCAGGGGTTGTTGTTCGTCGGCGCCATGGTTTCCTTGAAATTCTTGTGCAGGGCTCGAGGTGCGTAATAGGCATTCCATTCAAAGACGTAGCCATACCTTGTAGTTCTGAGCTTGCCAACACTATCGTGATAGTCTGGCAAAAAAACAGGAGTGGCTGTGTCATGTTCAGGTTGTTGATAAGCATCGTTTGTCTGCTTGCAGCGGGTTCCGTGTTCGGGCAGGCGCACAGCTCGTCCTACACAAAGGACTACCAGCGCGAAGCGCACGACATTTTCGATGCCATCATAGGGATGCGCACCGCAGCGGGGCACGGTAACGTGCCGGCAATGGCTGAGTACCTGGCCGACCGTTTCCGCAAGGGGGGGTTCGATGAAGAGGATATTCATATCGTGCCCCATACCGTGGAAACCGGCGAAAAAGTTGCGTCACTGGTCGTTCGTTATCGTGGCAACGGGCTGGCGAACAGGAAGCCCGTGCTGTTGCTCGCACATATGGACGTCGTCGATGCAATTCGATCGGACTGGGTGCGCGATCCGTACACGCTGATAGAGGAAGATGGTTTCTTCTTCGGCCGTGGTACGAGGGATAACAAGACCGGCGTGGCGATGCTTACAGCCACCTTTCTGCGACTGCAACGTGAGAATTTCACGCCGACGCGGGACTTCATCATCGCCTTCACCGGTGACGAAGAAACCAACATGGAGACGATTCGCTCGCTCGTCACCGAGCACCGTGCGCTGGTAGACGCTGAATACGTCCTAAATACTGATGCGGGCGGCGGCTACCGGGACCATGATCACGATCCTGTGGCATACCTGTTGCAGGCGGCCGAGAAGACCTATGTGACCTACGAGCTGACTATTCGCAATCCGGGCGGGCACAGCTCGCGGCCGCGGGCAGACAACGCCATTTACGAGCTGGCAACGGTTCTTAAGAACATCGAGGCCTATCGTTTCCCGATTCGTACTAACGAAATTTCCCTGGGCTATTTCAGGGAGATGTCGACCCTGGTAGACGGAGAACTTGGTGCGGCGATGGCTGAGTTTGCACGCGATCCCGGCAATGCAGATGCGCAGGCCGTTCTTGAGGCCACTCCTGGCGAGGTCGGTGTGACCCGTACCACCTGCGTCGCCACGATGCTGTCTGCCGGGCATGCCGAGAATGCGTTACCCCAGACTGCCACGGCGACGGTGAATTGCAGGGTATTCCCAGGCGTACCGGTGACCGAGGTGGAGGCGCAGCTCATGCAGGCGGCCGACAATCCGGCACTCGAGATTAGCGTTGCCTACAAACCCATGGAGGGCCCGATGTCGCCGCTGCAGGAAGCGGTGACGGCAACCGTAGGTAACGCGGCGAATGCTTTTCATGGCACGGTACCCCTTGTTCCGTACATGGCAGCAAGCGCGACAGATAGCCTGCATACCCGGCTTGCGGGCATGCCATCTTATGGTGCGATGGGTCTGTTCATGCGCCAGGAAGATATATTTTCCCATGGCCTGAACGAACGTGTGCCCGTCGATTCATTTTATCTCGCGCTGGAGTTCTGGCACCAGATCCTGACCGAACTCGGCAGCGAACGCGCAGCCCGCTAACAAGCCTGGAAAAAAAGAGGCGCCCATGATGGGCGCCTCCGAATTGCCGTTCAATGTTAATCGCGGCAAGGGGAACCTTAAGGTCTTACTCCGTCAATGGCGGGGTCGCCGGTCCAGCCGAGAGCTACCCAGTCAATCTGGCCACTGAGGTGGCAGTCGCCACAATCGGCGTCCATGCCCCAGGCTTGCTCCTTCGGAGCAACTTCGTGGTTAACTGACAGGTACATCTCAGTGTCGACGAAACCAAAATCTCCGCTCTGGTACGGCTGACCTGTTACAGCAGCTGCGTCCAGCAGTGCGAGATCCCAGTCAAACTTACCCCAGTACGGGTTCGGTCCGCCGGCCAGGCCGAACAGGTGTGGAACCATGATGCGATCGTTCACAACGTCAGCAACCTGGTTGCCGATCATCTTCTTGAACGGGTAGATCATGGCGCCTGGATCAGTGTAGTCACCCATCGGTTCAGCCAGGACCACAGGTTCGGCCGTGTACGTGTCGTTCGCACCCAATAGCATCTTGCTGTACTTGCCATTGAAGAAACGCAGTTCCGGTCGAACGTTGTTCGCCCAGACGAAGTCGCCTTTCTTCTTGTCGTAGGTCGGACGACCGGTAACCGGGTCAACCGGAATCGGGTCGATATCCTGACCTGCAGTTTCCCAATACCACTCGACCTTCGTCGATGTGTTACGCGCGAATGTCGGGATATGGCAGACCTGGCAAGCGAGACGCTGATGGAGGTTGTTAGAGAACACGAGCTCAACCGTCGATCCGGCATGAATGTTGTTCAGATCGCCGTGGCAGTCGTCGCATTGTTTCATGTCGCCTTCGTCAACCGAGTGATACGGCATGCCGCCGATACCGTGTGACAGCATGTTGCCGTCGGCATCGCGTTGCACCGCGTGGCAGGCCACGCATTCGAGGTTGCCGCCGTCCGTACCCATGTGCACGTCGAACTCGCGCGTTGTGTTGGCAATCGCCATGGCGAGGTCGCCGTGCTTGACGTTGTCGCCGCCACCCGCTTTCGCGTGGCAGTCGATGCAGTTGTCAATCGTCGGCGTGCCGCCGTTCATGGCGACGCTTTGTGCGACGAGGTCAAGGTTTACCGTATCAGCTGGAAGTCCTGCCGTCGTCGGCGCCTTCGCGTAGGTCGCGGTCTGGTCGTGGCACACGAGGCAGTCAATGTTTTCGGTATCGCCGAAATCATAACTGGCATCTTTGTAGTTGTAGCCAGCATGGCACTGGGTACAGCGTGCTTCGTTGGTCGCGACGGCGATACAGAAGTTGTTGAGCACGTCGTTCTTGCCGTGGATTTCGTTTTCAAAACCTTCGATGTTCGTCGCCACACCTTCCCACTTGAAGTGAGCGGTGTTGAGGACTTCATCAGCCAGCTTGCCGTGGCAATTCAGGCAGGACTTTGTACCTTCGTAAGGATGCTCCAGGAAATAGCCCTTGTGCAGCTGGTCGTTTGCGTAGGCGCCAGACGCGTAGGCATTGCAGTCGTAAACATCGACAACGCCATCGCCATTGATGTCTTCATCGGGATCACCAATACCATTGTTGTTCAGGTCCCAGCAGGCCTGTCCAGCGGCACCGTCGGCACCGTCAGCACCATTGGTGCCGCTAGCTCCGGCGGCACCGTCGCTGCCTTCGCAACCTGCCAGTCCCAAGCCGAAAGCAAAGGCGAGCAGGAGAAAGCTGTGTCTAAAAACTCCATGCCTTGTGGTCATTGGTAATTCTCCAATCATGAGTGGTTAAAGCGTGTGGCGTGCAGATTCAGGAATAGAATCGGCCCGGTAAGATTCAGAGCACGGGCAGGTAGCGCGAACGCGCTTTTTGGTGCGGTGAGCATTTTTTTTACTTACGGTGAGCCCGGCATTAGTAATTTCGCGTATGCGAATATACTAATGTTCAACGCGTATCTTCCTCTTCCCACATGAAATCTCAATACGCTTAAGCGAGAATTTTCGTAGGGAATTTCCCCTACCGTTTAAACGGTAGGACCTGCATTGAATTGGCGGCGTTTTTGCCCCATCGTAAGGAAATGAGAGGGGATACCCGCAACCGCATCCTGGTAGCCAGCCTGCTGCTGTTCAATGAACACGGTGAGCCCGCGACGACAACCAACGAGATCGCTGACGAGGTCGACATCAGTCCGGGCAATCTTCACTACCACTTCAGGAAAAAGGAGCAGGTCGTCACGGCGTTACTCGATGAGTTCCAGGCCGATGCAAAGCGAGTATTGCAGCCGCCGGCACGTGGCGTCGTCACGATCGACGACTTCTGGGTATTCCTGCACCTGCTGCTGGAGTGTACTGCAGCCTACCGATTTCTTTTCAGGGATCTCGAGTCGCTGAGCGAGCGCTATCCCCGCGTGCAGCGGGTCCTGGGACACTTCGCAAAAGGTCTAGCCGCCATCTTCGAGATTTACCTGCGCGAATTGTCGACGAGTGGTTTGCTGATCGTCGGCGATGATGATGCAGCCATCATTGCGCGCAACCTGGCCGTCATCGCGCTGTTCTCAGAACGGTTTGACGGGCTAACGGGGCAGGAGATGACGGCAGATGATGCAGCGTTGCGGGTGGCGGGCTCTATTTTGAACGCGCTCAAACCGCTTACTGCGGACGATGCTGCAGCTCATATTGAGGATCTGGCTGCGCACTACGACGCCTAGCGCAAATAAAAAAGGACCGCGCACGCGCGGTCCTTCAGTAAAAAAGCTGCTTGAAGGGGGGTTAGGCAGCTTTCTTGAACGTGTCGCGCACTTTGTCGCGCGCATCTTCGACTTTCTCTTCTACGTCATCGCGAATGTCTTCGACTTTGCCTTCCCATTTGCCGAAAACCTTCTCGCCTTCTTTCGCGTACTTTTCGAAGGTCTTGTCGAATTCACTGAGTCTCTTATCGAGTTCCTTCTGTACGAAGGAGAACAGGCCAAGGCTGGCCATGAAAGTCTTGTTGGCAACCTTGAACGGTACGCCGATTGGACTCTTCTCGAGTTTCTCGAAAACGGTTTTTTCAGGAGCCACTTTCTTCGCACGAGGCTTCCGGGCCGGTGCCTTTCTAGCCACAGGTTTCTTGACTTGGGCTTTGGCTACTGGGGCTTTCTTTTCCGGTACTTGTTTTACTTCAACTTTGTCGGTCATGTCAGTCGTCCTACTTGCTGGTCTTCTTTACGGTTTTGGCAGCCTTCTTCTTCGCTGCCGGTTTCTTGGTGGTCCGCTTGCGGGTCGTTTTCGTCTTCGCCGCTGTCGTACCTTGCTCATTCAGAAGCCGGATGATCTTGTTCAGCTTCTTGTTAATCGCGTCGATGTCGTTCTTGCTGGGGACATTCAGGCGATCCATCGCATCCGCGACGCGCGTATCGAAGGCGCTCTGGAGCTTGTTCAATGTTGACTTATCACGGACCTGGTCAAGCAGTCCGGTCGCCTTGGACTGCGCGTCCTCGGCCATGTCGCGAATGGTGTCCTGAACATCGTCGATTAGCGATTCGGTCTTTGTCGTCGTCTTCTTGCGGAACTTCTCGCCTTCCTTGATCAGCGATTCAAAGCGCTTCGCGCCCTTTTTCTGCGCATCTGACAGGGCGCCGAGTCCGGCCATGAAGGCGTGCTCAAGCTGCTCGGCCACGTCGTTGGCGCGCTTGTCGTTGTCTTTTGCCATGGTATTGCTCCAGGGGTTATCTCATTTCGATGATTGAATACTAGCTGTTAGGATTAGGGTGATCACACTAACAACCGGGGCGCGACAGGCATCAATGGAATGAGAATTCGACGACACCACAACCTGGGACTCGAGGAAGCCCGCAAACGCGCCGACCTCATAGCGGAGGACCTGCAACAGCAGTTCTCCCTGCGATCAAGCTGGGAGGGCGACGTAATGCAGGTAAAAGGTAACGGCGTGAATGGCCAGCTCAGCGTTGACGATACGCACTTCGAACTCGACGTGAGACTCGGCTTCGCACTCAAGCTAATGGAGGGGCCAATTCGTTCGGCGATCGAGAAAATGATCGATGAAGAACTGGCCTAATTCGCCTTTTGGTTTTCCACCATGGCCGCGACATCGGCCAGTAGTGCTTTCGCGTCGTACACGATGCCGTCCTTGATCGTATATTTGACCCCGCCGACGCGACCGGGCTTACCTGTCGCATCATCCAGTTTCATCGCACCCGTCCCGTAAAGGACCTTCAGGTTCTCGAGCGGGTTCTCGTCGACGATAAGCAGATCGGCCAGTAGTCCGGCGCGCACCACGCCGAATTCGATCTCTCTGCCGCTCGGTTTGAAGAGTTCTTCGGCACCATGCAGGGTTGCAGCCCGAATCACTTCAAGCGGATGGAATCCGGCTTCCTGCAACATTTCGAGCTCGAGAATCGTACCGAATCCATATAACTGGTAGATAAAGCCGGAATCGGACCCGACGGTGACGCGGCCGCCGCGATTCTTGTAGTCATTCAGGAACTGCATCCAGACGTGGTAGAAGTTTCGCCACGCAATTTCGTCCTCGGTGGTCCAGTAGAACCAGTAGGCACCGTGGCTTTCACGGCTCGGTTTGAAAAACTCCCACTGCGTTGGCAGCGTGTAGGTCTCATGCCAGTCCGCGTTGCGCGCGCGCATGACATCACGACCAGCCGAGTAGATGGTCATGGTGGGATTAATCGTGAAGTCGAGTTCGAGAAACTCGTCCAGCAGCGCATTCCATTTCTCAGAGCCGCGTCCCGCGATCAGGTTCCATTGGCGAGCGACCTGGCCAAAACGGTGCTGCTCGTTGCCGTAATTCATGTCGACGGGCCACGGTTGCACATCGTGGTTTTCATACATGGCCTCGAACAGCCCGTAGTAGTGCGTCAGCGTGCCGAGCCCCCGTCGGGCGGCGTCCTGGGCATTCATCTGGGCAACGCCCATCTGTCCGAGATGTGCGACCGAGCCGAGCTTGAGCTTGCTGGCTTCGTCCAGCAGCGCTTCCATGATGGCGGGTCGATGGGAGCCGAGCTTCAGGCCGTCGATGCCGGCGCGCGCCGCGTAGCGCACCCATTTGCGCGCGTCATCCGGTGTCAGGATTCGCTTGTCGGCATATTCCTTACCCGAGCCCATGGTGTGATACGAGAAAATGCGCGGCGCGGTTATGGCGTTGCTCGCGCTGCGCTCCTTCTCGGCGAGCGAGAATTCCATCCTGCCACTTGGCACGCCCCGCACGGTCGTAATGCCGTGGCCGAGCCACAGCTTGTAGGTGTACTCAGCTTCTGGCGCCTTGGTCGCACCACCGGTGTGCGTGTGAGTATCAATAATGCCAGGCATGACGTAGGCACCGTGTGCATCGATTTCGTGCGTCGCATTGCCAGGTCGCGCGTCTTCCTTAATTTCCAGTCCCGGGTAGCCGACCGTGACTACGTCGGCAATGCGGTTGCCCTCGATGACGATGTCGACCGGCCCTATGGGCGGTGCACCGGTGCCGTCTATAAGTGTTGCGCCGCGGATGATGAGGCGATCGTAAGGCCCGTCGCCCTCGGCACGGTCTGGCGCCGGAATCATTTGCGGAGCGTCGTCCTGCGCCAGCGCGGGCAGGGCGAGTACAGAGATGAGTAAGGCGGTGCCGAGGCGTGCTGTCATTCTTGTCACTGAAGCGTCTCCCATCGAGAGATGAAGTCACCAGCGGCGTCGAATTGTCGCGGTGAGGTTGCGTCCGGGTGCGTCGATTCCGGATCCATGTGTCCGGTATTGTTTGTCCGTCAAATTATCAGCACTGATGGTGACTTGCCAGCCATTGTCGCTCAACCACGATCCGCTGGCGCCAAGGCTTGCCCATCCCGCTGTGCCGTTCGGGTCGATACGAGGGTCCCCCACATCGCGATTACTCAGGCGGTCCTGACGCGCAGCCGCCCGCAGCCAGGCCTCAAATTGCCAACGGTCGGCGAGGTTGTACCTGAGGACAAGATTGCCGTTCAGGGGTGGCACACGGTCGGCGGCCTCGTCTACGGTGCCGATGCGCTGCTCACCTCGTGCGTAGTTAAGCACAGCCTGCATGCTCAGACGGTCCGTGAGTTCCGCCTCCAGGCTCGCTTCGATGCCATGAATCGACGACGACGCGGCATTGACACTCTGCACAATGTCCCGCCCGTCCGGCGTCAGGACACCCGTAGACACCGACACCACCCGATCCGTATAGCGCAATGCGAACAGCATGATTTCGAACTGCCAGCGCGCGGACCGATGTCGCAGGCCCAGATCCCCGTGGGTCACACTCTCGGCATCCAGGCTTGTATTAGGAATGTTGAAGCGGTTCCCCGGTCGATCGCCAAGCGTGCCCAGGTCGGCAATGTTGGGTGCCCGGAACCCAGCCCCCGCGTTGGCCACCAGCTGCAGGGTCTCAGTGACATCGAAAATCCAGCCGAGGTCGCCGCTAAGGCGGGAAGGTTCGATGGTTGTCCCGTCAGGCAAGTCGATCCGCACGTCGCTGAGGCGTAGTCCGGCGCTCAGACTATGACGATCCGCGAGATGCCACACGATGTTGCCAAACAGACCTGCCTGCAGAATCGTTGAGCCGTCCGGAAAGCGCGGCGCCAGCGTGCTGAACGTGCCATCGACGACGTTTATCGCGTTTCGCGTGCTACGAACCTCGTCGTGGTAGAGGTCGACACCGGCGATCCACGACAGCGAACCCCAATCCGAAGAGGCGTTGACTGTGAGTCCGTAAAGATCACTGCGGTTGTTCTCGACGCGCCGGTCATCTGCATTGAAGTTGCGCGTAATGCGATCGTCGACGATGCGCTGCCAGGCGGCGTCGATCTTCCAGTCGATACCGGAAGATGCGATGAGATCGTGCTGTACGTGGGCGAACAGTCGCTGGTTAGGAGCGAACAGAAATTCGGATGAGGCCGGTTCGGTCTGGCCGTAGCCTGCGACGAGTTCATCGACGCGCGGTGTTTCCGGCTGTTCGAGGAACTGCAGGTCGACAAACCAGCGGCGCTCATCGGTGGGCCGCCCGCGTACGACGGCACGCAGGCCCTTCGAGGTGTAGCCGCTTGGCCCGATTCGCTCGCCGCCGCCAACTCGGCGATCGCCGGTCGTGAGGTATTCGGCGCTCACTGACGAACTCAGTTGGCGGGTGCCAAAGTCGAGTGTAGCCCGGATGGATTTTTGCAGCTCAGCTGAATCAAATGTGGCAATTACGTCACCCGCATAGTCGAACTGGCTGGATTCGAAGTCAGGCAGACGCGAGACAGACTGAACGACTCCGCCGACGGCTTCGCTGCCATAGAGTGACGCGGGCGTACCTCGTATTACTTCGAGTCGTTCGACAGACGTTGTCGGCACAAGTGCAAACCAGGGTGTCGGTGCTGTGCGGAACATGGCGTTGCTGAGCCGCATGCCATCGACAAGGTGGAGGACCGCCGAGCCTTTCAGGCCGCGGATTACTGCGGCACCTTGTCCGGGCGTGGTCTGCTGAATATGCACACCGGCAACATCGCGCAGTGCGTCCGTCGCCAGTTTTGCTGCGGTGACAGACTCGGCATCGGCCGTTGAGACACTCGCAGATACGTCGCTGGAATCAACTGCGCGGCGAGTAGCCGTGACGACGATATGCTCTATTGCACTGTCGGCCGCTACAGGGGTTGTCGCCGCCAGCAGGACCGACGCGAAAATCAGGGATCGCAGATTCAAGATATCAGTACTGGCAATTCGCGGGCTGGCCGTCAGGCAGGTTCCAATTAGGCGCGCTGTGTGTCCGGAAATCTTCAGGACCAATTGTATCGGGGCCTGCGCGGAACCAGTCGACGAGCGCATCGCGTGTGAGCGGCATGTCGTAGCGCAGTTCGAAACCGCCCTCGGGTATAGCGGTAGTCAGGATATCGTCACCGCCCAGTGCGAGAAAATCATTCGCTACTACGCGGATTCGATCGTCGTCGCTAATTACCCGGCCATCGTCCAGGCGCATTTCAATGTTCATCTGAGCGTCGTTACAGCTGACAAACACGCGCATGCCGGCAAATCCTGGCACGCGGTGTGTACCCGCCGTCCTGGCAATGACGCCACGCAGGTCCCGGCCGGATAGCTCATGAACAGTGACGATGTTGTCGAACGGGAACATCGCAAATACTGCGCCATAGGTCAGCTCGCCGGCGGGGAGGCCAGCACGGATACCACCGAACACATTGTGAATCGCGATGTCAGCGTCGAACGAATCCAGCATGGCCCGGGTCATCAGGTTGCCGATTGCCGACTCGATATCCGGCACGAGCTCAAATGGCCCGGTCAGGGTAACCCCGAGCTTCTCCTGCTTAAGCGCTTCTGCGCGTGCGATGGCCAGCCTGGCCACGCGCTCTACATCGGGGTTTGCTATCAGCGGAAAGCCTTCGTACTGATCGCGCGTTCCTGGTGCTGTTTGTTGCGGTGCGAAGACCTGGCGGGAGACAAGTTCCTGCCGGTTTCGATCTACCTGGAAGTCGACGCGACCAAAGCTGTACGTGTTTGAGTAGTTGGAGGTGATGGGGATGTTATTGGCGATATGGGCAATAGGGTTATGGTTGTGCCCGCCAATGATGTAGTCGACAAGGCCCGGCTCGAGCGCGTTTGCAAGGCGCATTACTTCGGCGGACATGTTGCACGACGATAAGTCCTGACGATCAGAAAAATCCGTGCACTTGCCACCGGCATGAGCTGCAACAATCACCAGCACAGCGCCATCGTCTCGCAGCTGCCTTGCCACCGTCGTAATCGTTTCCGCAAGTGGTGCTATCTCGAGTCCGGTCACGTTGGCGGCTATCGTCGTCGTCAGCGCGTTGGCCGTCATGACGCCGACAATGCCTACCTTGATACCGGCCGCCTCAATCATGACCGAGGGCCGCACATTTTCCCAGTCGACTGGTGTGCCCGTTGAGGAATCGATCAGGTTTGCTGTGAGCAGCGGGAATCGTGCTTCGCTGGCACGCCGCTTGAGGTTGCCGCGCGGATCCTCGCCGGCCTCGACGGGAACCGCGTGTTGGCCCTCCGGCCCGAAGTCGAACTCATGATTGCCTATTGCTGCGGCGGTCACTCCCATTGCGTTATAGGCTTCAACGACAGCGGCTCCTTCGCCCAGATTGGACTCGAGCGTTCCCTGCCACATATCGCCCGCATCGATAAGCAGCACTGCGCCGCCATCGGCGGCCCGCGCCTGGCGCAGCGCATCGACGTAAGCGGATAAAGTGACCAGTCCACCAACCTGATCGTTGGCGACGAGGGCGCCATGCACGTCGTTTGTTCCAATAATCGAGATTGTAACGTCGTCACGGGCGACAGGCCCGGACACGCAGGCGGCAACGGAAAGCGCGAAAAGCGCGATAAACAGGGGACGAATGGTTGTCATTGCAGTTCTTGTACGAATTTACAGTCGGCAAGTCTACCCTGTGTCGGGGCTGGCGCGAAATCGAACATCTTGGGTCCCTTTGTGCCGTATCATGGTGTCTATGGAAGCTCACAAACCGCATCACGAGTACGGTGTCCTCGAGGAAATTATCCACGCGTCAACGCATGGCGTGGGCGTGCTGCTCAGTATTGGTGGCCTCTCCTGGATGCTGTACCTGTCCATCGCGGCAGCTGATCCCTGGCGGATCGTTGCGAGCGCGATCTATGGGACCACACTGATCGCGCTGTTCCTCGCCTCGACGGTCTATCATTCCATGTACGCCTCGAGACATCGCAATATCTTCAAGCTGCTGGATCACTGCGCTATCTACTTGCTAATCGCGGGAACCTACACACCTTTCCTGCTAGTGGCGATGCGTACGGATACCGGATGGTGGCTGTTCGGCACCATCTGGGCACTGGCTACTGCCGGTATCGTCAAAAAGCTGTGGTTCCGAAACCGCTTCCCGAAGATCGCGCTCGCAAGCTACCTGGCGATGGGCTGGCTGGTTGTAATCGCGGCGCCGCAGATGGCTGAAGCCATCGGGCCCGATGGCATGGCCTGGCTGTTTGCCGGCGGCATCAGTTACTCAGTCGGCGCGATCTTCTACGCCTTCGAACGCATACCGTTCAACCATGCCATTTGGCACGTCTTCGTGCTGGGTGGCGGCATCTGCCATTTCCTCGGTGTTGTCTGGTACGTACTGCCCGGCTAGTCGAATCGAGAGATGGAACTGCTCGCCAGCCTGGGTGAAATCGACCGCGCATCATACGCGATTGTACTGGGCAGCTTTCTTGCGGCGATTAGCAACGCAGCATTCGCAAACGGCGGTGCGATGATTATCCTTGCCGTTACCAGCAGCGTGTTGCCCGTGTCGGCCATTGTGCCACTGCATTCGACTCTGCTGATTGGTTCGACGGCATCCCGTGCCCTGGTATTTCGCGAACACATTGACTGGCGAATTGCCGGTCCCTTCCTGCTTGGCAGCATCCTTGCCGTCGCAATTGCGGCAAGAATTTACATCCGACTACCGGAAACGATCATCGCGTCTGCGATCGGTATCGTGATGCTGGTGGCAATCTGGCTGCCGGGCATCAGCTGGCGCCCGAAGTTTCGGCATCCGTGGGCGATCGTTGGTTTCATACATTCATTTTTCTCGACGCTGTTCGCCTACGGTGCGCTGTTGCATGCGGTCATCCTGCATACCGGCCTGAAGCGGCGGCAGGTCGTTGCGACGATGGCCGCAAGCCTGACGGGAATGGGGATATTCAAGATTGCAGGCTACGCGGCAAACGGTTTTGATTACCGACCCTACCTCATGACGATCATCCTATCGGTCCTCGTCGCGGTTGTGGGTACCTGGGTCGGCAAGCTCCTCATCGATCGAATTTCGGAGACCGTTTTTCGTGCAGTATTTCGTTTGCTGGTAACGCTGACTGCGGTACGGTTGATCGTTACAGCGATCGTGTCGGCGGGTCAGGCGTAGAGCTACCAGTCAAGATCGCGAAGAAATGCGATCAGCGCATCGGATGATCCCTTGGGAGAGTCCCAGGGAACATAGCGCTGCGGTCGTGTTGCGCCCGCGCGCAGTTCCAGGTCCCGCGATTCAGCAATCAGGCGCATCTGGTCGACAGTCACGCGATAGTAGCCGTCCAGGGCCGAAGCGACAGGCTTAACGTAGACGTCGTCGGAGGCGCCAATAGAACCGGGAGTCCATCCTTTGACCTCGAGGTTGAGTGGTTCTCCGTCTGCGTAGAGGACGATAGCTTCGAAATCGTCCATCTTCCGGCCGCGTTCGGCCGAGTCCGATGATCCCCAGATCCCGAGCCACAGGAAATACTCGCGCTGGCCCATATTGTTGATCTGGATAGGGCCGACGTAAACGTAGTCGCGTCCAAAGGCGGAATTTGCAGACATGTCGCGGTACATGACGATCGGTGCGGACGCCCGCTTAATGGTCACCCCGGTCTCCGGATCGAGCCGCTGCAGCACGGTTGTATCGTTGCCAGCGCAGCTCGTGAGCAGGGCCAGCGCCAAGGCGGCACAGGAAAGTCTCAGGCGATCTATCGTCATGCGTCGGACCTTAGTAATACAACTGGTAACCGAGACTAATGAAGTACGATTCCTGATCCTGGTTCAGGTCAGAGTTCGTCATATCACGGCTCGAGAATCGTTTACCGGCATCGAGCTCAATACGACCCCGACGACCCATACGATACTGCAGACGAAGACCCGGCGTATAGGTCAACTGGGTACTCATATCAGACAGTATTTCGCGGTAATCCACCCGCAGACGGGGATTGATGCGCCAGTTGCGCCCGATGGGAAAACGCGTGTCGAGACTAATGGTGTAAATGTCAGCTGAATCAGATGTTGCATAGCGCAGACTGAAAATACCGACATCGCCCTCGCGAAAGAGCCCGCTCGAAACGAGATCGGTCGAAAAGTAACTGTACTCCGCTTCAGTTGTGGCAGGTGCGTCGCCGCTTGCAGGCATGGCATCGACGATCGATCGGTTTGCGTTGATATTCAGCTGCAGGTGCGGCGTTAATGGACGCGACAGCCCAAGCGTCGTACCCGTCGTCATCGGTGAGCGGTCCAGGGCCTGTTGCCGGATCTGTACCTCGGTCAATGTCTGTGCGAGAAGGCCAAAGTCCTGGCTACGTTGGCCCAGCAATGCATTGCCGAGACTCAGGAATGGGCTGCGGCGGCGATCCAGTGAGCCGCTTAACGTGAGCTTGCCAGGCAGACGCCAGCTACCCTGGGCGAACGCACTGCTGAGCTCGCTGAAGGCTGTGTCGTAATCGACCGAACCCCAGGCGGACACCGAGTCACCGAAGTAGCGCACCTCCGTTCCAACAGCCTGCCGATCGGTAAAGCTGTCTATTTCCTGCTGCAGATAGAACACCCCGAATTCGACGTTGTTGCTAAAGGGCGTGAAGTTCGAGCTGACGCCGTAGAACTGCCGAGATTGTTCGTCGGAGTTTGCAGTCGAGTACACCGGCTGACCCGCAACCGCATCGAACCGTATGCGGTCATTTAGCGAATAGGTGACGTTCAGACCGTCGAAGCGGCCAAGTACGCCACCTGTACTACGGGTTTGCCGCCCGAGCCGCCCGCGCAGTCGGGTTTGGGTGTCGTAGAGGTCGGCATAAAGATAGGACAGGCGGAAATCATTTCCAGACGATCGCGTGACTTCATCAAGGAGGTCGTAGCGATGTCCGCCTGTCAGGCGCGTTGAAAAATCAAAGCGCTGACCCCGGCGGCGTGCGTCGATGGAAATGTCTGAATACAGTGATGACTGGCTCGTGACCTCTTCCTGATCGTTGAGCTGGTTGGCGTCGCGGCGATAATGCTGGGCCATGAAGGTGCGTACCTTCCAGAGGCTGGGTTCACGCCCGGCCGACCCGGAGCCGCCTGCTGATTGTCCGGGTGAGCCGGTGGAGGCAGCGAGAAGCGCGGCAAGGCGTTGTTGCACCCGTTCAGCCCCCGGTCCGTCCGGATACTTGGCGAGGTAACGCTCGTACTCGGCCTTGGCATGGGCAACCTGGCCGTTACGTTCACGGGCAAGAGCCAGGTATTCCTGCGCCGCCTGGTGCTGGTCGCTTGCCGGTTGCTGCAACACCTTGGTATAGATCTGGACGGCGCGGGAAATCTCCCCGGCTGTCATTGCGCGTTTCGCATCCGCCATCAATTCGCCTGACTCACCATCCGCGATGGGTTCCACAGCAGGGGCGGGAGGCTGGCTGGCCACCTCGATCGGCTCGACGGCGGCGCCTTCCGTTGCTTCACGATCTATCCATGCCGTCGGATACTGGCCGCGGACATCGCGCAATACTTTCGACGCTGCTGTCGCAGAGTCGAAGTAGCCGACGCGCATCCGGTACCAGGTCTTGCCGTCAATTTCGGTTTCCGTGATAAACAGTTTTTGCCCCGCCGCCAGCGTCATCACCGGTATGTCAGCGGCGCCCGGGTAGCGCAACGAGGATTCCAGGTTGATTACAAATCGTGCCGGTGGCGCTTTGACGCGGTTGACCTGGCGTCCCACTGCGCCACTCGATGTCGATACAGTGGCTGCCGGGCTGGCGTTGTGTAAGACACGAACGACAACCGTCTCACTCAGGTTGCCGGGTGTGACCAGAAAGTGAACTTCATTTGAGAAGCTCAGGCGCAGCTGCTTTTGTGCCGGACGTTCTCCGTCGTACTCGATGTGGACGAGGCCGATCTCATCGGCGCCCGGTGGCCGGTGAATCTCGCGACTGTCGGCGAGTGACGGCGGCACGCCATGACAGATCGATGTCGTTTCGAGGTCGATCGAGAGGGCGTCGCCTTTCGCCTTGGGAAGATGCCCGAGGTACGTCACATCGCACCCAAGGCGAATCGTTATCTCGGTGTAAACATCACCCGAGCTGATATTGCTGGACGTGATGAAACCGGGCGCCGCATGCGAGGTCGACCAGGCCAGTGCCTGAATCACGACCGCTGCGAAAATCGGGAGTGTTGGACGTAGCGGCAGCATTACCACTCCCCGGCCGAGATGCTGTGGCAACCGCTCTGCGCACAGTTGCTATCATTGTTGATGCCATTGTGCTTGTCTACGCCGGGGCGATAGTCGTTGAAGTGGCAACCGGCGCAATCAGGCTGGTAGACAGGCGTAGGCCAGTTCACGGTCTCCGAATTACCCTGATGGCAACGCGTGCAGTCGAGATTGCCGCGATGATCCAGCGGCTCGTAGCCCAGACCCATGTGCTGGTAGATATGCGGAGTCCATCCATTGGTCGTATGGCAGTCATTGCACTCAAGGGTCGTCACAAAGTGTTGCTGACCCTTGCCGGTCGCCGTGTTGCCATCATGGCAGGAGGAACAGGAACCCAGGACCTGGGCGTGGTCGACGGTTGTTACCGGTATCCAGGTGATCGGCGAGTGACAGTCCTCACAAATGTCTGTCGTCAGGATATGCGTCGGGCCTGTACCCGTAGCTTGCGTCCCGTCGTGACAGCTGATGCAGTTGTTGGTGATGTTCGTATGGTCAAAGGTTGCTGGCGTCCAGGCGATCGTCGTGTGGCAGTCATCGCAGTTGTCGCTGCTGGTGAAGTGGGTCGGGTGCTTGCCTTCGGCGATGTTGCCATCGTGGCAGGAGGAGCAGATACCAATGACCTGGGTGTGATCGACCATATCGGCCGGCGCAAATGTCACGTTGTTGTGGCAGTCCTCACAAATATCGGTCGTATTGATATGCGTCGGATTCTTGCCCGTCGCATCGGTGCCGTTGTGGCAGCTGATGCAGTTGTTGGTGATATTGGTGTGATCGAAGTTGGCCGGGATCCACGCGTTGGTCGTATGGCAGTCGTCGCAGTTATCGCCACTGGTAATGTGGGTCGGGTGCTTGCCGATCGCCGTGGTGCCGTCATGGCAGGAGAAGCAGGTGCCAATGACCTGGGTGTGGTCGACCAGGTCGGCCGGCACAAATGTCACGTTGTTATGGCAGTCCTCACAAATATCGGTGGTATTGATATGCGTCGGATTCTTGCCTGTCGCATCGGTGCCGTTGTGGCAGCTGATGCAGTTGTTGGTGAAATTGGTGTGATCGAAGTTGGCCGGGATCCACGCGTTGGTCGTATGGCAGTCGTCGCAGTTATCGCCACTGGTAATGTGGGTCGGGTGCTTGCCGATCGCCGTGGTGCCGTTATGGCAGGAGAAGCAGGTGCCAATGACCTGGGTGTGGTCG
>JAHEGH010000001.1 GCA_024639825.1 Gammaproteobacteria bacterium
TTCCGTTCGACTTGCATGTGTTAGGCATGCCGCCAGCGTTCAATCTGAGCCAGGATCAAACTCTTCAGTTTAAAGCTTTGAGCTTTTACTAAAGTGTAATCCCCACTCTAAATTACTATATAGAATTTAGGTTGGTTCTTACGCTTGATTTTGCCTTCGCAAAGTCCAGCGCAAGCACCCACACAAATTATCTGATTGAGTTGTTAAAGAACGAGCCCCTTTCGCGATCGGCCGTGGCCAATGTCTGAATGGGGCGGACCCACCATTATACAGGCGAAGGAGGTGTTAGCAACAATCCTCTTGCGCCTGCATGTACTTTTGGGGGTCGACTGAGATACACCGTGTCCCTCAGCGAGCCGCGCATTATACGGGCGAATCGAACCCCGTCAACACCTTTTTTAAAGTTTTTTTTACGGGGCCGAGCCCGGCCCTCAAAGGGCTGCTGTGCGGTTGGTTCCGCGGGCAATGATTGTGGCTTTTTCTCCGGGAATACTGGCTATTTGTCCCCCTGGGCCGCGGCCGGACCCGGACGGCAATGGGACTCCAGATATGGCCTGCTTCCACGATTTCCCGGAAACCGGCGATGGCGGCGCGCAGTAATTACGCCACCCGCCGGTACTTGAGCGCCACGCGGCCAATCGACACACAGCGCGTCAGCCCTGGTCTCGCTCGGCACGCCAGTCCTTGTATTCCTGCTGGTCGATAAGCGCTTTAAGGAAGCGATCTCGCCTCAGTGTCTGGGGTATCAGCATCTGGCCGAAACGATCTTCCAGCTGCGTCATCGCCTCGGTAGCGCCCGCATAGTCCTGCGCTGCCGTCCTTGCCCTGAGCAAGGTCCACCAACTGAGCTCAAGCCCCGGCTCGACCTGAGTGGCGCTCAGCGCAAACGCCTGAGCTCGCTCGAAATCGCCCAGCGCCATGGCAGACGTTGCTTTAAAGGCCTCAGAAACGCCGTCTTTCATACCCAGCGCCGATTCAAAGCGGTCGAGCTCAACGATCGCCTCCTCGAAGAGGTTGCGGCTAATGTAGTACGCGGAAAGACCCAGGCTGTACAGGGCGTCGCCCGGGAAGGCAGCGACCAGCGACTCTACGGCCTGATTCAGCCGCGCAGGATCCCCCAGACTGCGGCAGTACTGGTAGTTGAGCACCACGATATGGGGTTCGTTGCGAAGCACCGCCTCGAGCCCGTCATAAATCTGGAAGTAGCGCTGCGGATTCTGGTCGCGCACAGCTTTCAGGAGTTCGCCCACCTGGAATACCTGCCCGTCCGTGGGGTTCGGCGTCTTCATGATGCTGCGAACGGAGGTCTTTGCGGGCATGGCCCTCACCAGCGAGTCGCCGACATCCTCACTGAACCAGCTCGAGTTGTAGTAATCGAACCAGTCCACGATCACCAGCTTGTTGCGGCTCCTGGTCAACTCATAGGAATGGTAAGAAAAGCGGTAGCCTTTCCCAGCGTAGCGCACGATGGCGCGCCCTTGCCCGTCCTGGAACTGAAAGGCGATGATCGTGCCAATAATCTCGCCCCCGGATTCCGCCTGGGTACGGGCGCGGGGAAATGAAGAAACGAATATCTCCTGCAGCGTGCCGGAAAAACCGGCAGCGAACTGCTCCCTCGCGTCAGCATCAATCACCCGTGTTCCGAAGATACGATTGATTAGCGCCTTCTCATTCACCGCCCGCTGAAACAGGTCAAACTTGTTTTCGTTCAGGCCATTGATAACGGCTTCGAACTGCTCGCGCATCTCCGCCTCGGCCGACTGTGCGGCTGCGAGCTGCGGAGCTGTTGCGAACACCAGCGCCGCTGCGGCGAAAGCCAAAATCCTGTTCACTGCCTGCACCTCCTGCTTGTGCGGTTCTCAGGGCCGCAACCTGCAACTCAGGCGAGAGTGACGCGTGCGAACTTGCGCTTACCCACCTGATATATATGCGTACTGCCTGCCTCTACATGCAAAGCGCGATCTTCGACGCGCTCTCCGTCTATTTTGACCGCACCCTGCTTGATCATGCGAAACGCTTCGGACGTGCTCTCGACCAGTCCGGCACCTCGAAGAAGGTGCGCAATGCCCAGCTTTCCGTCCGCAGCGTCCAGCGAGACCTCGGGGATCTCGTCAGGCATCGCGCCTTTCTGGAAGCGCGAAATAAACTCCTGGCGAGCACTCTCAGCCGCGGCCTCATCATGGAATCTGGCAACTATTTCCATGCCAAGTTCAAATTTTGCGTCGCGCGGATTCATGCCGTCGGCAACGGCCTTTTTCAATGCGGCAATGTCATCGAGTGACCGGAAGCTCAGAACCTCGAAATAGCGCCACATCAGATCATCAGAAATCGACATGAGTTTGCCAAACATCTCGCCCGGCGACTCCGTGATTCCAATGTAATTTCCCAGAGATTTTGACATCTTCTGAACACCGTCGAGTCCTTCAAGTAGCGGCGTCGTCATGACGATCTGCGGTTGCTGGCCAAAGTCCTGCTGCAACTGGCGACCGACGAGCAGGTTGAACTTCTGGTCGGTACCGCCCAGCTCGACATCGGCCTTCAGGGCAACCGAGTCATAACCCTGGACAAGTGGGTAGAGAAATTCATGAATGGAAATCGACTGACCGCTCTTATAACGCTTACTGAAATCGTCGCGCTCGAGCATGCGGGCGACCGTATGCCGTGCCGCGAGCTTGATTAGCCCGGCCGCATCCATATCCCCCATCCAGTTGGAATTGAACTCGACGCGGGTCAGTTCGGGGTCGAGAATCTTGAATATCTGGCTTTCATAGGTCTCCGCATTTGCCTTGATCTCTTCTGGCGTCAGCGGCGGACGCGTGGCGTTCTTGCCTGACGGGTCGCCGATCATGCCCGTGAAGTCACCAATCAGGAAGACGACCTCATGGCCCAGCAGCTGGAACTGACGCATCTTGTTGATCAGCACGGTGTGCCCGATATGCAGGTCCGGCGCGGTCGGGTCAAAACCGGCTTTCACAACCAGCGGCCGACCCTGTTGCAGCTTCGCCTCGAGCCCGTCCTCGGGCAATACCTCATCCGTGCCGCGGCTAAGCTCCGCGATTTGTTCCTTAATACTGCTCATTATCCAGTGTCTTTTGACGCACCTGGCGCGCCAGCCTGTGGGTGCGGCGCGAGCCGCAATTCGATTTCGCGCACTGTAGCATCCTCCTACAGTTTTGACCTCCAAAATACCAAACGGTAGAGTAGCGGCATCCATAACACGGGGACGCAGACTTGAGTCGTCAGGCCAGCCCACTTCTACACGATTACAAGCCGTCTGCTGCCAGAAAGCCCGCTAAATCCAAAGCCATCCAGTGGTTTGCGGTGGGCCTCGGTATTCCCCTCATGGGCATCGCACTCTTCACCGGCCTGAGCACCGACGAACCGCAGCCGGCTCTGCCGGAGACACCGGTCATGGTCGCCGCCGATACAGCGGTGCTGTCTGTCGAAGAGCTTGATGCAGCCGACATCACCCGCGATGCGATCCAGCCGGAAGTCGTGACTGAACCTGAGCCGGTTTTCGACAGGCTGTCACTGACCGTCGGCCGCGGCGACACCATGGAAAAGCTGTTCCGCCGCAATAGCCTCGACATCGGCCAGCTGATGACTATCGCCCAGCTCGACGAAGCGAAGAAGCGCTTCCGCCGCATAAAGCCCGGCGATGTTTTTGAGGTCACCCACGATGCGGGCAAAATTGTCAGCCTGTACTCAAAACTCGACCTGACCAACGCTCTGCAGATTGAGCGTCAGGATGAGGGCTTTACAGCGAAAATCATTGAACGGCCGATAGAGATACGCAAGCGTCACGCCTACGGTGTCATTGAGAGCTCGTTGTTTGAAAGCGCGGCGCAGGCCGGCTTGTCCGACAGGACAATCATGAACGTTGCCGGCATCTTTGCGTGGGACGTTGACTTCATTCTGGACATTCGTTCGGGCGATAACTATTACGTGCAGTTCGAGGAAATCTGGCAGGACGGTGAGTTCGTCGCCGATGGCGAAATCATAGCCGCCGAGTTCAACAACAATGGCCGCCAGATCCGGGCCATTCGTTTTAAGGACAAAGATAACGTAACCGACTACTTCACACCCGATGGCAACAGCGTGCGCAAAGCTTTCATCCGGGCACCTGTCGACTTCACACGCATCAGCTCAAACTTCAATCCAAACCGGCGCCATCCCATCCTTAACACGATTCGCGCTCACCGCGGTGTCGATTATGCAGCGCCGCGCGGCACACCCATTAAGGCGGCCGGCGACGGCAAGGTCATCTTCCGCGGCAACAAGTCCGGTTACGGCAAGGTGGTCATCGTGCAGCACGGTGGCAACATCACGACCCTGTACGCGCATATGTCGAGTTTTGCCGCGAAAGCGCGCGTCGGTTCACGAGTCCGGCAGGGACAGACCATCGGCTATGTCGGCATGACCGGACTTGCTACGGCCAATCATCTGCACTACGAATATCGCCTTAATGGCGTGCATCGGAACCCGCGCACAGTCTCATTACCCGACGCTGAACCGATCAAGGCAGAATACCGCCAGCAGTTCCTCACCGAGGCAGCCCCGATTCTCGAAGAACTCGAAGAGTTCAAGAGCACCAAGGTAGCGTCGATCGCCTTCAACACTCAGTAGCGGCATGCCCGATCTCTACATTGGCCTGATGTCCGGCACGAGCATGGATGGCATTGACGCCGTGCTTGTCAGTTTCGATGCGCGCGGCATCAACATCATGGCAACACATGAGAAGGCCTATCCTGACACGCTGCGCCGCGCACTGCTTAATGCCGTCACGACACCGGTTGACCAGCCAATCGAAAACATCGGGTCTATTGACCGACAGGTCGGCGAGTGCTTCCGTGATGTCACCCTGGAACTGCTGAGTAAAGCCGGCGTCGAGGCCGGCGATGTTCGCGCCGTGGGTAGTCACGGCCAGACGGTCCGCCACCAGCCCGATGCCGTCACTCCCTACTCATTGCAGATCGGCAATCCAGCAACGATCGCGAGCGGGACCGGGATAACCACTGTCGCCGACTTCCGAAGCGCGGATATTGCGGCGGGCGGCCAGGGCGCACCGCTGGTCCCTCCCTTTCACGAATGGTTGTTCGGTGGCACTGGGAACGCGCGCGTCATTTTGAATATCGGCGGCATTTCCAACATCACGATATTGGGCGCGGACGACGCGCCGGTCGTTGGATTCGACACCGGCCCCGGTAATACCCTGCTCGACCGCTGGATTCAGCGGCACCGCAAGACAACATTCGATCGCAATGGTGACTGGGCTGCCTCGGGATCCTGCATCCAAATGCTCCTGGAGCAGTTGCTCTCCTATCCCTACTTCGAACTCGGGCCGCCAAAGAGCACCGGGCTTGAGGACTTCAATCTCGAGTGGTTATTGCAGCACAACATCGAGACTTACGATCCGGCAGACGTTCAGGCCACGCTGGCAGAGCTAACCGCTCGCTCCGTTGCGGACAGCGTTCAACAGTTCGCGTCCGGGACGGAGGAACTCTACGTATGCGGTGGCGGCGCGCACAACATGGACCTGTCGCGGCGCCTGGCGCGTAACCTGCCGGACACAAGAATCGCCACGACCGCCGCCGTGGGGCTCGACCCGGACTGGGTTGAGGCCGTCGCATTCGCCTGGCTGGCCATGCGCACCATGAACAACGAAACCGGGAACCTCCCGAGTGTGACCGGTGCAAGGCACAAGGTAGTCCTTGGCACGGTACACTCGCCCTGAAATGAACGAGCTTTACATCAATCGCGAACTCAGCCTCCTGGAGTTCCATAAACGAGTACTCGCTCAGGCACTCGACCCGAATTTGCCCCTCCTCGAGAGGCTGCGCTTCCTGTGCATCAGTTGCACCAACCTCGACGAGTTCTTCGAAATTCGCGTTGCCGGGTTAAAGCAGCGCATGGAGATTGGTGCGCCCGCGCAGGGCCCCGAAAAAATACCGGCCCAGGAGGTGTTCAACACGCTTCGCCAGGAAGTCGCGGAGCTCGTGCGCCAGCAGTATGAATTGCTTAACAAGGTCATGTTCCCGGAACTGACCAAGGCTGGCGTCCGTTTTGTCCAGAGCCACGAGTGGAATGGCGAGCAGCAGGAATGGCTGAGCCACTACTTCGACGAACAGGTTGTGCCGGTACTCACGCCCCTTACTTTCGATCCATCGCGGCCATTTCCGCGCATCCTGAACAAGAGCCTGAACTTCATCGTGCGCCTGCATGGACGAGACGCGTTCGGGCGACGCCGGCATCGCGGCATGGTGCAGGCGCCGCGCTCTCTGCCGCGCATTATTGAACTGCCCGAACATCTCAGCGAACCCGGCGAACACAACTATGTGTTCCTTTCTTCGGTCATTCGCGTGCACGTCGATCGTCTGTTCCCCGGACTTGATGTTGGCGGCTGCCACCAGTTCCGCGTGACCCGCAATAGCGACCTCTATATTGATGACGAGGAAGTCAGCGATCTCGTTCGGGCGCTCGAGGGCCAGCTTGAAGCCAGTCGTTATGGTGCGGCAGTGCGTATTGAGATCGGGCACGAGTGCCCCGAAGATCTGCAGGAGTTCCTGCTTGATCATTTCAGCCTGCAGGAACACGACATGTACCTGGTCGAGGGGCCGGTTAACCTGAACCGACTGAGTACCGTTTGCGGGCTTACGGACCGACCCGAGTTGCTGTATCCCCCGTTCACCCAGGGCATGCCAGACGATCTGCTCACGGACGAGACCATCTTCGAGGTCCTGTCGAAAAAGAATGTGCTGCTTCATCATCCTTACCAGTCGTTCGCGCCGGTCATCGACTTCATTGCGCTGGCGGCAGTCGACCCCGATGTGCTCGCCATCAAGCAAACGCTGTATCGGACCGGTGCCGACTCACCGATTGTCGATCACCTTGTTACAGCGGCGCGGGCTGGCAAGGAAGTGACGGTAGTGGTTGAGCTCATGGCGCGTTTTGATGAAGCGGCGAATATCGCGCTGGCCAACCGTCTGCAGGAGGCTGGCGCCCATGTGGTTTATGGTCTGGTCGGTTTCAAGACTCACGCCAAGATGCTCCTCGTCGTGCGGCGTGAGGACGACAGGCTTATCCGCTACGTCCACCTGGGAACGGGCAATTACCACCATGCAACGACGTCCGTGTATACAGACTACGGGTACCTCTCGAGCAGCCAGCGCCTCGGCGAGGATGTGCACAAGTTGTTCCTGCAGTTGACGAGCCTGACCGAGGCCGTCGGCATGACGCGCATGCTTGCCTCACCATTCAGCCTGTTCGATGCACTGATCGACAAGATAAGGCGAGAGACAGAGAACGCGAAGGCCGGAAAAGAGGCGCGTATCATCGCCAAAGTTAACTCGCTGAACGAACCGCAGCTGGTCGACGCGCTCTACGAAGCATCGCAGGCCGGTGTCAGGGTCGACCTTATTATCCGGGGCATTTGTTCGCTGCGGCCCGGCGTTAAAGGGCTTTCTGAAAACATTCACGTACGCTCTATCGTCGGCCGCTTCCTGGAACATTCGCGGGTTTACTATTTTTTCAACGACGGCGACGAAGAGTTCTATTGTTCAAGTGCCGACTGGATGGAGCGCAATATGTTCCGTCGCAATGAGTCGTGCTTTGAGATTCGCCAGAAGGCGATGAAGGACATGCTTCGCAAGCACCTCGAGCTGTTCCTGGCCGACAACTGCCAGGCGTGGGTGCTCCATGGCGATGGCAACTACGAACGGCTGACACCGGGGAAGAAAAAACGCATTTCAGCGCAGGATATCTTCCTGGAAGAACTGACTGCCCAGACCTGACCGTGACCTCTGCCGCTAGTCTGCGGCGTGCGTGCGCCTGAATTCGTTGAGGACCGAGTCGATCAGTGTGTCGATGAGTTTTACCATCGAGAACGCGCCGCCCAGGTAGAGCTTGCCGGTCAGCGCCAGGATGCAAATACCGTGGATACCGCTCCACAAGGCCGTCGCCGTATGGTCGACCTCCTGGGAAATGTGATTGGGCGATAGCTCGCGAAGGTTTTCGGCAACCATCTCGAACAGGACGTCACGCCTTACCTTCATGAGTTCCGGTGTCGGTAGCCCACGCGGTGCCTGGTGCTCAAACACCAGCCGCCACCGATCCGGATGCTCCGTGGCGAAGTCCACGTAGACCGCCGCCATCGTCCGAATACGGGCCTCGGCGCTGCGCTTTTTCTTCACGTTCTTCTGGATAAGCACCGCCATCTCGTCGATCGTCCTGGCATTCAGGTGGATGACGATATCGTCGAAATTGCGGAAGACGTGGTAAAGCGTCCCCACCGTGTAGCCGATCTTTGCGGCCACCTTCCTCGCGGTCAATGACTTGAACCCCTCGGTCTCAACGATCTTCGCGGATGCGTCGATCGCCATCTTGCGGATTTCGTCCCGGCTGTGCTCGCTGCGCCTGCCCATGCATTATGTCCAATAGATAGTGGCTTACCTAAGCGGAACAGTAACATTATTTGAACATCGTTCAATAACCATGTATAAATTAAACACCGTTTAATAAAGCGGTTTTTATTTGGCTAGTAATTGAACGATGTTTAATTAGGAGAACATCATGAAGACCAAGAGCTACATCAGTCTCATCGCGGTCGTCCTGACCCTGTTTGGCGCGGCTTCGGCCGATGCGGCCGGGCTGCTTGTTCCGCAGGGGCAATCCAGCTCTCTGAGCATCAGGGACCACAAGGTAAATGTCGTCGTTGAAGACGGCTATGTGGTCACCGAGATCGACCAGGTATTCATTAATGGGGGCGGCAGCGATGTCGAAGCCGTGTACAGCTTCCCTGTGCCCTCCCACGCTGCCGTCGCAGAATTTACGTACTGGATCGATGGCCAGCCCGTTACGGGCGAAGTCCTGAAAAAGCAGGCAGCCCGGGATCTCTATGAACAGGAAAAATCGCAGGGTCGTGAGACAGCGCTGGCCGAAAAGGACGAGTACCGAACGTTCGATATTTCGGTCTACCCGGTGCGCGCCAACAGCGACGTTCATATTCGCCTCGTCTACGTCCAAAGCGCCACCACAGACACCGGCATCGGGCGCTATGTCTACCCGCTTGAAGAGGGCGGCGTCGACGAAGAACGCAAGGCATTCTGGGAAGTTCGGGATGCCGTGACAGGTACCTTCAGCTTCGATTTCGAGCTGAAATCGTCCTATCCGGTTGATGCTGTGCGTTTACCCGAGCAGCCCCATGCCATTCTGAACAAGATCGACGCGGGTCACTGGACCATCGATCTGCACTCGATGGGCTCCTCGCCTGTCGACGAAGAGTTCGAGTCGCAGGTGGCCGCACTCGAGGCTGGCGAAACGCCGGCACCCGCGTCTGCCGCGTCGGGTATCGCCAAACTTGATACAGACATCGTGGTCTACTGGCGCCATGCGCCGGATCTGCCGGGCTCTGTGGATCTCGTGACCCATAAACCGGATGCATCGGGTCGCGGCACGTTCATGCTGACGTTGACACCGGGCGACGACCTGCCGGTCATCGAAAACGGGCGCGACTGGGTGTTCGTTCTCGATACGTCGGGATCGATGCAGGGCAAATTCGCAACGCTCGCGAATGGCGTGCAGCAGGCCCTCGGCAAGCTCAACCCCCAGGATCGATTTCGCATCTACACGTTTAGCGACTCCGCGCGCGAACTGACCAGTGGCTTCGTAAACGCGGACACGCAGAACGTCACCCATTACGCACAAAGCGTAGGCAACCTGCAGTCGAGTGGCGGCACCAATCTTTACGCGGGCCTGGACGCCGGATTGAATGGCCTGGACAGCGACCGGACGTCGGGTATCGCACTCGTGACGGACGGTGTCGCGAACGTAGGCGTCACGGAGAAAAAAGCGTTTCTCAAGATGATGGAGAAACACGACGTTCGCCTGTTCACGTTCATTATGGGTAACAGCGCCAATCGGCCGCTGCTCGAGGCGATGACCGAGATTTCCAATGGGTTCGCCATGGAAACCTCGAACAGCGACGATATCTCCGGCCAGCTCATGCAGGCTACGGCCAAGATCCGTCACGCAGCATTGCACGATGTCGTGCTGACGATCGACGGTGTGAAGGTCGCGGACCTCACGCCCGAGCGCATCGGCAGTCTTTACCACGGCGAGCAGCTCAAAGTACTCGGCCATTACTGGGGCAGCGACGAAGCCCGGGTCGAACTGACCGGCAAGGTCGCCGGGCAGGATGTCGAGTACCGGACACGTTTCATGATGCCGGTGCACTCGGACCTGAACCCTGAGCTTGATCGCATCTGGGCCTATGCCACGATCGAAAACCTGCAGTCGAAGATGGACTACTTCGGTGCGGACCAGGATACAGAGGATGCGATCACCGACCTCGCCATTGAGTACGGCCTGGTCACCGACTTCACATCGATGGTCGTCGTTCGCGATGAGGTCTTCGCGGCGCAGGGCATCAAGCGCAGTAATCGCGACCGCGTTGCGGCTGAGACTGTCGCCCGGCAAGCGCGCGCAGCACAGTCCCCGCAACAGCGACGCGTGGACCAGAATCAACCCATGTACTCGAAGCCGAGACCGTCGACAGGCGGTGGTGGTTCCGGCGGCGGTGCATTCGGATTACCGATGCTGCTCGGATTATTCGGTCTGGCCTGGTTCCGCCGCAGAAAGGAGCTTTAAGTAGCAATACCGGGGCCCCGCAAGGGGCCCTTTTTATTCCTGGTCTACCAGCAGTTGATAATCGACTTGAGCAAGCAATTCCTGCTCCCGCTCGAGATCCGCAATAGTCAGCGGATTTTCCGCCAGCCAGTCGGCAGCGAAACTGAGCGACAGGGTCTTGCCTGACGCCCGGATCGATACAGGCGGGTGCTCGGTTTCCTTGCGGCTGCGATTGAGCAACACAGCAAGTCGCAACAAGATCAGGAGGCGCAGACCGGGTTCCTGCCATGAATCGGGCAGAACCTTGAAGCCGGACTTATCGATGCGGTGACGCTGACCGCCGATGAGCAGGGCCAAAAACCGCTGTTCGGCACGAGGAAATCCGGGCATATCCGCATGCTCGGCAATATAAGCGCCATGTCGCTGGTAACCGTCGTGGGAAATATCCAGCCCGATCTCGTGGAGGCCGGCCGCCCAGTCAAGTACCTTGCCCGCGAGCTCAGTGGTGAACCCCCAGTCCTGCCGGCACAGCGCATACAATTCGGCGGCGGTACGCGAAACGCGCGCAGCCTGCTGTTCATCTACGTGGTAGCGTGCTTTCATCGCCTGCACCGAACGCTCACGAGCATCCTCGTGTTGCAAACGGCCCAGCAGGTCGTACAACAAACCTTCTCGCAGTGCCCCATCCGAAACCTTTAGCCTGGCGATGTTCAGGACGTGCAGAAGCTCGGCGAGAATCGACAGACCGCCGGGCCAGACCTGTGCGCGACGATCGGACAGCCCGGGCAGTGAAATGTCGGACACCGAGTCGAATTCGAGAACTTTGTCGATAAGCTGCTCGACGACGTCCAGCGTCAATCCCGACTCGGAAATGCCAAGCTCCCTGGCAACCTCTTCCGTCGAGCGAATGGTGCCTGATGTACCAATCGCTTCGACACCGAGGGCGTTACGGAAAAATTCCTTAACCGGGCGCAGCTCGAGTTGTGCCGCCAGTCGCGCCTTGTTGAACCCTGCACGCGAGATTTCTCCGTTGGGGAAAAATCGCTCGGTCATAGAGACGCAGCCCATATGCGTGCTTTCCAGCGCACTGGGGCTTGCCGCCTGCCCCAGGATCAGTTCGGTACTGCCGCCGCCAATATCCATGACGAGCCGCAGGCCGTCGGTCGGAGGAAGGCTGTGTGTCACGCCCTTGTAGATCAGGCGCGCCTCTTCAATGCCGGAAATTATTTCGATCGGGTGGCCGAGTGCTGCCTCGGCTTCGGCCATGAAGGTCGTGTCTTTGTGGGCGCGGCGAATGGTGCTCGTTCCGGCCGCCCGAACCTTGTCCGCCTCTATTTCGCGCAACCGCTCGCCGAATCGGGACAGGCATTCGAGCGCGCGAACCCGGGCATCGGGTGAGATATCGCCACTATCCGAAAGCCCCTCGGCGAGGCGCACCGTCTCACGAATGCGATCAAGAATCGCAAGCTGGCCGTGGCGTAGCTCGCCAACGATCATATGAAAACTGTTCGAGCCGAGATCTACGGCCGCGATGATTTCCGGCGGGACAGTCTCAGACGGTGAAGGACGATCCGCAGCCACACGTGGTTTGAGCATTCGGATTCCGGATGATGAACTGCGCTCCCTGCAGATCTTCCTTGTAATCGATCTCGGCACCCATGAGGTACTGGATGCTCATCGGGTCCACCAGCAACGTGACGCCGCCATTCTCGACCTGGCTGTCGCCGTCCTCGATGTCCTCATCGAACGTGAATCCGTATTGAAAACCCGAGCACCCTCCGCCGGAAATAAACACGCGGAGCTTGAGGTTCGGATTATCCTCTTCTGCGATCAGCTCACCGACCTTGCCCGCCGCCGCATCGGTAAAAACGATGCCGTTCGGGATCTGGGGAGCGCTTCCTGTTGTTGCTGTAGCCATAGTCTTTCGTATTTTTCCGTTTTGGGGCCAGCCGACTAGTCGTTGACTGCGGCCGCCGCTTCGTCGATGCGATTGGTCTGTTCCAGCAAAGGTACCTGCCCTTCGGGCTGGTGTACAAGCTTACCGTTGATTTCGGCACCAATCGCCATTTCGATCAGATTGTAATACACATTACCAATGACACGCGCGGTCGGCCCCAGTTCCACACGTTTGCTGGCGAATACATCGCCTTTGACGATGCCGTTCAACACGACATAAGGCACCGTAACGCCGCCGTCGACCGTGCCAATATCACTGATGCTCAGCGCAGACTCAGTATCGGGATCGGCCGAAATGCTGCCGTTGACGACACCATCGACATGGCAGCCGCCCTGAAAGTGCAGGTCGCCATTGACCTTGCTATTAGGGCCAATGAGCGTCTCAACGACCGTGTGTCTGCGTTGTTTCTTACCGAACATCTGGTTCTCCAATCAACCCTGGCTCATGGCCCAGGCATAACTTTCTTCTATGCTCGAGATCGAGCGAGTCCTGGAACGCACTTCAACTCGAATGCGCTCCGGCGTAAAACCGTCCGGCAAAACGAGCCGCCGGTCAAAATCCTGAAAATAACGGAACGAGAACGGCCAGGCGGATTCCGCATCGGCCGGCAACAACTCTGTCAGAGCGTAGGTCTTGGCCTCGCCGCCCTCACTCCCCTCGACGCTCAAAGTGACATTACCCGACACCTTGCGATCATGTTTCATCGCCTGCACGAGCACCAGGCGAAGGTTGAATTCTCGTTCTTCAGCGCCGCGCGTCAGCTTGAGGTTCTGGACTCGCAGGCCCGGTTTGCCATCGGCCGGCGAGACGATGCCTCGATAAAACGCGATCGCATCCCGCTGTTCCTGAATTTTTGCCTGCAATGAAATCAGGCTGCCTTCGACTTCCTTGTAGGCCTCGCGATCGATCTCTCGATGCGTCTCCAAAACAGCAATCTCCTGCTTTAGCTCGGCAATCTCGTCGTCAAGAGCGTGAATATGCTCTTCGAAAGCGGCGCGTTCATTGCGCTCATCGACCACGTCGTAGCCAGCGCTGATGCGACCATACTCGAACACCAGGTAGGTAGCGACCAGCGCAAGCGCCAGCATGCCGAGCCTGAAGAACCAGGTTCGGCCTGCGCCATGCTTTTGGAGGTGGTAACTAGCCGCCACTCGAATCGCTCGCTATTAAGTTAAAGACGTTATGTTACGCGGAGGGTGGGCATAGCAGAAGTGCGCTATGTCACGATTTTGGCCCTTCATGGGCGTCTTTTCTGGCCTGGGCCAAGTCCTTCTCAAAGACTGCGCGCCAGCGCCTGGGCCACCAGCGCGGCTGAGCCGGCAGGCCATCCGGATAGACGCAGGGGCCTAATTCATGCAATGCAGATGCGTAGACCCGCCGTTTGAAGTAGATCACCTCGTTTACGGGGCGCCAGAAAGGCACCCAACGGATACGGTCAAATTCCGGTTTGTCGCCACAATCGAAGCGCACGCAGTCGTCGTCGGATAAGAGGCGCAGTATGAACCAGCGTTGTTTCTGGCCGATACACAGCGGTTTGCTATGCCGGCGAATGAACTTGTCAGGGAGTCGGTATCGTAACCAGTCGCTGGTTACACCGAGCACCCCCACGTCTTCAGGCCGCAGCCCGACTTCCTCGTGCAGTTCACGAAACATGGCTTGTTCGGGATCTTCGTCTTGCAGCATTCCGCCCTGCGGAAATTGCCAGCCTTTGGCACCCACGCGACCGCCCAGCATCAGCTTGTTGTCGGCGTTCGCGAGAATGATGCCGACGTTTGCCCGAAAGCCCTCGGCGTCAATCCAATCGTTGCTCATTGCAACCGTACTAAAACTCTAACTGCCGTTTACTTTACACTATCCGTCGCCGCTCGCCCCAGGAGATTGTCCTTGCCCGCAGGTCGCACCGGAGCCCTGTTTGCCGTATTGCTGATTATCGTTACCGCCGCGTTCACGCTGGCGCTGGCGCTCGGCAGTGCGGATATCAGCCTCGTCGAAGCGCTGCAGGCGCTGCGCGGCATGGGACCGGAGAAAGTCCAGGCCCTGGTAACCGAACTGCGGCTTCCACGGGCGTTGACAGCGTTCGCCGTTGGCGGCCTGCTGGCGGTCGCCGGCGTGCTGATGCAGGTACTGCTGCGCAATCCGCTGGCCGAACCGTACATCCTTGGCAGTTCGGGCGGCGCCGCCGTTGCAGCGCTGCTCGCTATGAGCTTCGGCATGGGCAGCCTGGTCGTCGACTTCTCGGCTTTCGGTGGCGCCATGGCGGCAACCCTTCTGGTTTTCGCCATTGCGCAGGGCACTGGTAGCTGGACACCAACCCGGCTGCTGCTCACCGGCGTCGTGCTCGCCGCCGGTTTCAGCGCCGCCACGACATTGCTACTGGCACTCAGCCCGGACCAGAATCTTCGCGGCATGCTGTTCTGGCTCATGGGCGACCTGAGTTTCGCATTTGACCCTATGCGCTGCCTTGTATTGCTTGCCATTTTGGTTGTTGCCGGGACGCTGAGTGCGAGACACCTCAACGTTCTTTCACGCGGCGAATTGCAGGCAGCAATCGTCGGCTTGCCGGTTCGCACATTCCGCTACATGATTTTTGCCGCGGCGGCCCTTGCAACCGCCTTCTCGGTAACGACCGTCGGCGTAATCGGCTTTATCGGTTTGGTCGTACCACACCTGGTGCGCCTCGTTGCGGGTAGCGACCACCGCGTCGTCCTGCCGGCGTCGGCCCTTGCCGGCGGTGCCCTGCTCGTCATCGCGGACACGCTTGCGCGCACCATCATGGCACCTCGCCAACTGCCCGTCGGCGCGCTAACCGCGGCTATCGGCGTCCCGCTGTTTCTAGTCCTGATGAACAGGATTCGAGCAGAGCGCTACCAGTAACCTGCCCGTTCGGCGAGCAGGCGCGCTTCTTCAGTTCGCCAGCCGGCAGCGCCGACGTTGCGCGTCGAAATTCCTGTCCCCGCTCGCCACGTCTTGAACTCAAGCATCCAACCCACAAACTGTTGCGCGCGGTCTGGTTGCTGTGCGTGTCGTCCCACGCCGATCGCATCGATATCGTAGTACTCGTTTTGTGGAACGAATGACAGGAGGCCGTCCGGGTTAGACATCAGCAAGGCAATACCGTACTTACATCGTCCGTCGCGCAGGGCATCAAGCAGGTCTTCCTGGCTCGAGAACGGCGCCGCGCCAAGGTTTCTCACCCATCCCCTCACCAAGCGCTCAGCAGGTCGCACACCGAGATCGTCAATCAAGTTCGCTATCAACACTCGGTTTTGTGTTAACGCCGACGACGTCAGGCACAAGCCGCCTTTAAGGGCGGGATCGGCAAGCGACTGGTAGGTTCCGCCCGGACCTTCGCCTGGCGGATAGATAACAATAAATGCTCGTACATCAATCGCCGCCCACATTTTATCCGGGTCCTTCCAGTGCGCCGCCACTTGAGCAAATGCCGGACTTTGTATCGGGCGTAACGCGCCGTGTTCCGCTGCGCGCCACATGTCTATGACGTTATCGGTCAACAGCACGTCTACCGGGCTTCCGGATTTTTCTATTAGCCGTGTGGCGTTGTCAGACGATGTACCCCACTCGACGGAGACAGGAATACCCGTTTCATCCATGAATTCAGCAATCGCGCCAGATAACTCGCCGCCTTCCTCTCCGCTTGCAAGCAGGAGAAGCGGCGGACCTTCAGGGGCGCTCGGTCCGCCGCAGCCGGCCAACACTATCGCGCCAACCACGATATAGACCCGCCGTTTCACGCTGCCTCCACGACAACCCGGTCACGCCCCGCGGACTTCGCGGCGTACAGTGCGACATCTGCCCGGGCGATAAGCGAATCGCCCAGGGTCTTGAGATCCTTGTCATCGGGCCTCGGGGAAACCTCTGCTATCCCGATCGACGCGGTGATAATCACCTCCTCACCACCCGGCAAGCTCATGGGCGATGCGGCGATCTCCATGCGAATCCGCTCGGCCAGTTTCGATGCCGACTCAACGTCAGTTCCAGGCAACAGGACGACAAACTCTTCACCGCCGTAGCGCGCAGCGACGTCGCTGGCCCTGACCTGCGACTCGATACGTTGCGCAAGTTCCTGCAACACGACATCGCCAGCCGCGTGGCCCCAGGTATCGTTAATCTGCTTGAAGTGATCGACGTCGAGCATCAGGCACACCAGCCGATTTCTGTCGCGACGAGCACGCGCCAGCTCTTCCCCGATCCTTACCGTCAGGTAACGGCGGTTGTGCCAGCCGGTGAGAACATCCGTGAAGCCGCTGCGCAACAGGCGCGCGCGGTTAACCACGTTCTCAATACAGAACGATGCGATTACGCCCATGTGCGCAAGAAAGTCGCTGGCGTGCACATGCGTAAAACGCATCGGATCATGACTGCAAAGATTGATACTACCGAGCAACTTGCCGCGGTGTGACAGGGGAATCATCGCAATGCTCCTGGCATTCGTAGCGCCGGGGCAAATAAGCTGGTGGTCGCAGGCGGCAAAGCTGCCGAGCCAGGGTTGCTGCAGCGCAATGTACTGCGGCGCGAGACCCGCAATGGATTCGACCACCAGCAGATCGCGAAACGCCTCGGCCGGCGTGCCATTGGCGAGCAGCAGGTGACGAATATCGTGGTCCGGGTCGCATACGACCAGGCTCACGTAATCGACGCCGTAGCTGACGCGCAACCCATCGATCAGGGCGCGTATCAGCCCGTCCAGGTTTTCAGCCTCCAGGAGTCGCAGCTCGCGCATCTGAGCGCGCCGCATTATTTCATCGTTCCTTGCGACTTCGGCAGTCAGCTCTGTAAGCTGGCGTCGGGTTGCTTCAAGCTGCGCCTCGAGTTCTTCCATGGACGTCATGTCGTCAGCTCCTTAGTGCGAGATAGTCACGTCCTTTTTCCATTAGTTCGACGAATGCACTTTCGTCGCCGTCCGCGACCGTTTCCCGGATTCGCCGGGCTGCGTCGCAAAGCGCATCCAGCGGACCCAGCCCAAACTTGTTGAGGTTCTGGATCTCAAAATACAGGCGTGGATTATCCTGCGCCACCGCTGCGGATACGAGCAGCTGCGAGTCAAATGTCGTAGATGACATCTGCGCCAGTTTCGGTGCCGCTTCCCCGCTCTCAGCCAGCGCTGTGAAGAAGGCAATATTCAGCGCGTGCGACAAACCGAGAACGTAGGCAATAAGGCGATCGTGATCGTCGAGACCCATATCAAGCTGCTCCACCATTGTCGCAGCGAACAGCTCCTTTGCATCCGCCGTCGCCTGAGCATCCCCTGCATCGCAGAAAATAAGGTGCCGACCGGATAACAGGCGCGTGTTCGGGCCGTACATCGGATGAAGCGATGTTACCCGGCAACCGGCAGCGCGCAGTTCCCCGATGCCGTCGATAAGCGGCGATTTCAGCGAGCCAATATCGAAAATCAGCCCCTTCGGTTTCAGAACGGCGAGTTGAGCAAGGATGCGACCTGATACGGCCAGAGGTGCAGCGACGACAATGACATCGAAATCAACACCGGCATCGGTCCAGTTGCTGAATTGGTTGGGCCCGTCTTCGATGGTTACATCGGCGACGGTGGTGGCGAATCCCTGCGAGGCAAAGAAGTCCACAAACCAGCGGCCCATTTTACCGGCACCACCAATAACAAGTGCACGGCGACCGTCGCCCTTGCCTTCGGCAATCACTCGATCGCGCTCCTGGCTCTCAAGTGAAGTACGAATCAGCAATTGCAGCAGGTTCTCAACCAGGTCCGGATCCACACCCGCTTCGACAGCCTGCGCGCGCCCCATGTCGAGCACGTCTTTCTCGCGGGCATAGTCGCGGGTACCGGTACCCGCGACGAGCTTGCTCTTGCCAATCTCGCCGACGATCTGTTGCCGTTCGGCGATCAGGCCCACCAGTTTCCTGTCGACAGCCGACAGGCGGGTTCGCAGTTCATCAAGATTCATAGATACGTCTTTTACAGCAGACGCGATCACAACGAAAGCCGGCCCGAAGGAATTCGGGCCGGCTTGCCTCTTTCACGGTTTCAGGCGGTATCAGTGCCGGTTACGGTGACCTTCGTGTCGGCCATCACGCCGCTTGTTATCACGGTGGTGTTTGCGATAGTGATCGTCGTGGTAATAGCGCTTATCGTAGCGATGGCCATAATGGCGTTCCCAGCGATAGATATCGAAGAGCTCGCCCCAGCCTAGTCGCCAATTCCGCTTCAGCGAAGAATGCCGGTACCACCTCCGAAACGAGTCATTGCGTTTGAGCCAGCGTGGCATGTGCTCTGACCGGCGCATGTGTGCGCCGCGATAGTCACGACGATAGTTGTCATAGTACGGCTGCGAGTCGTGCGAGTACCGACCTTCCGTGTGCGCTGCAGCCTCAGGCGTATTCAGAAGCATGAGGCCACCGGCTACAAGCGCTGCTGTCATCAGTTTGTTCATAACGTCCTCCGGTTTGTCCCAGTGCAGCTCCAGAGTAAGTCTGAGCACATGAACCCGAAGTGAATTCGTGAGAACATGCGGCAGCAGAAAAATGAACACGGGGTGAACGCTTAATGAAGACACGCGCTGCAGTAGCCTGGGAAGCAGGCAAGCCACTTGAAGTCGAGATGCTGGATCTGGAGGGCCCGAAGGCCGGCGAGGTCCTTCTCAGGAACGTCGCGTCCGGCGTTTGTCACACCGATGCTTTCACTCTCTCGGGGGAAGATCCCGAAGGCATATTCCCAAGCGTGCTCGGCCACGAAGGTGGCGCTGTGGTCGAAGAGATCGGCGCTGGAGTCACCTCGGTTCAGGTCGGCGATCATGTCATTCCCCTGTACACGCCCGAATGCGGAGAGTGCAATTTCTGCACATCGGGCAAGACCAATCTTTGCCAGGCTATTCGCGTCACGCAGGGCCAGGGTCTGATGCCCGACGGTACCTCCCGTTTTTCCCACAATGGCAAGACGGTCTATCACTACATGGGCACCTCGACATTTAGCGAGTACACCGTGTTGCCCGAAATCGCCGTGGCAAAAGTCAGTAAGGAAGCGCCCCTCGAAAAGGTCTGCCTGCTCGGTTGTGGCATCACGACGGGCATCGGCGCCGTACTCAATACGGCCAAGGTTGAACCGGGAGCCACAGTAGCCGTCTTCGGCCTGGGTGGCGTCGGACTCAGCGCAATCCAGGGCGCTGTGATGGCAAAAGCCGGGCGCATCGTCGCCGTCGATATCAACGAGGACAAATTTGAGCTCGCCAAACAGCTCGGCGCGACCGATACGGTCAATCCGAAGAACTATGACGACCCGATTCAGGATGTGATCGTTGAGCTGACAGGCGGCGGCGTCGACTATTCTTTTGAGTGTGTCGGCAATGTCAATCTTATGCGCTCAGCACTCGAGTGCTGCCACAAGGGCTGGGGAGAGTCGGTTATCGTCGGTGTTGCCGGCGCTGGCCAGGAAATCTCGACTCGCCCGTTTCAACTCGTCACGGGTCGCGTCTGGCGTGGCACGGCATTTGGCGGCTGCAAAGGCCGGTCGCAGCTGCCCGGTATGGTTGATCAGTACATGGATGGCGCTATCAAGATCGACGAATTCATTACGTACACGATGCCGCTCGAAGACATCAACAGGGCATTTGATCTCATGCACGAAGGCAAGAGCATTCGCTCGGTGATTCACTTCTAAACTGTGTCAAAAGTCGCTGTCGCAACTACGTCGCAGCTAGCGGCCGATGCGGCCCGTGAAGTTGCTGACCTCGGGGGGAACGCCGTTGACTGCGCACTGGCCGCCGCCCTGCTGACGATCAATACGGAACCCGGCGTCTGTGCGCTGGGCGGTAGTGCTTTTATCACGATCTGGAGCAATGGCGCGGATCCCGTCACGGTTGACGGTAACGTCGCGGTGCCCGGCAAAGGGCTCGCGGATAAAGAACGCGGGCACGGTGCCGTCGAGATTTCCCTTGCCTATGGCGGCGGCATAAGGACGCTGGTCGGACCGGGATCGGTATCGGTTCCGGGCACGCTCGCGGCGATGGAAGATGCCTGGCAGAACTACGGCAGGGCGCCGTGGCGCGCGATCTTCGAACCAACCATTCGAGCCTGCCGCGAAGGCTTCCCGTTATCAGGCGCCTGCAGGTACTACCTGGGCTACTCCGGCGACATTATTTTTGGGCGCAGTGCGGATGGCCACAATGCCCTGCACCGTGATGACGGTTCACTGCTGGATGTCGGCGACACGGTCCACGTGCCGCACCTTGCCGACACGCTCGACGCCATTGCTCATGAGGGCGCACGGCTTTTCTACGAGGGCGAGATTGCACAGGCCCTGTCCGGTCACTGCCGCGATGGCGACGGCATGCTGACGCTCGAGGATCTGAGCACCTACCGCGCTGTTGAGCGCAGACCGCTGATGACGACTATCGGCGAGTGGCAGCTTGCCAGCAACCCGCCGCCGGCTGTCGGCGGTTCCGTACTGGCTGCGATGCTGCTGGCCTGTGCCGACCTCAAGACCGACCGCTGGGACGCTGACTCGTTGTTGCGCCTTATCGATTCGCAGCGTGCCTGTCTCGATTTCCGGCAACGAAATCTCGACCTTGCAGAGGACGTTGGGCCGGAGGCGGCGCGCCTGGTCGAAGCCGCACGCAGCGGACAACTCTTATCACGCTGGACGTCTGCATCCACGGTTCACACGTCCGTTGTCGACGACAGCGGGACCGGCTGTGCCATTACAGCATCGTCGGGCTACGGCTCCGGTGAGATGCCGGCTGGCACAGGTCTGTGGCTCAACAACTGCCTGGGCGAAATCGAACTCAACCGGCGCGGTCTCGATGCCGGACCGCCGGGAGCACGCCTGCCCTCCAATATGACGCCCGCGGTTGCGCGACGTGATGGCACAGTACTGGCGGTCGGGTCACCGGGCGCTGACCGCATTACAACGGCAATGCAGCAGTTCCTTATCAATTACATGCTGCTTGGCATGCCGCTCGCCGATGCAATCGCACACCCACGCGTGCATGTCGATACGAGCGGCGATGTCGTGCAGCTCAAGACGGAAGCAGGTCTTGACCTGCCGAAGGTCGACCTTCCCCTTACGGTGTTTCCGGGACTGGTCATGTACTTCGGAGGTGTTGGCGCAGCGGTATTCGACAACAACGATGGCTTCGCTGTCGCGGCTGATCCACGTCGCGAAGGTGGCGTCTTTACCCCAGACGCATGATGTTCCAGCGACTTGCCATCCTCTCGATCCTGTCACTGTGCCTGCTCAACGTCGCCAGCCGGGCCGACGAGACCATCACGCGTGGCAGCAACCTGTCCGTGGACGTTGCCGCGGATGGACGACTCGTCATGGATGTTGCAGGCCACATCTGGACAATTCCCCAGGCCGGTGGTGATGCCACCATAGTGACCCAGGCGTTCGGTTCCGCGAATCGGCCACGCTGGTCCCCTGACGGTTTGCGAGTTGTTTTTACAGCAATCGCTGATCAAGAACAGGGTATGTGGGTACACGATACCGGTAGCGAGCAAACCGTCTCCATCAGCGAGAAATCGCACTTCGACCTTCATCCGACCTGGCATCCGGATGGCCAGCGTGTGACCTATGCATCTGACCGCACCGGCAAGGGATTCGACCTTTGGGAGGTCGATTTGCCGACCGGACTCCACTGGCGCCTGAGCAGCCGCCCCGGCGACGAGATAGAGCCCGCGTGGTCTGCCGATGGCAAGGACCTTGTCTATATCCATAGCAACCAGGGTCGATGGTCGCTCGTGCTGCGACGCCTTGGCAGACGCGAAGAGATTCTCGTTTCAGGTACGGACCACCTGTCCGCTCCATCGTGGCGACCGGACGGGAGCCTGATCACTTTCTGGCGGGACGGCGAAGACGGGACGTCCCTCGACATGGTGATCCTGTCGCAACCCAGGCTGGTGCGACGCTACATGAATGGCGAAGACTACGTGACCAGCCCCGTTAGCTGGCTCGATAAACACCGCATGGTCTATTCCGCGGGCGGCGTCATTCGGCAACGACTGTTTAACGCATGGTCGTCCCGGACCGTACCGTTTCGTGCGACGATTGCAACCGCCCCCAGAGCGGTTGTCGAACGGCTGCGGCGCAACCTGCCACGCGGCGGTGAACCACGGGGCACCCTGGTTATACATGCGGCGAAGCTATTCGACGGGATTGGCGGCGGCTATCAGCACGACCGCGACATTGTCATCGAGGGCGGGCGCATAAAATCGGTTGAGGCCCATGCGGATCGTCCGGGCATGATTGTGATCGACATGGGTGACCTGGCGGTGTTGCCGGGGTATGTCGATGCGCAGGCTCGACTGCCGCTTACGGCAGACGAGATGACAGGCCCACTCCTTCTGGCCGCAGGCGTGACCACGATTGTTGCAGACCATCCGGAAGCCGAGCATCTCAGTACCGTCTGGTCCGGAAAGGAGCTCCCAGGCCCACGTGTTTTGCCCGCCGTGGACTGGCCGGTCGGTGACTACTCCGGCCTGGCTGACAGCATGACGCCGGGACTCCCGTCGCTATTGCAGTCCCGGCCAGCCCGACTCATCGGGTTCAATGACATGATTGCGCGACGATTTAGCGAACCGCCCGCTTTCGACGCCGGAAAAACCACGGTGGTACTCGGCAGCCGTCCGAACGGCATGCCGGCAGGCATTGCGCTCCATGCCGAGTTACGGGCGCTGGTCGCGGCGCAACTCAAACCCGAACAGGCTCTGCGTGCGGCAGGCGTCAATGCGGCAGCAGAGCTGGGCGTGGATCCGACGCTGGGTCGCGTGGCAACGGGGGCCGTCGCCGACCTGGTCTTTGTCGACGGTGATCCACTCACCGACATCGATGCCGCGCTGAAAGTTGTGGCCGTCGTGCGCAATGGACGATTTTTTAGTGTGGCCGGCCTGATCGACCGGGTGGCAGCGCCTGAAACTGTCGAATAATTTGACAGAATCTACATAGGTCGGCGGTACAAACCCGGTAATTTCCCACTTATCAGCGATTTAGGCTGTGCACTTATCCGAAAGGATGATGTCATGCGACCCAAAATTGTCGGAATGTTTTACAACTTAGGTCCGTGGCTGCCGGATCAAAGCATTGAGCAATCGCTAAATCATTGAAATCCGGCCGCTCCGACACGGGTTGGCACAGGTCTTGCTTTTACTACTGTGCCCAAGCGAAGTGTAACTGCGCACGGGTACGTAAATCGGTCACAAACAGGATTTAGACGCCAGAAGAACAATAAAAACAAAAAAAGAAGATCAGAATCCAACAACAATAAGAAAGCATCTGTTTCCGATTACCTGATTCGCAGTTACCTCTTTTGAAAAAAAGAGAATCCAGCCCCGCCGCTAACGCCGCGGGGCTTTTTCTTTTTACCCTGGTTATGTCAGTTACAATGATTGTTTGACGACGGGGCTCACAATGAAGAAAACGACAACTCTGTTACTCGCGTTTGTCCTGAGCGCGTGTGGCCAGCAGGCTGACGACGCTGAGACTGTGGCGGTGGAACCGGTCGCCCCCGAACCTGAAATGTCTGTTTACGAAGCAGCGCTTGCCAACGCGTCACGCCCCGACGCGGACCGGGAACGCGACGCCAGACGCAAGCCAGCCGAGGTGCTTGAATTTTTGGGTGTCACTCCCGGTATGACCGTACTCGATATGTTTTCGGGAGGTGGCTACTACACAGAGATCCTGTCGCACACGGTCGGCCCAGAAGGGCAGGTCGTCGCCCATTCGAACGAAGCCTACTTGCGGTACGTCGGTGACGAGTTTGAGAAACGCTATCTTGGCGGTCGACTCGCGAACGCCCAGGTCCTGATGGCCGAAAATAACGAGCTGTCGCTCGAAGCGAACTCGCTTGATGGCATCATGCTGGTGCTGTCGTTTCACGACTTGTTCCTGCCATCTTCCGACGGCTGGCCAGCAATTGACATTGAACAACTACTTGCGGAACTACACAGTGGCTTGCGAGCCGGTGGCTTTGTCGGTGTGATCGACCACTATGCCGCCGCTGGAGCATTGCCGAGTGAAACCGGTAATGGCACACATCGTATCGATCCGGCCGTTGTTATCAGAGAAATGACAGCCGCGGGCTTCGTACTCGACGGTCAGAGCGATATCTTGCGCAATCCCGATGACGACTACGCAAGGACTGTATTTGACCCCGAGCTGAGCGGCAAGACAGATCGTTTCGTCATGCGCTTCATCAAGGCCGAATAGATCGTGCGCGCGACGTGGCTGACATGTGCCCTGTTCCTGCTCGCCGCGTGCGGCTCGGAGCAGCGGGATTTTTCGGAGGCAAGTATTGCCGACCTGCATGACCAGTTGCAGCGCGGTGATATTACGTCTGAGGAACTGGTTGAATGGTATATCGATCGCATCGCTGCGGTAGACCGGTCGGGGCCGGCACTGAACGCCATCATCGAGATCAACCCCGACGCACGCGACATTGCCGAAGCACTGGATCGGGAGTGGCAATCGTCAGGACCCCGCGGTCCACTGCATGGCATCCCGGTCGTGCTCAAGGCGAATATTGGTACAGCAGACCAGATGTACACGAGTGCCGGATCCCTGGCGCTCGCGGACCACGTGCCACCGGAGGACTCGTTCATCGTGAAGCGCCTGCGGAATGCTGGTGCGGTAATTCTTGGCAAGGCCAATCTTAGCGAGTGGGCGAACTATCGCTCGTCGCGCTCATCGAGCGGCTGGAGCAGCGTTGGCGGGCAAACCCTTAATCCTTACGATACCGCGCGTACGCCCTGCGGCTCGTCAAGCGGTTCGGGCGTGGCTGTGGCGGCGAACCTTACCGTTGTTGCTGTTGGCACTGAGACAGACGGCTCCGTTGTGTGCCCGTCCGGCATTAATGGCATTGTGGGGATCAAGCCGACGTTAGGCCTCGTAAGCCGCAGCGGCATCATTCCAATTGCGCACAGTCAGGACACAGCGGGTCCTATGGCTCGGTCGGTGCGCGATGCGGCAATCTTGCTAACCGCGATGACGGGCGTGGATGCAGACGACCCCGCGACCAGCGACGCCGAGATTCACCACGATTACTCGGCCAACCTGACTGCCGACGGCCTGCGCGGCAAGCGGATAGGAGTGCTCCGCTCGTTTTACGGGGCCGGCTCAAACCCGAATGTCGATGCGATCTACGAGGCGAGTATCGCTGCCCTCCAGGCACAGGGTGCCGAGATAGTGGATGGTATTGAGATTGATACGCTCGGCCTGTCCGAAGCCGAAGGCGAGGTCCTGCGTTATGAGTTCAAGGCGGACCTGAGCCAGTATTTTGCCGATTCATCGGCACCCGTGGAGTCGCTCGCCGACGTTATCGCTTTTAATGAAGCCAATGCCGACAAGGTAATGCCGATATTCGGCCAGGAGAGGTTTCTAGCCGCCGAAGAGAAAGGTCCATTGACCGAGCAGGTTTATCTCGACGCATTGGCAGACAGCAAACGCATTGCGCGCGACGGTATCGACGGGGCATTTGAAGAGCATAGCCTTGACGCCATTATTGCGATTACCAACGGCCCCGCCTGGATGATTGATCATGCCAATGGTGACGCATTTCATATCGGCAGTTCTTCGCTGGCCGCCGTCTCGGGTTATCCGAATATTACCGTGCCCGCAGGCTTTGCCTCGGATCTGCCAATCGGCCTGTCATTCATGGGAAAACCCTGGAATGAGAAACAGCTCATAGAGATCGCGTACGCCTTTGAGCAAGCTACGGGAGCAAGACGTGCCCCGGCTCTGTAGACCGGGAATCCGAAACCCGCAGGCAGGCCGATGTTCAAAGCAGTTCGCATTTCGATATTGCTGTTTATTCTGTTCTTTGTTGCCGTCAGCACCTGGCTGACCCAGGCGCGCAGCACCGACTGGAATAACAGTCTGTGGGTCAAAATCTACCCAATCAACGCTGACGGCAGCGCCGAATCGACCAGGTACATCGAGGATCTCGAGCTGCGTCACTTCGAGGGCATCGAGACCTTCCTGGCGCGTGAAACCGAGCGTTACGGGAGTACTCTGCAACGCCCGGTTCGCATCGAACTCGGATCGCAGGTTCACGAGCAACCACCCGAACTACCGGTTGAGCCGAAGCTGCTGTCAATCATGGGGTGGTCACTGAAAATGCGCTGGTGGGCCGCCACGGTGACCGATAGTCAGGACGATATCGAACCCGATGTGCGCATATTCGTACGCTATCACCAGCCTGACTTTGGGATCACGCTGGAGAACTCGATCGGCCTGCAGAAGGGCATGGTCGGCATCGTCAACGGCTATGCAAGCCGGCGGCACCGCGGTACAAATAACGTCATCATTGCGCATGAATTCCTCCACACGCTGGGGGCCACCGATAAATACAGCCCACTGAATGGTCATCCCGTCGGCCCTGATGGCATCGCCGAGCCAGACCGCAAGCCGCTATACCCCCAGCGTTTTGCCGAGATCATGGGCGGCCGTATCGCACTCGCTGAGGACGATTCGGAGATTCCTTCGAGCCTCAAGTACGCGATGATCGGCGCGCTGACGGCCAGTGAAATCAACCTGACCGACTGACGCCGCTTTTTCTGCTCGTCGCGCTGAGCTACGCTCTCCCCATGAGCGCGGTTGCACCTACTCTTTTCGCCTGCCGGGATATCCGTGTCGATGTATCGGGGCGTACGCTCGTCGAAGCGCTCAGATTTGAAGTTGGCCGAGGCGAGCTGCTGGCGGTACTTGGTCAAAACGGATCGGGCAAATCTTTGACACTGCACACGCTGGCGGGCCTGCGCCCCGCCGCCAGCGGTAGCGTACTCCTCAGCGGCGAAGACATGTCGAATACCCGGCGCCACGATATTGCGCGCCAGCTTGCGCTGTTGCCACAGCATGTCGACGACATCTTTCCGGCGACCGTGCTCGATACGGCAATGATCGGCCGCCACCCGCACATTGGCCGCTTTCAATGGGAATCCAGCGAGGATTTCGACATTGGACGCGCCGCGCTGGCATCGGTTGACCTCGGCGAGCTGGCTCGTCGCGATGTGCTGACACTCTCAGGAGGCGAACGACGCAGGCTCGCGATTGCACAGGTCCTGACCCAGCAACCCGATATTTACCTGCTCGACGAACCTACCAACCACCTCGATCCACAACACCAGCTCGATGCTCTGCGTCTGTTTCGCGAGCGAGCCAATGACGGAGCAGCCGTCATTGCCAGCCTGCACGATGTGAATCTTGCCGTTCGCTATGCGGACCGCTGCCTGTTGCTTTACGGGGACGGGCGTTGGGATATTGGCGCGACTGACGACGTGCTCGACGAGCAACGGCTTACCGAACTCTATGCAACACCGATGGAGTCCATTGCCTGGCGCTCGACCCGTCTCTTCGTCGCTACCGGCTCGCCTCAGGCAACGTAACCGCGCAGCAACTCAAGATATTTAGCATGCAGCGACGGATTTGCCGCTAACACGGACCGTATTTCCAGGTCTGGCTTTTCGCCATTCAGGTTCGTAAACACGCCACCGGCCTCGGTCACAATAATCGACAAGGCCGCAATATCGAGAATATTCACATCCGACTCGATGACGGCTTCGATCTTGCCTGATGCGAGCAAATGATAGTGATAGAAATCGCCATAGCCGCGAATACGATCAGCTCGCTCGACGATGTTGCCCAGCGCTGCCCAGCCCTCGCTGCCCGCCAGCGACTTCAGGTTACCCACCGACACCGCCGCCCGGTCCGGGTTGTCGATTCTGCTGATTTTAAGCGGCACACCGTTAAGCCAGGCCCCCTGGCCTTTTTCAGCCCACGCAAGCTCGTCCATCATCGTGCCACTGGATACGCCGAGAATTATTTCCCCGTGGTGCATGAGCGCAATCTGTGTGGAAAAGAACGGGTACTGCCGCACAAATCCCTTGGTGCCATCGATCGGATCAACGAGCCACAGGTACTCGGCGCCTTCCTGCGTTCGGCCGGTTTCTTCACCATAGAAGCCGTGCTCCGGAAATGCGTCGAGAATAAGCTCCCGAATCGCCTCCTCGCACTCGACATCAGCCTGCGTTACAGGCGTCATGTCTTCCTTGGTGGTGACCGTGAAATTGCCGGCATAGTAAGAACGGCTGATATCCGCCGCCTTCGATGCCGCCGCGAGGGCGACCTTGAGATAGGCTGACGCCGTATTTACATCAAATGCATTCACGGACGAAACTATGGCCGCTACTGCGCGCGGAAACAAGCCGCAATCTTGACAGTGTTGCTGCCGCTACCTATGGTCGCGCCATGGGAAATCGACTAAGCAAGATCTACACACGCACCGGCGACGATGGTACGACCGGCCTCGGCGACGGCAGCCGCACTCCGAAGGATAGCGTGCGGGTGGAAGCGTATGGCACGGTCGACGAAGCCAATAGCGCCATCGGCCTGGTGCTGGCCCACGACGCGGTGCCGGATGATGTCCGCGTCTGCCTGACAGAAGCGCAGCATGACCTGTTCGAACTCGGGGGCGAGCTTTGCATTCCCGGCCACAGCGCCGTAACTCAGGCTTTTATCGATCGTCTCGAAAACGACCTCGATAAACTCAACGAGGACCTGCCACGCCTCAAGGAGTTTATCCTGCCGGGCGGTGGACCTGCCGCCGCTGCGTGCCACCTCGCGCGCACCATCGCACGCCGCGCGGAACGCCGTGTGTTTACGCTGTCGCAAACCGAGGATGTTCGACCGGAAGCCATCAAGTACCTCAACCGCCTTTCCGACCTGCTGTTCGTCATTGCTCGCGTACTCGCGCGCGCTGAGGATGGACAGGAAGTCCTGTGGAATCGCAGCAGGTAATAGTCCCTACAGGATCTTGCACATCATGAAAGCGTCACCCGGGCACAACCCGGAGAACTCTGCGGTCTCCTGGATCGCAACCGGCGCCGACTGCCTGCCACGGATCCGGTAGCCCAGTTGCGCAAAGTACGGGTCCGCATCGATCGTTAGCAACCAGAGTTCGTCCACTCCCTTCTCCCGCGCATGCGCTTCCAGCGCCGCGACCAGTTGGCGACCCAGCCCAGCCGTCCGGGCGTCCTTCGCGACCACCAGCGAGCGCAACAACCCGGCTTGACCGTAGGCTTCGAAGCCGATCGCGCCAACAACGCGTGCGTCATCGACCGCGACAAAAGCCAGGTGTTCCGCCGAAAGGTCCGCAACAGGTAGCCCGGCAGCGGACAGCATGGCCACTACCTGTGGCAGGTCCTCGCCTGATGCGGGTCGGATAGGCTTCGTCATTGCTTCATCTCACGATTCGTTCGCGACTGGTCGAGCGCAACACAGGCCGAACGCGCGGCCATGGCCAGACGCGGTGTGCCGCGCCCAATCGTCTCAGGCAGCAGGTAAAAGTTGCTGTAACGACCCGCCGCAAGGCCTGGCCAGCGCGCCCACTCAACGAAGGCCTCGTCACCGGCATTGGCAGCGGCCAGCATCACTTCCGGATCACGATCCAGTACAGCCTCAACCGATACCGAGGGCGCGAATTCATCGAGATCATCAAAGATATTGCGCCCGCCGCACAAGCTAATGATCTCGCTGATGAAGTGCTCTCGATTGACGGTGTACAGCGGCCGCGCAGATATCTGGAAAAAAACATCAATGGGATCAGCATCGACGTAGCTGGCGCGCAGTGCTTCCAGCTCGCGTGTGAACTCGCTCGCGACTGCGTCCGCCGTTTCTCGCTGACCAGTCAGCTCGCCGACGCGGATCACGGCGTTCGCTACATCATCGAGATTGCGCGAGCGAATCGCTGCAACCCGGAAACCACGCTGTCGCAGGTCGTCGACGGTGTGCGCGGGCATACCGCTTTCCCAGACGAGCAACAAGTCGGGCTGTAGCAGTGACAGCTGTTCCTGGTCGATCGAAAAAGCGTCGCCAATTTCCGGAAGCTCGAGGACCGCGCGGGGGTAATCCGACCAGGCACTGACGCCGACGAGTTGTTCGCCGGCACCGACGGCAAAGATGATTTCTGCAAGGTGCGGGGAGAACGTGACAACGCGCCGTGCCGTGTCAGTATCAGTCGCATCCGTTGCGGGTTTGGAGCAGGCACACAGCGCGGCGCAAAGGCACGCGAGCGTGAACATACGGATCACTGCGTGAAGCCGTACAACGTCATGGCGGCGATAACCACAGCCCAGATCAGCAGCAGTTTGAACACCAGGTGGTTCGCGGCCTGTGCACCTCGAATAGCGCGCTCCGTGGCGGATTCGTCAGGCTTGGTTTGCAGGGCCAACGCTGCTATGCCAACCCGTGCCAGCAGGTTTTCGCTGCGCTCCGATGTGGTCGCGTCCTTGTCTTCAGTTGGCGCACGCAGTGCGGCCAGCGCGTCATCCATATGTCCTGCTGCGGCATAGCCGACCGCGGTCAGGCGCGCAGGAATCCAGGCAAGCCAGCCATGCAACATCTCGGCTGCATCGCGAACACGCGCGGAACTGCCGTCAGCCCGTTCGTCCCGCGCGGCGGCAAATACGGCCCGGCGCCGAATCAGGTCGGTGGCGCGATAGGCCCAGGCGGCCAGCGGGCCAAGGATGACGAACCAGAAAACGACGGCAAACAGACGATTGTTCGCCTGGACGCAAACGGCCGCCTCCACGCAGCTCGTGCGCTCATCTGTATCTGCAGGCACAACGTCTTCTACGATGGCCTTCGCGGCGATGTTTACCTGCTCGTCTTCTCCCGACTCGAGTGCCCGGCAATACTCGCCAACCTCTTCACCGATGTCTTGTGGACCCAGCGAGAAAAACAGCACGACGATCGCGAGGAGCAGGTAGGTGAAGCCGGCCAGTGTGCTGCCGAGGAACCAGATCACGGCGAACACAGGCAGAACAAGAACCACCGCCAGCAGCACGACGGGAATAATGGCGGGCCAGGCAGCGAGGCGATCTGCCTGGCGGAAGCCGACATCGATCAATCGATCTATCCAGCGCATGCGGCGCCAGTGGAAGAGCTGCGTTGCGAGTCGCTCGATTACGAGTCCAATGAGAAGTGCGATCAGGTTCATAGCGCGTCAGTCTGTGGGGTTGAGCCCATCATACAATCTGAACCAATCGAAAGCAGGGCCGGGATCGCTTTTTCGACCTGGAGCGATATCACAATGCCCGGCGACCTCGCGTGGCGAAATGTCCGGATAGGCCACACACAAGGCTGCTATTACGCCCTGCAGCACCGGATACTGGCGGTCGTCATACGGAGTCTCGTCTTCACCTTCGAGCTCGATACCAATCGAAAAATCATTACAACGGTGATGTCCGCGAAAACAGGACTCACCCGCATGCCAGGCGCGCTGCGTAAACGGAACGAACTGCAGCAAACTCCCGTCGCGGCGGATCAGCAGATGTGCCGACACCTCGATACCCCGGATTTCCCCGAAGTAAGGGTGCGCATCCCAGTCGAGCTGGTTCGTAAACAACGCCTCGATCTCGGGTCCGCCGAATTCGCCCGGCGGCAGGCTGATGCCGTGGACGACGATCATTGTGGGCTCCGCCCCATCGGGCCGTGCATCGCAGTTGGGGCTGCCACAGAGGGTTGCCTGCTCAAGCAGGCCGGTGGCTTTGTCTATGGTGAAAAGGCATGATTTCGAAACCATGAAGACGAGGCTATTTGTTTCCGGGCAATTGATCAACGGCGCCGAACTGCTGATCGAGGGAGATCGGGCGCGCTACCTGGGTCGCGTACTGCGGCTGCGGGTCGGCGATGAGATCACGGTCTTCAATGGCGAGGGTCCGGAGTGGGCTGCGACGATTGACGCAATGACCAAGAGCACAGCAACGCTGCACATTGGTGAGCGTCATGAAGCGGGGGCCGAATCGCCGTTGAAGATTCACCTGGTACAGGGCATCTCGCGTGGCGAACGCATGGACTTCGTCGTACAAAAAGCGACCGAACTCGGGGTAAGGCGCATCACCCCGGTCCTCACAGAGTATGGCGTCGTGAAACTCGATCAGGCTCGCGGTCAAAAACGGCGTGATCACTGGGAGAGCGTCGCGACCAGCGCCTGTGAGCAGTCCGGGCGCACACGCCTGCCGCTCATCGATGCACCGATGACGCTCAAAGACTGGTTTGGCAGCAGGTCAGCCGAGGTTGACGCCGAGCTGGTACTCATGCCGGGAGCGGCCTCTTCCCTCGCAGCGATCGACACGTCCACCACCACGGTCTGCCTGCTAATCGGACCAGAAGGCGGCTTTAGCGAAATAGAATATGAGGATGCAGCCATTGCCGGATTCAGCGCCGTGTCGTTAGGCCCGCGGATACTGCGGACGGAGACCGCGGCGGTCGCCGCCTTGTCTGTATTGCAGTCGCGTTTGGGTGACCTGGCCTGATCAGGCCTGCAGGGACTCTCTTGCCAGCATCGCTTCGAGTTTCTCGAGATTGGGAATCAGCGGAAACTCATTGATCATTTTCACGCGACAGAGTACGGGCGCGTCCTGCGGCCAGCCTTCTGTCGTGTGCAGCTGCAAAACGTCCTTGTTCACACGCACCAGCTGCGGGAAACCCTGCGTCAGTACGCCGAAATAGCCTGTCTTGAGTTGCCCCGTACTCGCATAGAACACAACGATTCGCGTTCGGCCTGTTATGGCAGGCACGCCCTTGCCCAACGCGCCCTCGAACGCGATAACCGGGAGCGGCCGGCCATTCCAGGTAACGCTGCCCAGCATCCAGTCGTGTGCTCCGGCTTCCTGCTCCGGCGACGAGAAGCGCACCACTTCGGCTACGCAGGCACGGGGTACGATCAGGCGATCCTCGGCCAGCGGAATGAGCAGGCTATACAGTTCTTCGGTTTCGCTGCTCACTGCAGTTCAATCCCTCTTTCTTCCAATTGCCGGCGTATTGCCTCGAGCAGCTGCGAATCCTGGTACGGCTTGCCGAGGTAGTCGTTGACGCCCAGCTCGATGGCACGCGCACGGTGTTTGTCACCGACACGCGACGTAATCATGATGATCGGCACATCCGCGACGCGCGGATCGTTGCGTACGTGCGAAGCAAATTCATAACCGTCCATGCGCGGCATCTCAATATCGAGGAGGATGACGTCCGGCTTGTGATCCTGCATAACGCTGATCGCGTCGAGGCCGTCTTTGGCGGTTTCCACGCGCAGACCGCTGCGATGCAGGAAGCGCTCGGTTACGCGGCGCACGGTAATCGAATCGTCGACAACCAGTGCAAGCGGCCGATCATCGCTTGGCGTTGGCGCCGCCGACTTAAGCTCGACCACGGGTGCGCCGGTCCGCACCAACGCATGAATATCAAGAATCAGAATGATGCGACCGTCGCCGAGAATAGTGGCACCCGAGACTCCACGAATACTCGCCAGCTGCGGACCCACCGCTTTCACGACGATCTCGCGGCTCGCCAACATCTCATCGACGAGCAGCGCGGCAGAGTATTCGCCGGCGTGCACAAGAATGACGGGCACGGATGCCTCTTCCTCCGGCAGTTTCGCCGCCTGTCCACCAAGGTACATGCCCAGGTGGCGGAATTTATAGCTCTGCTCGCCGTACTGGTAACTCGGTTCGCTGTGGCTCAGCAGGCTCTCGAGCTCACCACGCGGAATTCGGGCTACCCCTTCTACGGTCGGCAAGGGCAGCGCATAGACCTCTTCACCGGTGCGCACAATAAGCGCCTGGGTAATTGCCAGAGTGAACGGCAGCCGCACAGTGAAGTTAGTGCCCTGACCGGTCACTGAAGAAATCCGCAACGAGCCGCCGAGTTTCTTGACCTCATTGGCGACAACGTCCATGCCCACACCGCGTCCTGCGGACTGTGTCACGGTACCGGCTGTTGAAAAGCCCGGCGTCAATACGAGGTCCATGATCTCTTCGTCGGTAACCTTGCTCTCCGGACTCAGCAATTCCATCTCGTAGGCCTTGCGCCGAATCGACTCAACATTCAGTCCCGCGCCGTCATCGGACACATCGATGACCATCTCCGCACCCTCGCGATGCAGGCGGATAGTGATACGCCCGACAGCGGGCTTGCCGGCTTTTTGGCGTGCGCTCGCATCTTCAATGCCATGCACGACGGCATTGCGCAACATGTGCTCGAACGGCGGCATCATCTTGTCGAGCACCTGGCGATCGAGCTCACCCGAGGCGCCTTCCACGGCCAGTTCAGCGCGTTTCCCGGCCTCCTCCGCGACCTGCCGCACGAGCCGGGTCAGGCGCGGGACATGCCGATCGAACGGCACCATGCGCGTGCGCATCAGGCCATCCTGCAGTTCTGCCGTTACTCGGGACTGCTGTACGAGCAAACCCTCAGCCTCAGTGGTAACCGCCTTCAAAAGGTCCTTGAGACTACCCAGATCATTGGCCGACTCGGCCAGCGCGCGCGACAGCTGCTGAATATTCGAATATCGATCGAGTTCGAGCGGATCAAAATCGCGTGCCACCAGCGTGTCCTGATGGCCATGCATGATCTGCGCTTCCGTTTCGATCTCTAGCTTACGCAGTTGTTCACGCAGCCGCGCAACAGTCTGTTCGAGTTCATCGACGTGGAATTCAAACGAGCTAACCTGCTGATTCAGGCGCGAGTGATAGATACTGATCTCGCCTGCCGCGTTGAGCAGGTCTTCCAGCAGATCCGCATCAACACGCGCGAACTCCTGTCGCTGGTCGGCGGTTCGCAGCGGCCGGACGTCGGCCGGTGCTTTCTTCGCTGCCGCGGGTTTCTCGGCCGACGGTGGCGGTGTCGCCGGTGTCACTTTGGGCGCGTCCACAACCTCCGGCTCAGGCTCTGGCTCTGGCTCAGGCTCAGGCTCTGGCTCTGGCTCTGGCTCTGGCTTGGGCTCGGGCTCGGGCTCGACTACGGCCAGCGCTTCTTCGACAGGCGTCTCTTTGCTGGCACCGATCTGGGCAAGCTCATCGGCCAGCGGCGAATCCACGATCACCATGCTGACCGTGTCATCCGGCTCGATCGTGAACGCTACTGACGGCGCCTCTTCGACGCTCGTATCGTCGGGCGCCATTTCCACATCCGTATCATCGGCAACCTCGAATCCGGCGTTGGCCTGCTGGATACGCTGCACCAGTTCGGCGGCAGCACGCACCGGTTTGCTCGCGATCACCAGATCACGCATACGGTGCAATTCATCGATTGCCCGCTGCAAGAGGTCTTCTACTGCGGGGGTGGCCTTGACGCGACCGTCGTCCACCGAAATCAGGAGCGTCTCGATTTCGTGGCTCAGGTTGCCCATCGAGGTGATGCCGGCCATACGTGCACCACCCTTCAAGGTGTGCAGGTGACGCCTGAGTTCATCCATCGGCTGCGCCGACCGTTCCTTGATCCACTCAACGAGCGCTTTGTCCGCGGACTCGAGCAGCTCCGCCGATTCTTCCGTGAAGATCGCCGCGATCTCCGCATCGTACTCGGCATCCTCAGCGGCCTCTTCGATCAGGGGCTCGGGCGCGGGCACCGCGGCGGGCGGCGCCGGCTTCTTCGGCGGTGGCGCCGGTATCGACGCGGCCTGAACGGCATTCGTCAGCCGCGTAATGTGCTCAATGAGCGCCGTGTAATCAGCCCGGTCACGATCCGGGTTATTGATATCGCCAACGATACTGTTGATGGCGCGCGAAGCGGCGCGCAAAGCGTCAAGTCCCGACTTCTGGAACCCGATCTTGTGGTCGTAGATGTGCCGGACGAAGCGATTCAGCGCAGCCGCCACGGCGACACCACGATCGACGTTCGCCATGTTCGCGCTGCCGTGCAGCGTGTGACAGGCACGATGCAGTTTGTCGGTGACATCGAACGGCGGCTCGTGGCCCTCGCAAGCCTCAAGATAATCCGTAATGACTTTGAGGTGCCCGGCCGTCTCCTTGGAGAAGATGTCATGCAGAACCGGATCCATCTCCAGCGCACGCTCGTCGGCGACCGGCGCGTCGCTTACCGGTCGGCTAACCGTCAGCATCGCTGCATTCGGATCGCCGTCTGCAAAGGCATTCGCCCTCGCGATCAGGAGACTGATATCGGATGTTGGCTCGGCTCCAACCTCGAGCTGTTCAATGAGCTCGGGCACTGCCGCGGCTGCCTGCAGCACGAAGTCGACCATCGGCGGTGTGCGCTTGAGCGTGCGGTTTATCAGGCGATTTAGAAGGTTCTCGACCGCCCAGGCATACTCGCCAATGCGCTCGGCGCCGACCATACGGCCACTGCCTTTGAGCGTGTGGAACGAACGCCGCACCGTGATGAGCATCTCCATGTCGTCAGGCGAGGCCGCCCAGGGCGGAAGATGCCGCTTGATCGACGCGATTTCCTGCTTGGCTTCCTCGATGAATATCTCGAGAAGCTCGGGATCCGGATGCTCGGCATCCGGGGCCACGACAGGCAGAGGCATGACCTCTGTCGCCTGCATTTGCGCTTCGCGTGTCGCCGCCTCCGCCAAAGCACGTTGCCCAACAGCCTCGATATCGAGGGCTTCGAGTTTTTGCGTCGGCTCGGCCGCGGTTTCCGGTGCCGTGAACGTTGTCTCCCGGAGCCGCTGTTCGACGTCTCGCAACACAGCCAGGCACGCTTCGGCATTATCGAGCATGTACCAGGGCTCACTTCGCCCGGCCTTGACCGTTTCCATGTAGTACTCAATGGAAACAATGGCATCGGCGAGCCGATCGGTTTCCTTCTGCGTCAGCCCAAGAGGTCCGCCGGCGCCGAGCATCGCTGTCACCAGGTTGCCAACGCGATCCACCACTTCCATGGCCCGCGTCTTGTCGAGCATGAGCAGGCCCGCTTTAATACCGTTGATCAGCGACGGAACATTGTCGAGTCCGGCGGACGGCGCCTGCGCCGCAATACTCTGGCTGATCGTCTCCTTAATACGCGCGAGGTTGATGATGCACTCGCGCATGACTGACTCCGCCACCTTGCGGAATTCATCGTCGTTTTCGGGCGCGCCCTCAGCTTCCACCGGAGCCGGCATCGTAAGACGGATCAGCTGTTGTTCGAGTCGATCCTCTACGCGTAGCAGCGTCGAGGCAATGTCGAGAATGATGCGATCGTTGGCAACGCCGCCCAGCTCAACAACAGACTTCAGGCGATCGATCTCGCCGTCAATATCGCCACGCAGTTCACCGAGCCCCAGCACACCGAGCGTGTCACTGATCTTCTTCAACAACTCGAGCTGCGGCACAAGTTCCGAGGACTTGTTCATCCCCGTGCGCACGAAGATATCGAGAACGTCCTTGACCTTTCCGAGGTCCTCGCGAATCGCCGAACCAACCGTCTCCATGAGCTTGACGCTTGGCGCCGACAGCGCCTCGCGCGCGCTCTCAACCTGTTCGTCGCCCGGCAGCAATTCGGCCAGGTTGAACGCCGCTCGAATATCGCCAATGCGCTCACCAGAGCTGGACGAGCGTGCAACGTAGTAAAGAAGATTATTCAGCAGGTCATCAATCGGATGCTTCTCGAACGCGAGCAGGCCTTCGTCGATGACATATTTGAGTTGCCGGTCGGCCTGGCCTAGCAGGCGCTTCAGGGCGACGGAAGTTTCGAGCCCGCCATTCTGCAGGGACTCGAGTACGCCGCCGACTACCCACCACAACTGGTACATGTCGTCGCGCGTCGCTGAATGCTCCAGCGCCGCCGCAACCTTGGTCAGGGTATCGAGGTGGCGTTTGCTGTCACCACCCTTGATCCAGCCGAGCAACGCCAACTGGAACTTCGGTCGCAGCCGTTGGGCAACGACAAGAGGATCTTCACCGGTACCTTTGCGTGCACCCGCCCTGTCCTCGGAGCGCTTTGGCGACAGGTTAAGCAGCAGCAGCGTACCTTCAGAAAGCAATGGCTCGCCACGTGCGGCGCGCAGATCATTGAGCATCGGCAGCAATACGAGCGCGATATCACGACCACCGCCAAGCAGTCTTTCGATATAAATCGGCAGCTGGACCATCGAACGGGTCAGCGCGTCCAGTCCATCCTCTCGCCCTTTGCCTGATCGCAACGCCGAGAGGTAGCTGCAGGTCAGCTCCATTTCCTCGACGAGCAGCGCCGCACCGTAGGTTTCAGTCATGCGCAATGCGCCGACAGCCTGGTGCAGCAACTCGCCGGCACGCGTTAGCGCTGCTGTGCCACCTCGACCGTCAACGCAGTCCTCCAGCGCGAGGTGCGCATTGCGAATCGTCTCCATGAGCTCGGTACTGACGATCGCCAGCGCGCTAACAGCGCCCTGGCCGCCAGCATCGCCGATCATGTGCTCATGAATACCCGTGTCGCCCGTCATCTGGTCGTCCGTGTCGCTCGCGAATCCAGCTCCAAGAGCCTTATCCCGCTTTCACCTGCGGTTTTGCCGGTGCCGCGTGGGGCGGAACCGCATTGGATGCGGTGCGCGTCAGCGCACTCGCCTGCATCATGTCTGCCGGCAGTGCAAAGCCCTCGACCGTCTTCCTGAGCTGTGTCGCAAGCTCGGACAGTTTTGAAATCGAAGCTGCCGTTGCGGTCGTTGCCTTGCCCGTCTGGTCACCAATTTCCCGAAGGCGTGTCGTGCGCCTCGTAACGTCGGCAGCCGATCCCGCCTGCTGGCGAGCCGAGCTGGAAATGTTCTGTACGAGGCTCGCGATCTGGTTCGATACCTGTTCGATTTCGTCGAGAGCCGCACCGGCGTTTTCGGCAAGCAATGCACCACCGACAACGTCGGTCGTACTGCGCTCCATCGAAACGACAGCTTCATTAGTATCGGCCTGAATCGTGCGCACCAGTACCTCAATCTGCTTGGTCGCGTTGGTCGAGCGCTCGGCGAGTCTTTGCACCTCGTCGGCCACCACCGCGAACCCGCGTCCTGCTTCGCCAGCCATCGATGCCTGGATCGACGCGTTGAGCGCGAGGATGTTGGTCTGCTCCGCGATATCGTTAATCAACTCGACGATGTTCCCAATCTCCTGCGAGCTCTCACCGAGGCGCTTGATGCGCTTCGACGTTTCCTGAATTGTCTCGCGAATCGCATTCATACCGTCGATCGTGCGCCGCACAGCTTCGCCACCCTTGTGCGCTACTTCAACCGAATGGCGAGCAACGTCAGACGAGCGCTCAGCATTGCCGGACACTTCTTCGATCGATGCGGCCATCGATACGATCGACTCCGTTGCAGCGTTGATTTCTCTCGCCTGGTTATCGGCAGCTTTCGCAAGATGAGCCGCGGTGTTTTCGGTTTGCTTGGTTGCCATATCAACCATGAGGGCCGTGTTGTTGACCGTCGCGACAAGCTTGCGCAATTCCTCAATGGCAAAGTTAAAGGAGTCTGCAATTGTGCCGGTGATGTCTTCGGTCACCGTCGCCTCGACGGTCAGGTCACCATCAGCGAGGCTGCCCATCTCGTCGAGCAGTCGGAGAATAGCCTGCTGATTGCGATCGTTCTGCTCAGCTTGCTCGCGCGCCTTGCGTTCGAAGATGGCGCTCTTGCCATGCAGGACCTGCAGACCGATGACCAACAATAAAGCCAGTCCGACCAATCCGATCGGGATCCATGAATTATTAAGCACCACCGGCAGGATACTGCCGCCCGACGAGTCGAAAGCCGATCCTAGCAACTGGTTGGCACTCGCCGCGAGCTGTGTCTGCGTAGCAAGCAGATCGTTGACCTGGCCAAGGTTGGCCCTAAGCATTTCCGACTGTTCCTCAAGACTGGCGATACGGCCCAAAAGAGGCTGGAGCAGGGTTTCGCGGCCTGCGGCATTCAATGGCCTGAGATCCAGGTTACTGGCATCACCCGCCAAGCCGTTCGCAACGTTACGCAGGAACGCCACATCCTCAGCAATGGCCGACGCTGCCGTGTCGCCACCCGCTGGCAATGCGGTGGTTGTCTGGCGAATGCGGTCGGCGCGCTGCTGGAACTCCTGCATGATGGCCGTCGCACCGGAGCGGTCCAAAAGCCCATTGGAACCTTCGAGGATGGCCGTTGCATCGGTCGCGGCCTGCGCGGCTGCGGCGTTCACGGCCTCGACCTCTTCCCGTTTCGCCAGCATGGCAGACGCCTGTGACTCGAGCTGCTGCCAGTCGGCCGAGCGTCCCAACGAGACGCCACGTCTTAGCGAAGCGACTTTCCTGAGGCTCGCATCAAGCTCGTCGAATGCCCCGACCTCGCCGTTCAGAGCACGTGCTGCCTGCGATGGAATCGCCTGTGACCGTGCCGCGAGTTCGGACGCGGACGAATCGCCGCCACCGGCTGCCTGCAGGTAAACCAGCGCGCCTGCGACAAGCAGCAGGAGCGCGGCCAGTCCCGCAACCAGTTTGAATGTAGACGCATTGTCAGTTTTATTGGCCATAATTCTTCAGACCTTCTATTCCGCAGCTGCCTGCAGAAACATGTTGCTTTCGACCAGATCGAATAAATTAAAAACGGGCCAGGACTCATCGCCCCGCTGGTAAGTCCCGCCAAGAAAACGATCACAGCGAACAATGGTTTCCGCAGCTTCGTTTGTGAGTTCATGATCCATGAAGCGCCGAAATCCGAGCACTTCGTCAACAACGAGGCCGGCCGGTACTTCACGATGGTTTACCGAGATAACGCGCGTTGTGCGGCGCAGCGTCGTTCGACCGCTGCCCAACAGCAGCTTGACGTCAATCAGCGGCAACAGCTGACCTCGCAGGTTAGCGATGCCCAGCAACCATCGGTTTGCGCCAGGCACACGCGTCACGGCATCGGGCAGCATCAAAACTTCGCGAACCTGCTCACGGCTCGCGACAAACTGTTCTTCACCGATGCGAAAACCGACGCCAACCCACTCATCAGGCGAGGCGCCCGCCCCCTGTCCTGCATGCACAGCGCGACTGCGCCGCTCGATTTCCTGGAGCAACTCAAACGGTTGCTCGACGAGCGCCGCAAGATCAGCGGATCCGCTCATCTATGCAGCCATCACCGAGTTAATCTTGGCCACCAGTTCCTTGTCGGCCACCGGTTTGACGAGATACTCGACCGCGCCCTGGCGCATGCCCCAGATCTTGTCCGTCTCCTGATCCTTGGTGGTGATCATGATGACCGGTATGGACTCTGTGGCCGGATCCTTGGTCAGCTTGCGTGTTGCCTGGAAGCCGTTCATGCCCGGCATGACGACATCCATGAGTATGCAATCCGGCCGCGCTGTGATGGCTTGCCGTATTCCCTCCTCACCGCTGTCAGCCACAAGCGTGTCGAAGCCGGCTCTCTCAAGCATGCTCTGGAACAAGTGAAGTTCCGTCGGTGAATCGTCAATGATAAGAACGACTGCCATCGTGTAGCCCTTAGTTAATCTGGTTGGATATTGCGCCAAGCAGTTCATCTTTCGTGAATGGCTTGGTGAGGTACTGTTCGGATCCCACGATGCGGCCTCGCGCGCGGTCGAACAGGCCATCTTTGGAAGACAACATGATAACGGGCGTCTCCCGGAATGTTTTATTGTGCTTGATAAGCGAGCACGTTTCGTAGCCGTCAAGGCGCGGCATCATGATGTCCACGAAAATCAGGTCAGGCTGGTGATCGGCGATCTTCGAAAGCGCATCGAACCCGTCAATGGCCGTAAACACCTGGCACCCCTCCTTGGAGAGCAGGGTTTCGGCGGTTCGGCGAATGGTTTTGCTGTCGTCTATTACAAGAATCTTGAGCCCATTTAAGGACCTTGACGCGTTACTGGACACCGAATTTCCCCACGTTGAAAACCGACTTTTACCATATTGACATAACTCCCGCTACGACGCCCGCCACGTTGTGCAAAATCTCATGAATTCGGGCGCTTACGCGCGATTTCGCTGTATAGTGGGCCGCCCTGAAGCAGATCCACGGAATATCGGCGAGAGATGGCAGAAAAATCCCTGAAAATCGGCATCGTAATGGACCCGATTGCCTCGATAACTCCCTACAAAGACTCGTCGCTTGCCATGTTGCTGGAAGCTGAGCGCCGTAACGCCGAAATTCATTATTTCGAACAAAAGGATGTCAGGTTGCTGTCGGGTAAGGCGCTGGGACAGTCCACACTTTTGCATGTTCGCGACGATAACGACGACTGGTATGAGTTTGGCGACCGCCAGGAAATCGAACTCGGCGACCTCGACGCGATTCTGATGCGCAAGGATCCGCCGTTTGACATGGAATATGTCTATACGACCTACATTCTCGATCGTGCCCAGATAGACGGCGCGTTGATCGTCAATGCGCCCCAGGCGCTGCGCGATATGAATGAGAAGGCCTATACCGCGTGGTTTCCGCAGTGCACGCCAACGACGCTGATCACACGATCGATGGTCGAAATGAAGGCTTTTCTTGCCGAGCACGATCGTGTCGTGGCAAAACCGCTCGACGGCATGGGCGGCCGCTCAATCTTCGTCGTCAATAAGGGCGACAAGAACGCCAACGTCATTTTCGAGACACTCACCGACTATGGCAGGAACTTCGCCATGGCCCAGGTGTACATCCCGGAAATTACCGCTGGGGACAAACGCATCCTGCTCATAGAGGGCAAGCCCGTACCGTACGCGCTGGCCCGCATTCCGACTGGTGACGACAACCGTGGCAATATGGTCGCTGGTGCGGTCGCCAAGGGGCAGGAGATGTCGACACGCGACTTCGAAATCTGCGAACAGGTCGGCCCCGCCCTGCGTGACGCGGGCGTGCTGTTCGCCGGCATAGACGTCATCGGCGACTACCTGACCGAGGTCAACGTCACCAGTCCGACCGGCATCAGGGAACTCGACAAGCAGTTCGAGCTGAATATTGCGGGCCAGATGTTCGACGCCATCCAGGCACGACTCCCATAGGGGACAGTCACCTTTTCCTAGAGGGGACAGTCACCTTTGCTTAAAGGTGACTGTCCCCTGGTTGGATGTGATCCAATCCCTTGTTTATGTAAAGGAAATGGCGGAATATTCGCGCGAATATGGCGAATCCAGCAGTTATTGTCGACCCTCTCGATGAGCTACGGCTTGTGGCTCCGGTCATTCCGGACCGGCTGCCCGCCATGCTGTTCCTGGCTGCCCTTGTCCATGGAATTCTGATCATCGGCGTGACGTTTAATGCCGCATTCACGGATCAGTTCGCCGATGCGATCTCGCTTGAAGTCACGATCGTCGCAGCACCCGACCAGCAAATCGACCGACCCGACGAAGCCGCCTACCTGGCGCAGGCGAGCCAGAAAGGTGACGGCAACATCACCGACCAGATCCGGCCGTCAGCGCCGCTGGAAAGCGCATTGCCGGCGGACAACCAGGGCGTCGAGGACGGCACCGCGCTGGACGACGCCAAGGCTCACGAACGATCTGCCGACGAGGTGCTCGCTTCCGCGAACGCAAGTGACCGGCAGGTGCCCATCGACCCGCGAACCGATCCGCAGGCACAGGACAGCGTAGCTATTGCGATGGAAGCAGGCAGCGAGCTCACCTTGCCGTTACCGCAGGAAGACAAGGCGAGTTTTCTCCTGACTGACGACGACCCGCAGCAACTCATCATCTCCGCCGACACGCGCGAATCCGTCGCGGCGGCTTATCTGGATTCCTGGAAGCGTCGCATTGAGGCGGTCGGCGCTGCATACCTGCCTGAGCTCGGCAAGCTGGAGAACCTGACCGGCAGCCCAACCCTGCTGGTACGCATCAACGAAAGCGGCGACCTGATCGAAGCGACGGTCAGCAAATCCAGCGGCTCTGCCATTCTGGATCTTGCGTCCGTCGACATCATCCAGCGCGCGTCACCCTTCGACGAGTTCCCGGCACCGATGGCCAGCGAGTACGAAACGGTCGCGTTCGAGTACAAGTTCCTGTTCACGGAGCAACTTGTACAGGGCGACTGATGGGCAGATACTGTCCCTATGCAAACGGACCGTTCGCTAACAAATCAGCTACTTATCGCAATGCCAGGCATGCTGGATCCCAATTTCAGCACCACGGTAACGCTCATCTGTGAACATAACGATGAGGGCGCGCTTGGCATCGTCATTAATCGTCCTACAACTTTGAAGCTCGGCGGCCTGTTCGAGCAGCTCTCAGTTCATGACCCGGATCCCGGGACGGCCGACAGCCCGGTGCTGTCGGGTGGCCCTGTCGGCACCGAGCGCGGTTTTGTACTGCATGGCCCTGAGCGGAGCTACGAAAACACACTCGCCGTTTCGGACAGCATTTGCTTAACGCTGTCACGTGACATTATCGATGCGATGGCCACAGGCGAAGGGCCTGAACAATCACTGGTGGCACTTGGCTATGCGGGCTGGGAGCCCGGGCAACTTGAAGACGAGATGCTCGCGAATTCCTGGCTGAATGTCCCGGCGACGCCCGAAATCGTCTTCGACATCCCGTTTGAAGACCGCTGGGATTCAGCAGCGCGCACCCTGGGCATCGACATCGCCTGCATGTCACCGGACGCCGGGCACGCCTGAGTTGTCCCAACCTCGCACGATTCTCGCGTTTGATTTCGGATTGCGGCGCATCGGCGTTGCGGTCGGTCAGGACGTTACGGGCTCGGCCAGCCCTCTGGGCGTCGTCAACAATCGGGACACCGGCGTTGATCTCGATGGCATCGCGGCGCTCATCACTGAGTGGCGCCCGACCTTGCTCGTGGTGGGCATGCCGGCACACGCCGACGGCTCGCCGAGCGATATTCAGGAGCAGGTGGATGCTTTCATCAGCGAACTCGAGCCCTTCGGACTGCCGATCGATACCGTTGACGAACGGCACACATCGGTCGAGGCAGAGCGCGTGCTGAAGAACGCCCGCGCGGCTGGAACCCGAGGCCGCATCTCGAAGGAGATGATTGACAGCGCCGCAGCCGTATTTATCGCTGAAAGATATCTGGCAAGCGAGTAAAATGCCGCCGCGATGAACGCAGATCCTAAAGAAACACTCGAAAACGAAGCGTCACTGCAGCTTGATGCAAATGGTCGCTTGCGGCATTTGCTGACCCTCGATGGTCTCGACAAGACCTTGCTGACTGACATACTCAACGATGCCGAGGGCTACCTGACCGAGCCCGGCGTGCTGCCGGCACGCAGCCAGTCACTCGCAGGACGCTCCGTCGCAAACCTGTTCTTTGAAGCCAGCACCCGCACGCGGGCATCATTTGACCTGGCCGGCAAGCGCCTTGGCGCCGATGTGCTCAATCTCGACGTCAACACCTCATCGCGCAAGAAAGGCGAAAGCATTCTCGACACGATTTACACGCTTGAGGCCATGCACGTCGACATCATGGTCGTGCGTGATGCCAGCGCCGGCGTGCCCGCTTACATCGCGCGGCATGTGTTGCCGCATGTCAGCGTTCTCAATGCTGGTGAATCCGACGTGTCGCACCCGACGCAGGGCTTACTCGACGTCTTGACGATGCGCCAGCACAAAGGTTCTTTTGAGAATCTGGCCGTCGCGATCGTGGGGGACATAAGCCACTCGCGCGTCGCGATGTCGGCGACACATGCACTGACAACACTCGGGGTTGGCGATCTGCGCCTGATCTCGCCACCGGTTCTTGCCCCGGATCAGAGCAGGGTTCCGGGTGCTCGTATCATTCACAACCTCGCCGAGGGGCTCGCTGATGCAGACGTTGTAATGGCGCTGCGCATCCAGCGAGAGCGTATCGGTAACCTCGACGGCATCCCGGGTATCGACGAGTATTTCGCGAACTATGGCATTAGCCGCGAGAGCATGAAACTGGCGAAACCTGATGCCATCGTGATGCATCCGGGCCCAATGAATCGCGGTATCGAGATCGAGAGCGCACTCGCCGATGGCCCGCAGTCGGTCATTACTCAGCAGGTCACCAACGGAGTCGCCGTGCGTATGGCGGTACTCGATCGCGTCGGCAAGACCATGGCCGCGCGTCTGTAGGATGGCGCTCACAGCAGCACAGCAAAAGGCCCAGCAGAACCGTGGGTCGATTTTTGTTGAGGATGGAACGATCCTGTCGGTCGACGAATTTTCGGGCGACCAGTTCATCATGCGAATTCGCGCGCCAAAGTGTGCCGCTGCTGCGGAACCCGGCAGTTTTGTCCACATAACCTGTGACACATCGCTGCCCATGCGCAGGCCGTTGTCGATCATGCGCGCTGGCAGCGACTGGATCGAGATCCTCTATAAGATTGTCGGCCAGGGCCTGCGCCTGCTATCGCAAAAACAGGCGGGCGAGGAAGTCAGTGTTCTTGGCCCCATCGGCCAGCCGTTTCGCATGTCGCCAGAGCGCCCCAACACGCTATTGATCGGCGGCGGCGTCGGTATCCCGCCCATGATTTACATCGCAGACTGGCTGCGCCAGGACGCGCGCGAGTGGCAACCGTTCGCCATTCTGGGTTCTGAAATCCCCTTTCCGTTTGACTTGAAAAGGTCGTCCATTGCCATCAACGGCATTGATGATGACGTATCGAGCACGATGCCATTGCTTGAGAGCTGGGGTACGCCTGCGCGGCTCACGAGTTTGCAGGGTTACGAAGGGTGCCATAACGGCTACGTAACCGATCTCGCGGACCGCTGGCTGTCGACACTTGGGGACGATGAACTTGCGAAAGTCGAGGTGTTCGCCTGCGGTCCGACGCCCATGCTCAGGGCTGTCGCCGAGCTTGCAGCGCGCTACAGCCTGCCGTGCCAGGTCTCACTTGAGGAGTTCATGGCCTGCGCCGTCGGCGGTTGCGCCGGGTGTGCGGTGAAAATCAATACGCCCGAGGGTGCGGCGATGAAGCGCGTCTGTGTGGACGGACCCGTATTTGATGCAGCGACCGTAGCCTGGTAGTCACGCTTCGGCCAGTGCTATCCGCCGAAGTTGACCTTCGCTTCGAGATTGGAACGCGAGTCGGCGTGCGACATGGCTTCTTCGAGCGTGATCGTGCCGTCTTTGTATAGCTGCAGCAACGCCTCGTCGAAATTCTGCATGCCAGCCTCGCCCGAATCCTTATGGGCTTCCTTAACAGCAGAAATATCGCCTTTCAGGATCAGGTCCTTGATATGCGGCGTGTTGAGCATGAGCTCTACCGCAGCGACGCGCTTGCCGTTCCGCGCCCGCACGAGACGCTGCGAGAGAATGGCTCGCAGGTAATGTGCTATATCCATAAAGACCTGGGCATGCTGTTCCTGCGGAAACAGGTTGATGATTCGGTCCAGAGTTTCGGCCGCGTTGTTTGAGTGGACCGTTGCAAGAACCAGGTGACCGGTGCCCGCCATGTCGAGCGCAGCTCGCATCGACTCGGTATCACGAATCTCACCGATCAGGACAACGTCAGGCGCGGCACGTACGGCACTTCGAAGTGCGCGTGCGTAGGATTTCGTATCCAGACCAACTTCGCGCTGGTTGATAATCGACTGCTTGTTGGGATGCAGGAATTCGATTGGGTCTTCAATCGTCAGAATGTGCGATGAGGTTTTCTCGTTGCGATGATTGACCATCGCGGCCAGCGTTGTCGATTTACCGGCGCCGGTTGCACCTACCATAAGAATCAGGCCACGACGCAACATGACGAGCTCTTTGAGCTGTGGGGGCATGCCCAGCTCATCGAGCGTTGGCAGCTCGTTGGTGATGTATCGCAATACCATCGCGACATTGCCGCGCTGGTGAAAGACGTTTACGCGAAACCGCCCGAGCCCCTCTTCGGACAAGGCAAAGTCGATCTCGAGCTCGCGGGTGAAGAACTCCATCTGCTCCGCATCCATAAGCTCGAGTGCGGCCTGCTTGACCATCTTCGGCGTCATTTCGAGCTTGTTGACCGGCATGATCTTGCCTTCGATCTTGATCTTGGCGGGTGCGAACGGCGCAAAGAAAAGATCCGAGGCCTTTTTCTCTACCATCAATTTGAATAGCGGTTTGACGTTCATCTGCGAGTGGTTCCTTGTGCTCAGAAGGTCTGAGCCGTGTCCTCTTCCATGATGCGCAGGCTTTCCGACTGCTGGTCGGCAATCGATGAGTCGCGCTTACTCTCAAGCTTGATGCGCAGGCGCAGCTCGTTCTTGGAATCCGCGTTACGCATGGCTTCTTCGTAGGTGATAGCGGCGTTCTCGTACAACGTGAACAGGGCCTGGTCGAAGGTTTGCATGCCGAGTCGCGTCGACTTGGCCATGATCTCCTTGATCTGCCCGACTTCACCTTTGAAGATGAGATCCGCGATCAATGGCGTATTGAGCAGGATCTCCATGGCAGCGATACGCCCGATACCGCCCTCGCGTGGAATGAGGCGCTGCGAGACGAACGCTTTCGTATTCAAGGAAAGATCCATCAGCAGCTGCTGGCGACGTTCCTCAGGGAAAAAGTTAATAATTCGATCGAGTGCCTGGTTGGCACTGTTAGCGTGCAGCGTGGCAAGGCAAAGGTGGCCCGTCTCCGCAAACTGAATGCCGTACTCCATGGTCTCCTTATCGCGAATCTCACCAATCAGGATGACGTCCGGCGCCTGGCGCAGAGTATTCTTCAGCGCCGCGTGCCAGGAATCGGTATCAACGCCAACTTCGCGTTGCGTAATCACGCAGCCCTTATGCGGGTGCACATACTCAACCGGATCCTCAATCGAGATAATGTGACCGCGCGAGTTCTCATTACGATGCCCGATCATGGCCGCAAGCGTTGTCGACTTACCTGAACCCGTGCCGCCAACGATGATGCAGAGGCCACGCTTGTTCATGACCACGTCTTTGAGGATCGGGGGCAGATCGAGCTCCTCAAGCGTCGGGATTTCCGTCGTAATCGTACGCAATACGGCGCCGACCAGGCCCTGTTGAATGAACGCGCTGACGCGGAAACGGCCGATGCCCTGCGGGGCAATGGCGAAGTTACATTCCTTGGTCGAATCGAATTCCTTGGTCTGCTTGTCGTTCATGATGGAACGCACCATCATCGCCGCCTGGTCGGGCGAGAGCGGTGTATCGGTTGCTTTGTGGATCGTGCCATCGACCTTGATCGCCGGCGGAAACCCACAGGTCAAGAACAGGTCTGAGCCTTCGCGCTCGACCATCTTTCGCAACAGATTCTGTGTCAGTCGTACCGCTTGTTCGCGTTCCATCGTTTCAGTCTCCCGTCAGGCCGCTAACGCCGCCCGTTAGAAATTTTCCTTGTTGACGGCCCTGAAGCGCGCCTCTTCTTTGTTGATCAGTCCCTTGCTCATGAGTTCAGCGAGGTTCTGGTCGAGTGTCTGCATGCCCGAGTTCTGACCGGTCTGGATCGCCGAGTACATTTGGGCGATCTTGCCTTCGCGGATCAGGTTTCGAATAGCCGGCGTACCAACCATGATCTCGTGCGCGGCAACACGTCCACCACCGATCTTCTTCAGCAGAGTCTGCGAAATAACGGAACGCAGCGACTCCGACAACATAGCACGGACCATTTCTTTCTCGGCCGCGGGAAAGACGTCGACGATACGGTCGATCGTCTTGGATGCTGAACTGGTGTGGAGTGTCCCGAACACGAGGTGACCGGTTTCCGCTGCAGTCAGCGCCAGGCGAATCGTCTCGAGATCGCGAAGCTCGCCCACGAGGATAATGTCGGGGTCTTCACGCAGCGCCGAACGTAACGCCTCGTTAAAGCCAAGCGTGTCGCGATGAACTTCTCGCTGGTTAACCAGCGACTTTTTCGACTCGTGCACGAATTCAATTGGATCCTCGATCGTCAGGATGTGGTCCGGTTTGTTCTCGTTGATGTAGTCGACCATCGCGGCGAGCGTCGTTGACTTACCCGAACCTGTCGGTCCGGTGACGAGCACTATGCCCCTGGGGTGCATCGCCAGGTCCTTGAAAATCGGCGGCGCGCCCAGATCATCGAGCGTCAGGATTTCGGAGGGAATGGTACGAAAGACGGCTGCCGACCCGCGGTTCTGGTTGAATGCATTAACACGAAAACGCGCCAGCTTCGGAATCTCGAATGAGAAATCGGTCTCGAGGAACTCTTCGTAGTCCTTGCGCTGCTTGTCATTCATGATGTCGTACACCATGCTATTGACGTCCTTGTGGGTTAGCGCCGGCATGTTGATACGCTTGATGTCACCATCGACGCGGATCATGGGCGGCACCCCACCAGACAGGTGCAGGTCAGAAGCGTTGTTCTTCACCGCGAACGACAGTAGCTGGGCAACGTCGACGGCCATATTTCTCCCTCATTTTGAATGCCCGGACTTACCATAACCCGGGCAGAATTGAGCCTAGTATAGCGAAGCAACCGGACTAAAACGTGATTAGAGTCACGGAAAACTTAAAGCTGATCAGCGATTTGCTGCACTCTGCGGCGATTGAGGCCGGCCGTGACCCGGCCGGCGTCCAATTGCTCGCGGTGAGCAAAATGCAGCCCGTGGAGAAGATCCGCGAGGCACACGCCTGCGGGCAGCGTGATTTCGGCGAAAACTTCGTCCAGGAAGGCGTCGACAAAATCGAATCCCTCGCCGACCTCGACCTGACCTGGCATTTCATCGGGCACTTGCAGAGCAATAAAACACGCGTGGTCGCCGAATACTTTGACTGGGTCCACACAATCGACAAACTCAAGACAGCACGACGCCTTTCCGAGCAGCGACCCGGAGATCTGAAGCCGCTGAATGTCTGCCTGCAGGTCAACGTCGACGACGAAGACTCAAAGTCGGGCGTCCTGCCGGCCGCGGTCCCGGAATTGGCTGCTGCGTGCTCTGAGCTCCCCAACCTGAATTTTCGCGGGCTGATGTGCCTGCCCGCGATACGAACCGAGTTCGAGGATCAGCGCAAGCCCTTTGCTGTGCTGCGCGAACTGGCAGAACAGGTTCGTGCGGCCGGCATCGATACGGATACACTCTCAATGGGAATGACTGCAGACTACCGGGCAGCAATTTTTGAAGGCGCAACGATTGTGCGTATCGGCACAGCACTGTTCGGCGCGCGCGACACGTAGGAGCAGGACCAGATGGACTACGGAAAAGTGGCATACATTGGTGGCGGCAACATGACGCGCGCACTCGCAGGCGGCATGCTCTCGGCCGGCTACGAACCGAGCCACATACTCATATCTGAACCGCTCGCCGAGCATCGCGAGAGGCTGGCGAAAGATCTGCCCGGTGCCGAGATTCGTGAGTCCAACGAAGCTGTGGTACGTGAAGCAGAATGCATCGTGCTCGCGGTCAAACCCCAGATCCTGTGCGACGTCTGCAAGCCCCTGGCTCCTATCGTGCAGGCGACCCGGCCGCTGGTGATTTCGATCGCGGCAGGGGTGCGCGGTGGCGACATAGAAAACTGGCTGGGTGGCAAGCTGCCGGTCGTTCGGGTAATGCCCAACCAGCCCGCGTTATTGCGTCTTGGCATCTCGGGGCTGTGCGCCAACGAGCACACCAGCGAATACCAGCTGCGGGCCGCGACAAATATTATCTCTACGACAGGCCCGGTCGTTAAGGTCGCCACCGAAGACGACATCGATACGGTGACGGCGATATCAGGCACGGGACCTGCCTACTTCTACCTGCTTGTCGATATGCTGGTGAAGGCGGCCGTCGATCTTGGCTTGAGCTACGATGACGCCCTCGCCCTTGTGCTCGAAACTGCACGCGGAGCGGGCGAAATGGCGGAGCAATCCGGCGAGACCATGGACGCGCTGATCGCACGGGTCCGTTCCCCCGGGGGAACAACGGCCGCCGCATTCGACTACCTCGACGGTACCAGTTTCCGTGATATCTTCAGTGCCGCCGTCGTCGCTGCACGTGATCGTGCAGTGGATCTTGCCAACCAGGCACACGAATCCGGAAAGGAATAAATGATGCCCGATAACGTTACCCAGGCACTGGTTTTTGTTGTCAATGCCGTAGCGCAGCTCTACCTGTTCGTGCTGTTGCTGCGAATTTTACTGCCGTGGCTTGGCGCCGATTATCGCAACCCGATTACGCAGGCCATTCTGAAGGTCACATCGCCAGTGGTTGTGCCATTGCGGCGCATTATCCCGTCCGTGGGTCGCGTCGATACGGCAACGGTGGTCGTCGCTTTCATTATCCAGTACCTGTTGATACTGCTGATTCTCCTCATTTTCGGGAGGACCGCGGGTATTGGCGAGATAGCCTTGACGGCGGTCGTAGATCTCGTGCTCCTGACACTCCGGCTATTCGTTTTCGCCATCATCATTCGCGTCATCTTGAGCTGGATATCCCCGGGCGGCTATAACCCGGCGCTCGCCATTATCCACGCGCTGACGGACCGGGTCTTGCGGCCTTTCCGCCGCATCATCCCGCCACTCGGCGGCCTGGACCTTTCCCCACTTCTCGCGATCATATTGATTACGGCAGTAACGATCATTGTCGCCGGCTTCAAACCATTACCATACTGACTTCAGCGCTCGAACCCTGTACGAGACAGGACGGAAATGACCTCGTCTTATCAGTGCGGGTAACACCCCGCGCCAGGCACAATGAAGTGGCGGGAATCCGTAATGGTGACCTGCACGTTCGTACCACCGCCCCACCAGCGGATGGCAAAGCAAACAAGGCCGTCGTCAGACTACTGGCAGACTACCTGGACGTCGCCCCCTCAAGAATCAGCCTGTTACGTGGCGAGACTCATCGCAACAAACAGTTCCTCGTCAAAGACGCCGCGAATGGTTTATAGTGAAAAAAAAGAGGGCGTAGTCCGATGACATTGGCAAGAAATCTGATCTCTTTTTCGTTGCTGGCGCTTGTAGGCGCCTGCGGCGGACCAGGCGACTCTGCGGCTGTTCCTCAGGCTCAGCCAGCCGCAGCAACATCGGCTGATATTGGCGACTTTGTTGTGCATTTCAGCGCGCAGACGACAGACCAGTTACCGCTCGAAGTCGCGGGCGCATACAATATTGTGCGCAGCAAGAACCGGGCGATGCTCAACGTATCCATCGTCCGCAAGTCTGACAACGCCCCGGTCGCCGGTGAGGTCTCCGTCAAGACGGTTAATCTGACGGGACAGCTCAAGAGCGTCACGATGCGCCAGATCGAGGAGCCGGGTGATGTCGTTGCGATCTACTACATCGGCGAGACGCCGGTTGCTAATCAAGAGACCCTGATCTTTGATATCAAGGTCACTCCGGCCGGAGCAGACAATTCGTCCGATGTCAGGTTCAAGCGCCAGTTCTATACGGATTCGTAACGACTCTACTTTTCGAATTGTTTTGCAGCGGGCCCCTTCGGGCCCGTTTTTTATTACCCCCCGCTACAGCAAAAAAAGCTTAAAAAAAAGGCCTTTTTACGCTTACGCAGCACTTGAAAAAGTGTTATCGTCGCTGCGCTTTCATAGCGGGCATTCGCCCGTTTCGTCTTTTATTAGGAGTTAGTTTTTCATGGCAGCGAACACCAAAAAGCCACCTACCAAATCTGAAATTTACGCAAAGATTGTTGACGACACCGGTCTGACGCGCAAAGACATTGCAGCCGTTTTCGAATCGCTTAACGGCCAGATCAAGAAAAACCTTGGCGGACGTGGCGCCCCGGGTATGTTCTCCATTCCTGGTCTTCTGAAGATGCGTGTCGTGAAAAAGCCGGCTCGCAAAGCCCGCAAGGGTGTTAACCCGTTCACGGGCGAAGAGATGATGTTCAAGGCAAAGCCCGCAACGAAAGTTGTCAAGGTTTCTGCCCTGAAAGGTCTCAAAGACATGGTTTAATCGGGACAACCGATAAACAAACTAAGGCCGGGCATTGCCCGGCCTTTTTTTATTGTGCGATGAACTCCATCGCTGCGTCTCTCAGTTCGGTCAAACGACCGTGAAAAAAATGTTCGCCTTGCGGAACGATAAGAAGCTCTGGCCCGGGCTGCAGGCTATCGACCCACGCCACTGTTTCTTCGACGTCGACGAGCTCATCCTCGTCGCCCTGCACAATAAGCCAGGGGCAGTCAGGCTGTGATTCCATTCCGGTCGCAAAACGACTGATGGCTGGTGCGACGCTGATGAGGCCGTCAACATGAGTCGCAACGGCCGCTTTGACGGCGATTGCCGCACCGAACGAGAAACCGGCAAGCCACAGCGGGTAGGACGCGTGCCGGGCACGCATCCACTCGATCGCCGCAAGCGCATCATCAAGTTCGCCTTTGCCCTCGTCGTACGCACCGTCGCTTTGCTCCGTACCGCGAAAATTGAACCGCAGCGCCTCGTAACCTGAGCGCACAAAGGCCCGCACCAGCGTATGTACGACCTTGTTATGCATCGTGCCACCATGCTGCGGGTGTGGATGGCAAACGACCGCGCACCCCTCCAGCGCGCCCTCGCCCGGACGCTCGATAACGGCCTCAAGACGACCGACCGGGCCGTCGATAAACAGTCTTTCGGTCACAGGATGCTGACTCATTGCTAATTCCGGGGTGGATAGATTCGTGAATTGTGCTGTAAAATTATGATCTTATGTAATGTAAGGTGGTTTACTGCACGACACCAAGCTGCTCGAAGCACAGTATTGTGCACACAATTACCCCCCGTTGCCTGTCGTCTAAGCAGGTGCCGGTACAGGAACCAGCCTATGCCCGAATTAACTGTCATTCACATCGCCCTGATGGCCATCACGGCGGTCATCGGCGCGATCGTCGGCTGGATCCTCCGCGGAAATCGGGCTGTTCAGGAAAAAGCGGCCGTCAGCGCAGGGTGGCAGAACCAGATCGACGCTCAACGCCGCGAGGGCAACCGGCTTCTCGAGCAGAACAAGGGACTGATGGAACAGGTCAGTCAATTCCAGGCGTCCCACACCGACGCCAAGAATCGCGCGAAAGAGCTGTCAATCGCGGTACAGGAGGCGTTCGCGCGCCGTGACGAACTCCAGCGTGAGATCAAGGATATTCGCAGCAATCTCGAAGTGGCGGTTAGCGAGCGAGACCAGCTGCAATCGGATATGGCGTCGCGCAACTCCGAAGACGACATCGTGCAGCAGAAGGACGCCCGCATCGAGAAATTGACGCAGGAGCTTGAGAACTGGCAAAACCGCCTGCCGCCGCTCATCGAGCGGTTTCGCACGCGCAATGAAGAAGCCGAGCAGCTCGAGTCGGAGCTCGATCAGGCTCGCGAACGTATCCGCGAACTGGAAACCGCGCAGGAACGTTCCGACGAGGGCCAGACGCGCATAGAGCCGGTAACGCATCCTCACGAACTGACGGATGGCCTCGACGTGTCAAATGATTCGGCTGACGACTATGCCGATGCGCTGCTTGCGGACAACGATGAACTCGACGATGAACCCGGCGATGAATTCGGCGATGAATTCGGCGATGAACCCGAGGACGGAACCGGCCAGCCGTACGACGCAGAGCCCGAGTATGAGCCAGAGCCTGACGACGACGACGACGACGACGACGACGACGACGACGACGACGACGATTATGATGACGAACCGGTGACAGGGATACACAGCCTGCGTGACGACCTGCAACAGATAAAGGGCGTCGGCCCGGCCATCGCGAAGACACTTAACGAGTTGGGCATCTTCAGCTTTCAGCAGATTGCCGAGATGAGCGAATACGATATCGATCGCGTCGCCAGGCGGCTGAAAGGATTCCGCTCTCGTATTTATCGTGAAGACTGGATCGGGCAAGCCCGGGAATTGCGCGACCAGGCAATACGCGCCTGACGTTTGCCGCAGCGTCTGCGCAATACCGCCGCCGTCGTGATCCTGCTCGCCGGGATCGCATGGACATTGCCCATCGGGCCGGGCCGGATGGATACCGATCCCCGGTCCGCCACCTACTCCGCAGCCGACCCTGCCGAGTTTCAGGTCACAGCCTATCGAGGCAAGCTGGTCATTGTCGGGCACGCCCGATCGAAGCACCACGAACAACGCATCATCGACGCTGTATCAGAACACTTTCCGGCGCATGCGGCGGAATTCGAGTTTCGTCCGTTTGGCGTTGCCCCGGCATGGTGGGACGACGCAACAGTTGAGCTCGTAACAGCGCTTGCAGGCTTGAAAACACCCAGCGCCAACCTGACTGAGCACGGTTTGCGTGTCAGGGCGCTGGTATCTGACAGGCCCGACGCCGAGCAGCGCCTGCAGGCGCTGCGTCAATCGATGCCATTGACCGCGGACCTCGATGTCCAACTCACCGTTATCAACACAGACGCGACAGCCGCGAGTTTTTGCGAGCGGCAATTCTCCTCGTTCAGGGCCGGTCAGGTTGCCTTCGCAGAATCAGGTACTGCGATGCGAGCGTCCGCTTATCCCGTTCTCGACCGCGTGGTTGCGCTGGCAGACGCCTGCCGTGCAGCGACCGTTACCATTACCGGACACACGGACTCGACAGGTAATGAAAACAGCAACCGGCAGCTGAGCCAGGCGCGTGCCGAGACCGTCGCCGCATACCTCGACTCGCGGGGGATAGCGAAGGAAAGGCTGGTCGTCGTTGGCGCCGGTTCGTCCCTGCCCATTGCCGACAATGCAACGCGCTATGGCCGCAGTGTCAACCGCCGCATTGAGTTTGAGTTTACGGCGATGTCAGATTGACAAGCTCGATCTCGAATAACAGGGTGGCGTTCGGCGGAACCGGCGGTTTGCCTCGCGCACCGTAACCGAGCTCCGAGGCAATTTTCAGCTCACGCTTTTCGCCGAGCAGCATGCAGTTCACGCCGAGATCCCAGCCTTTGATCACCTGGCCGGCATCCAGCTGGAACTGAAACGGGTCCACACCACCGGATGCCCAGATCTCCTGGCCACGACCGCCTTCGGCCGCCTCATCGTACAACCACAGCGTGGTGTGCACATCGGCATAGTCCTTGCTCTTCGCTGCACGCCCATATCCCTTCCTGGTGATCATCGCCGTCAGCCCTTCCTGGATCTCGACAACGCCGCTTTCATCCGCCTTCGGGCAGTTTGTGGCGACAGCGCCGGGGGCTTCCTCCTGCACGGCAGGCGCCTCATTCACTGTGGCCTGTTCTGTCGGGCCACAAGCAGCCATCAGGATTACGGCTGGCAAACCCAGCAGCAGTTTGAACTGATTCATTCAGGTTGGTCCTCAAAATCCAGGGATGCGGAATTAATGCAGTATCGCAAACCGCTGGGCTGTGGACCATCCTCGAATACGTGTCCCAGGTGTGCGTCGCAGGCGGCGCAGACGGCCTCGACACGTACCATGCCGTGGGTCTCGTCGGTGCGCGTCCGCACGGCGTCGCCCGCCTGCGGCAGCCAGAAACTCGGCCACCCCGAGCCCGAATCGTACTTGTGCTCGGAGCTGAACAGCGGCGCGTCACAGCATACGCAGTGATAGGTGCCATCATCCTTATGATTGACGTACTTGCCCGTAAATGGCCGCTCAGTGGCCGAGCACTGCGTAACCCGGTACTGCTCCTCGCTGAGCTTGTCCCGCAGGTCTTTGTCATGCTTTTCAGTCATTTTTTGTTCCTGACTCGATATCGAGCAGCAGTTTGTTCATGCGGTGCACGTACGCGGCCGGGTTGTCGAGCTGCGTTCCCTCAGCCAGTAAGGCGTGATCAAGCACAATGTTCGACAACTCCTCAAAGCGCTTGTCGTCCCCCTCAGCTGCCAGACGGCAGACCAGGGGGTGTTCAACATTGATCTCGAGAATCGGCTTTGATTCCGGAATTTCCTGGCCGCTGGCTTCGAGCATACGCCGAAGCTGCGGGTTCAGGTCGTCATCGGCAGCGACCACACAGGCTGGCGAATCGACGAGACGCCGGCTGACGTTTACAGCCTCGACCCGGTCGCTAAGCACGCCCTTGATTCGCTCCAGCAGTGGCTGGTGCTCCTCGTTCATCGACTCCAGCGAGGCTGCCTCTTCGTCTTCGGGCAGGTCCAGCGCGGAACGACTGACGTCGACGAGCGCTTTGCCCTCGTACTCTCCGATGCCGTCGACGACCCACGGATCGATACGATCGGTCAGCAACAGGACTTCCAGACCGCGCTTCAGAAGTTGCTCGAGATGCGGGCTGGCAACGGCCGTCGCATAGTTGTCGGCGAGGATGTAGTAGATCTTGCCCTGATCCTCCTGCGCGCGAGCCACGTAGTCATCAAGCGACTGGTCCTGGGCGTCTGTGCCGGATTGTGTCGTCGCAAAGCGCAACAGTTTGGCCAGCTTGTCCTTATTCGCATGGTCCTCAACCAAACCTTCCTTGAGTACCTGGCCGAATTCTCCCCAGAACTTCGCATAGTCGTCACCCTTCGCCAGCTTGCCCAGCATGTCGAGGGCACGCTTGGTCAGCGCGCTGCGCATGGCGGCAAGGTCCGGGTTCTGCTGCAGTAATTCCCGAGAAACGTTGAGCGGCAGGTCAGCTGAATCGACCACACCTTTCACGAAACGCAGGTAGAGCGGCAGAAACTGCTCTGCGTCATCCATGATGAAGACACGTTGCACATAGAGTTTCAAACCGCGCGGTGCCTCGCGATTCCACATGTCGAACGGCGCCGCAGCCGGTATGTAGAGCAGACTCGTATATTCACGTTTGCCCTCGACACGGTTATGACTCCATGCCAGCGGGTCGGCGAAATCGTGCGACAGGTATTTGTAGAACTCCTTGTACTCCTCGTCCTCCACATCGGTTCGGGAGCGCGTCCAGAGTGCAGTCGCCGAATTGACAACCTTGGTCTCATCTTCACCTTCCGTGTGCAGGGATACGGGGAAGCCGATGTGGTCAGAGTATTTGCGAATCAGTGACTCGATGCGAAATGGCTCCGCAAATTCCGCGCCGTCGTCCTTCAGGTGCAGGGTTACGCGGGTGCCACGCTCCTCGCGATCGATGTCCTCGATCGTGAACTCGCCCTCGCCGTTCGACTCCCAGCGTACGGCCTGGTCACCGCCCGCGCGGCGTGTATCCACCGTCACTTTGTCGGCCACAATAAACGCCGAGTAAAAACCGACGCCGAACTGGCCGATAAGCCGTGCATCATGCTGCTGGTCGCCCGTCATCTGCTCGAGGAACTCGGCCGTGCCGGAGCGCGCGATGGTGCCGAGATTGTCGACCAGCTCGTCGCGGGACATGCCGATGCCATTGTCGGTCACCGACAGCTGGCGCTTTTCCTTGTCTATCCTTATCTGAATCGTGAGCTCGTCCTCGCCCAGAAGATCAGGCTGGGCAAGCGCCTCAAACCGCAGTTTGTCGGCCGCGTCAGAAGCGTTGGAGATTAGCTCACGAAGGAAGATTTCCTTGTTGCTGTAGAGGGAGTGAATCATCAGCTTCAACAGCTGGCGCACTTCGGTTTGGAAGCCGAGTGTCTCTTTCTGGGTTTTATCGCGCTTGTCAGCCACGCCGCTTATCTCCTGACCAAAGGCAGACACGATAGGGGCTTAACGGTCGATTTCAAGCCCGGAGACGGGCCAGAGGTCTCTTAGTGGCTACTAATTCCCCACCTCGACGACGGAACGGTCACCGAGCGGTACAGTAAGGTAACAAACAACATTGTTGACGTTGCGAGGGCAATGGGCGGATGTGCGAGCGCAAGGGAGATTCCACTGGCTCCCACAGCGATGACCAGGAGGGTAGAGGTCAGTTTAAGCAGAGTCCTGCGGAGCCGCTCCCAGACCAGCCCGATGGCACCGTACAGGTCGTCGAGGTCATCCAGATATTGCAGGAAACATTCCATGTCAGTGCCTAGCGGACGATCGACAGCAGCGGACCCGCACATTCAGCATCACCTGTCTCGGTATCTGCTTCATGCAGGGCAGCATTGTTCGATTCCTTCGCATGAGCGATCGCGCGATGGAACAACTCCCAGCGCTGGCGCGCCGATTCATTCTTCAATGAGTCAATTGGAGATTCCGAATTCTGGTGCTTGTTAGACATACTCATATCGCGTTGTTTGGTGTTCAGTAAGAACGACTATAGGACCGCTCTTTGCTCCGGGCTGTGAGGCCGGTCACAGCTTGATTCACAGGGTCTGAAAAAGCTCAGAAACCAGACGCAGTTCCGGCTTTTATGTGGACTCGGTTCACAATGCCCTGCATACGAAAACGCCGGCATGAAGCCGGCGTTTTCGTATGCATGAGGCTTGGTGTCAGTCCTTGTCATCCGTGGACTCTTTCGACCAGTTACGGCGCACCTGGTCGCTCCAGTCACGGTAGCCTTTCCAGGAATACAGGGAGGGATCTATACCGGAACGTCGCCCCTTCGGCGCTGGCGCTTTCGAGATCCACCGGCGGTACTGTTGCCAACCGTCTGCATCATTCGCCGCAGGCTCGTTAGCATCAAGGGTCGCATCGTCTGCCTTGGACTCAGCGCCGGCATCCGTACCGAAACGCTCATTCCATCTCACGTGTTTGCTATCTGGCATAGTCTTGCTCAAGTAAATCCTTTGAACAAATGTTAAGTGCCAGCAAGCCAGAATCACAGGAACTGCATCACAGTGCTACTTCCCTGTTTTTCTATCTAAAACAAATAGTTAACCTTTGGTTTTACTTAATCACGTAGCAGGGATCGTAGTCGCCGCTCGATAACTTCATGCGATGCTGGGCTACGAAACTCGCCAGCAGATCGTCGAGCAGACTCATGATTCGCCGCGATCCGTCGATTTCGAAGGGCCCTCCCGACTCGATCTTCGCCGCGGTATCTTCCCGGACGTTGCCGGAGACGATGCCCGAGAAGACACGCCGCAGATTGGCTGCAAGCTCATGCACCGGAAGCCCCTCGTCAATCTGCAGTTCGCTCATCGTCGCGTGCGTCGCTACGAAAGGGCGCTGGAAATCGGCATCGATCTTCAGGCGCCAGTTGAAATAGTAGGCATCACCGTGGTCGTTACGAAACCCCAGTACATCTTCGAGGCCCGCTATTGTTTGCCTGGCCACTTCCCGCGGGTCATCAATAATGATCCGGTAGCGGTCCTGCGCTGAGGCACCGAGCGTTGCCCCAACGAAGTCATCAATTTTGCGAAAATACGGCTCGGCCGACGCCGGGCCCGTCATGATCATGGGCAGGGGCTGGCCGGCATTCTCCGGATGCATCAGTACGCCCAACAGGTACAGGATTTCCTCGGCCGTGCCGACGCCGCCCGGAAATACGATGATGCCGTGTCCAAGCCGTACGAACGCCTCAAGGCGTTTTTCCATATCCGGCATGATCACCAGTGAATTCACGATGGGGTTCGGCGACTCGGACGCGATGATGCCCGGCTCGGTGATACCGACGTATCGGCCACCGCGAATGCGCTGTTTCGCGTGCCCGATTGTTGCGCCCTTCATAGGTCCTTTCATGGCGCCCGACCCGCAGCCTGTACAGACATTCAGCCCACGCAGGCCGAGCTCATAGCCAACCCGCTTCGAGTAATCATATTCTTCGCGGCTGATGGCATGACCACCCCAGCAGACAACAAGATTCACATGCGCTGGCAAAGTCAGTAACCGTGCATTGCGAATAATGTGGAAAACGGCGTTCGTGATGCCATCGGAGGTCGAAAGATCGAAACGACCGCTATCGACGACCTCATTGCGCGTAAAGACGATGTCCCGCAGAACCGCCGACAGCAGTTCGCGTGTACCGCGAATCATCTTGCCGTCGACAAAGGCTTCCGCCGGCGCGTTCTTTAGCGTTACCTTGAGCCCGCGATCCTGGCGAATAAACCCGACTTCAAAATCGCGATACGTTTCGAGCAGGACGCGTGCATCGTCCATGTGGCTGTCTGCGTTCAGCACAGCCAGCATGCAGCGCCGCAGCAATGGATAGAGGCCCCCTGAGCCGCTGCTCTGCAACTGGTCTACTTCAAACTGGGAAAGCACCTCGAGGCTGCCTTCCGGCCACACCTCGGCGTCAATGAATTGTCCGGACATTCAGGGTCGGATTTCGATGGGCGTATTGTCGCCGGTCATGAGCCAGATATCGATCATATCGGAGTTGGACACGGCGATGCAGCCGTTGGTCCAGTCCTGGGTCCGGTAATAAGCCTCGGACCGCGACGGCTCATTCGGCTGGCCGTGAATCATGATGGCCCCCCCTGGATCAACACCCAGGTATGCAGCCTCGCGGCGATCAGCCGAATTGGGGTAGGACACGTGAATCGACAGGAAGAACTCACTATTCGGGTTACGGTGATCCAGCGTGTATTTCCCTTCAGGTGTTTTGAAGTCACCTTCCGATTGCTTGTCACCAACCGGTCGAATACCCAGCGCGATCTTGAACGTACGAAAAGCCTTGCCGTCGTGCATCAGGTGCAGCTGGCGAGCGCCCTTCTCAATAACAACGCGTTCGGCCACGGGAAACCCGCTGGCCGGTGTGAGGCCAGGTGCAAGCAGGACGATCAGCGCCAGTACGAAAATTCTCATGGCAGCAAGACTAACAAATCTGGGGATCGTAAAAAAAGAGCCGCTTCACAAACTCAGCAAGAGGGTCATACGTTGCGGCCCACGATCCAGCCAATCGCAAAGCCGATGCCGCCGGCGACAAGCGTGTACGCGGGCAGGAAGCGAAACACACGATCTGGGAATTCCGCATCGCCGAACATGTCATTCAGGTTGATGGCATAGGCATAGTGCAGGTACGCGGCCAACCCAAGGGCGGGAATCGCGAAGCCCAGCGTACCCAGTGGCATGCGCATGCCGGCGCCCGTCCAGTGACCCGCACCTTTGTGAAGTGTCAGGAAGGACAGGATAACCAGTACAGCGAGCGGCACGAGGTTGCGAACAACCCATGGCCCGCCCTCCTGTACCTCGGCGAACCAGAATCCTGCCGCGACGCTGAGCAGCAGGATGGGCAACAGGCGCAGGACAAGAAATTTGTGCCGCGCTCTCACTAATCGCTGGCCACGTCCGTTAGCACAGGGATCTGCACGGTAGTGCCAGGCTGCACCTTGTGCATGTCGATAGCCGGATTGTATTGACGGAACAGCCACACTGGCACCTTGTACTGTCGCAAGGCAATAACCCATATCGACTCACCGCGCTGGATGGTGTGCTCTGAAACACCACTAATAACGTGCTGCCTGAAAAAACTGTCCTGCTGTGACCGGTGATACGCGATACGCTTTTGTTCAAAAGCCGCGGCGTCAACGGTACCAAGATCGAGGCGAATACGTTGCCCGACACTGACCGGTGTCCGGAACGCAAATCCGTTCAGATCCCGAAGCCTCTGCGTTTTGATCTCAAGCCAGTCACCGAAATGTCCCAGGGTTTCCAGCGGCTGCACCTCGATGGTGTTGTCATCAGCGACGCTGTAGTCACTTGGGTCTGAAAGCAATGCCGTCTGGATAGTGCCCAAAATCGACGATGCCAGATCACCGGCCAGGGCTTCTGGCGCCATTTCAACAACCTCTGGCTGAGGCTCCGGTGTCGCGACGCTTGCTACGACTTCCGGTTCGGGCCGTGGCGCGGCCGCAACCGCGACCTGTGGAGCAGGACCAGCGGCCGGCAGGCGCAGGCGTTGTCCGGCACGAATACGGTGACTGCTGCCAAGCTGGTTCAGAGCAACCAGCGTCGAAACTCGCGTACCGTAGGTTTCGGCGATCTGCGACAAGGTGTCACCGCGTGCCACCCGGTGGAACATGTCCGGTAACTGCTTCTGGAAGATCGCATTATCGGGCAGACCGTTGATCAGTTGCGCCAGCGGCGTACTTGTCGCCGAGCGCGGCAGTCTCAACTCATACCCTTTGGGCACATACTTGCTGCCCTGCCAGACTGTGGCCTGCAATCCCGGATTGTGTTTCGCAATCTGTGCCTGACTGACATTGATAGCCTTGCTCAGGCCGGACACCGACACATAGTGCGGCAAGCTGACCGTCGCGTAGTCCATCGGCGATTCGGGAACAAGGCCGGGGAAATACTTTTCAACATTTTGGTCGACTTCCCGCGCGGCAAGAAACGCGACATAGAAATTGCGCGATGCGAAGCCAAATGTCCTGCCATTGTAGTTGCGCAGGATATCGACGTAAGCCGTATCCCCATGCCTGCGCTGCGCGCGGCGCACGCCGGAAAGTCCGTGGTTATACGCCGTGATCGCCATGGGCCAGTTGCCTGTCAGCGAATAATTGTAGGCGAGCAATCGACCCGCTGCCCGCGTTGCGGCAAAAGGATCGTTGCGCTCGTCTACAACATGGTCGACACGCATAAAGCGGCGCCCGGTGCTGCGTGTAAATTGCCAGATTCCCGAAGCGCCAACATGCGATCGGGCGGCCGGGTTGTAAGACGACTCGACATGCGGAAGTGCCGCTATGTCGATCGGGACACCCAGCGCTGTGAATTCTCCGTTCACGTAGTCGCGCCAGCGCCCGGAACGTTCCAGCCCACTTTTGAATCGATCACGCAGCCCCTGCTGAAAGCGAATGCGGCTGACAGCAGCGCGCAATGTGTCGTCTGACACGCTGTCTGGCCATAGCGCCAGCACTCGGGCCTCCTCGGTGTTCAGGTTGTCGCGCTTACCTGAAGCAAGCGACCGCAGAACCACCTGCAGTTCCTTGCGGCGTTTGTCCACGCGCCGATTGCGTTCGCTGCGTGACAAACTGGCCGGCATGCTAAGGCGGTCATACACCACGGCGAGATTGCGATTGTCATGCAGCACGCCTTCGTCAGTGGTGTAGGCGGTAAATATCGACACCCAGAAGTCGACATCCGGCTGTAATTCAGACGGCTGCGGGAAGGTCTCCCCAGACTGCGCTGCGCCAGCCACAAGGAGCCAGGAAAGTACTAAAAGACGGCGAAAACTTGTCATTTGTTTCTTTTCAGGTTTCAATCCCAAATTATTGATTAGTTCACGGAATTTCCCGGCATTCTGCCGTATTTTGAGCGTGATATGAGCGTTAATTGCCGCCAAGCTGAATCTCTCTCTCGTTTTCGGACGTTGCTGGCGGCCCTGTGCCTGCTCTGCGCGGGCAATTTTGCCCTCGCCGGCGAGACCGCTGTCGAGCCGTCCGGCAATGGTGTCGACCTGCTTCAGGATACGACCTTCGATGAGGATTCTCGTTCCAGCGAAACCTCCGCCGCCGCAGAGGATCTCGTTGAGGCCGTTCCCGCGCACCCACATGACGTGCCGCTGGCCGACGCCGTAACGACAGCAGAAGGCTTGGCCGAACCACTTAGGTTGCTGGAACAGGACATCGCTCCCGGCACTGCCCAAAGATTGGCGTGGTCGGCCACAGAACTGTTTGAGGGCGTGCCGGTATCGACGCCCGTGCTGGTCGTCAATGGCGAACTACCCGGTCCCACGCTCTGCCTCACAGCGGCTGTGCATGGGGACGAACTCAATGGCATCGAGATGGTACGGCGCGTGCTCCACGACATTGATCCGACTAAGCTCTCGGGCGCCGTGATCGGTGTACCGATCGTAAACGTGCAGGGCTTTCGGCGTGGCTCACGCTACCTGCCCGACCGTCGCGATCTGAACCGCTACTTCCCGGGCAATCCCAATGGCAGCGCTGCGGCGCGAATCGCACACGCACTTTTCAAGGATGTGGTCGCGCATTGTGACGCGCTTATCGATCTCCACACCGGCTCGTTCGAACGCGCCAATCTGCCGCAAATTCGTGCCGATTTGCGAAATCCTGACGTTGTAACGCTCACCCTGGGCTTCGGCTCTATGGTCGTACTGCACAGCCAGCCGACGGTTGGGACGCTACGCCACGCCGCAACGATGGCCGGTATTCCCGCAGTTACCGTCGAGGCCGGCGGTCCTGCGCAGCTGGAACTGGCCGAGGTGAAACACGGCGTCAAGGGAATCGAAACCTTGCTCTCCACTCTTGGCATGGTGAAGAAGCGGCGATTCTGGGGTGACCCGGAGCCCGTGTACTACCGGTCAACATGGGTACGCGCTGACAATGGCGGTATCCTGCTTGCCGACGTCAGCCTTGGCAGCTCGGTACGCAAAGGCGATTTGCTCGGTACGATCACTGACCCGATGAGTAACGCAAGCACCCAACTGCGCTCGCCCTACTCCGGCCGCATAATTGGCATGGCACGCAACCAGGTGGTGATGCCAGGCTTCGCTGCCTTTCACGTCGGCATCCAGGCCGAAGACGTCATGCTGGAGCCGGAGGAAGAAGCCGTCTCCGAAAATGATCGAAATCAGGAGACCGGTGGTTACGTGGACGGCATGTCCGAGTAAAATCCTCTTTCCACTCCCAAAGCAGTAGTACATGAGCGGCGAACGCAAACCCCTGTCCAGTTACCGGGCTCCCCGCTACTGGCCCGTATGGGCCGGCATGGGTCTATTGCGCCTGATCTGCCTGCTGCCACATCGCATAACGCTTGCCATCGGTCGTGTGTTTGGTCGTCTCGCACACGCGTCGGGCGGATCGCGGCGCGCTGTTGTGCGTCGCAACATAGAGCTGTGTTTTCCTGAGCTGACACCCGACGAACGGGATGCGCTGGCCCTGGAACACTTCAAGGCGCTCGGCATGATGCTCGTGGAAATGGGCCTCGGACGGTGGGCTCGCACCAAGCACCTGCAGTCCATCATGCGCCTTTCCGGCGCCGAACATGTCCTGGATGCGCTGGCATCGGGCAGGGGTGTCATACTTCTTAGCGCGCACTTCACGACGCTGGAGATTTCCGGGCGAGTGCTGGCCGAGGCGTTTCCTTTCGACGCAGTATTTCGCAAGAATCGCAGCGAATTCATGACCGAACTGCAGCGCAGCGGTCGCGAAGTGTCGGCTGACACAACCATCGAAAAGCGCGACATCAAGAAAATGGTGCGCAGCCTCCGCAAGAACCGGGCAGTCTGGTATGCCCCCGACCAAAGCTACAACCGCAAGGGCTCGGAGGTAATCGATTTCTTTGGCGTGCCGTCCATGCACACGACGGCAACATCGACACTGGCCAGACTGGGTGACGCGATCGTTGTGCCCTTTTTTCCGCGGCGGCTTGACGACTCGACGTACGAACTGCTTCTGCTACCTGCTTTTGAAAATTTTCCGAGCGACGATCCGGTCGCCGACACGAAGCGCTACATCAAGGTTCTTGAAGAACACATTGGCACTTGCCCGGAGCAGTACTTCTGGATTCATCGCAAGTTCAAGGACCTGCCTGAAGGATACCCGGACTATTACTCCGATCTCGATGCGTTGAAATAGCCTTCGAGCAATTGCTCCCAGTTGGCGGAACGGAAGTGCAGTCTGGGGTCCAGCCCAACTATCTTGTGTAACGAGCGATGCAGGCGGCTCAGCGTCTTCTGCTGCCAGGGGCCCGGGCGTTTAAGCTCGCCCTTGTCAAAGTCGAGCATCCAGACCAGGCCATCCGAATCGATCTGCACGTTGTAGGCATTCATATCAGCATGGTAGACGCCTTTCGCATGGAACTCCTGGATCGCCGCGCCCACGGACTGCCAGAATGCTTCGTCCGGATCGTTCTGCGCGATGTACTGCGACAAGGGCACGATGCCCGGTACACGCACCGTCATGATGTCAGCCGTGTAAAACGTGCCACGCTGCACATAGCGAGCAGCGGCAGGCCGCGGTACGCGCATGTTGTTGGACGCGAGTTTGTCCAGCAGGCGCCACTCAAGAAACGGCCGCGTCTTATCTTCGCCGGAGAAGATGTAGGTGTCCTTGATGAGCTTTCCGAGAAGGCCGCCGCGCATGTAATGGCGCAGCACGAACTGTCTCGGGATATTACCGACGAACATCGTGCTGCCGCGCCCGCCCGAACCCAGCGAACCACCCAGCAACTCGGCATGCAGCCAGCCCTTCGGCGTAAACCGCTCGTCCGAAATCTGGCTGATAATAGCCTTATCGTATAGGATGGCGCCGTTCCTGGTCTTCTCGACGGTTTCGGTCAACGGACCTTTTCCCCAATGCTCATGGTGACGTGATAGTGCCTGATTTGCTCCCGCAATCGAAGCCTGAACACATCTGCGTCATGCGACTTTCCGCCATCGGCGATACCTGTCATGCGCTCGCCGTCATCCGGCGTTTGCAGGATAACTGGCCCGACGTGTGCATTACCTGGATTATCGGGAAAACCGAAGCCGCCCTGATGTCGGACATACCGGACATTCATTTTGTCGTCTTTGACAAGTCCCGTGGCAGAGCTGCCTACCGGGACGTGCGCACAGCGCTTGCTGGCAAGCACTTCGATATTGCGCTTTGCATGCACGCCTCATTACGCGCCAATCTCCTGATCCGTTCGCTACCCGCACACCTTCGACTGGGTTTCGACAAGGCGCGTGCGAAAGACTTTCAGTGGCTGTTTACAAACCGCCGCATCGATGCGACCCCCGGAGCACATGCGCTGGAGGCTATGATGGCATTCGCGACGGCGATCGGTGCCGAGCAGCGTGACCTGCGTTGGGACATTCCGCTGGCGCAAGCCGATCGGGACTTCGCTGGAGGCATCGCGGCGGATAACAAGCCGCTGGTCGTGATCAGCCCGTGCAGCAGCCAGCGGGCACGGAATTTCCGCAACTGGCGTGTCGAAAACTACGCCGCTGTGATCGCGCATCTGGAAACGCAACATGGCGCCCAGGTTGTTCTGACTGGCGGACCGTCGGATCTGGAAAAAGACTATGGTGCCCGGCTCGCGGCAGGCAGTACGGCACTGAACCTCGTCGGACAATCGACGCTTAAGCAGCTCGCCGCCCTCATCGCCCGCGCCGACCTCGTTATCTGCCCAGATTCGGGACCCGCTCACATGGCGACAGCGCTCGGAACCACGGTGGTTGGGCTGTATGCATCCTCGAACCCCGCGCGAACAGGGCCGTATATGTCACAAAAGTTCACGATAAATCGCTATCCTGACGCGACTCGTCGTTATCTTGGCAAGAATGATGCAGAAGTTCGCTGGGGCCAGCGAGTGCGGAACCCGGGTGCCATGGCCCTGATCGAGGTTTCAGACGTTACAGGAAAAATTGACCTTTTCTTCGATGATCACGTGTTTTAGCCACTGGCTATAAGTATTTTATCGAAAATACGCTCCGGGAGCAGATCCTTCAGACATTTCAGATGGCCCAGCGGGCATTCCCGCTTGAAGCAAGGGCTACACGCCAGCCCTGTTTCGTGAATATGGCGGCTGTTTGTAAGCGGCGGCGTAAATTTCGGCGAAGATGAGCCATATATCCCGTGTACGTGGGTGCCGACCGCGGCCGCAATATGCATGAGCCCGGAGTCGTTCGATACGGCCTGCTCACAAACCGCCAGCAGGTCGATAACGTCTTCCAGCGAGGTCTTGCCGCAGAGATTCAGCGCGCGGCTCGCACCCGCGATTGCATCCCCGGCAGCCACGTCTTTCGCGGACCCCAGGACCCAGACTGCGTAGCCTGAATCGTCAAGCATCTTTGCCAGTTCCGCAAAATACGCGTGCGGCCAGCATTTCGCGGGGCCGTACTCGGCACCCGGCATCATGGCAACGATCGGCCGATCGGCCGTAACGCCGAGTTCTTTCATGGTTCGGAGCTGATTCTCCGGCGAGACGCGTAACGAAGGATTCGGCAACTCGTCCGGCAGCGATTCACCAACGTCCAGCCCAAGCGCGACGAAACGTTTCACGGTCTGGTCGAGCACTTTGCGATCGAACGGCCGTGCGTCGTTGACGAGCAGGTAGCGCGACTCGCCGCGATAGCCAGTGCGCACTGGTATGCCGGCAAGCCATGGGATCAAGGCTGACTTGAATGAGCGTGGCAGGACTATCGCGCAGTCGTAGGCTGTTTTGTGCAGGTTCGATGCGATACGCCGTCGCTTGCGCAGCCCGATCTCGCCATGTGCGGTTTCCGAGGCAATGCCCTTTCGAATCTCGGGCATACGCGCGACGATCGGCAACGACCAATCCGGCGCGAGCACGTCGAACGCACGCTCCGGCTCACGTTGATTAAGGACCTTGAACAGCGACTGGGCCATGACCATGTCGCCAACCCAGGACGGTCCGACGATCAGTGTTGCTGCGGTCCGCAAAGCTGGTCCAGGTAGTCCTTCACACCCTCTTCTACGGGCCTGAACGCAACATCGCAACCTGCCTTGCGTAGCTGCGACAGGTCAGCCTGCGTAAAACTCTGGTAAGCGCCTTTGAGGTGATCGGGGAACGGGATATAGCGAATTTTGCCCTTGCCGTGCCACTTGATCACGGCGCCAGCTACATCGTTAAAACTCTGCGCGGCGCCGGATCCGGTGTTAAAGATACCGGAGACGCCCGGGTTGTCGAGGAACCACAGATTGACATTGCAAACGTCGTCCACGTAGACGAAATCGCGCAACTGCTCGCCGTTACCGTAGCCTTCCGTACCTTCGAAAAGGCGCGCTTCGCCATCGGTGAGAATCTGGTTATTGAAGTGAAAGGCAACGCTTGCCATCGAGCCCTTGTGCTGCTCACGCGGCCCGTAGACATTAAAATAACGCAGGCCCACGACCTGGCTCTCGGGGTTCGCGGCAACTCGCCGCACGTACCGATCGAACTGCAGCTTCGAGTACCCGTAGACGTTCAGCGGGTCTTCGAACAGAGGGTCTTCAACAAACTCCTTCGAGCCGCCATAGACGGCTGCTGATGATGCGTAAATGTACGGCGTTTTGTGTTCCAGGCAATGATGCAAGAGGGTCTGCGAGTACCCGTAATTGTTCTTCATCATGTAGCGGCCGTCCCACTCGGTCGTCGCGGAGCAGGCCCCCTGATGAAAGATCGCCTTGATGCCGCTCGCAAAGGCCGCGTCACTTGCCAGTCGACCGATGAAGTCATCCTTATCAAGGTAGTCGGCAATACCGAGGTTCGCGATGTTGATGAACTTGTGACCGTCTTCGAGATCATCGACCACCACGACATCGTCGTAGCCGCGATCGATCAGTGCACGTACCAGGTTACTCCCGATAAACCCGGCGCCGCCGGTTACGATCATCATGACACTACTCTGCCACTTCCAGCATGTGATACTGCGCGCCGCAATACGGGCACTTCGCCTCACCCGTCTCCTCGACCGGGATATACACCTTGGGGTGCGAATTCCAAAGGTACATGCCGGGCATGGGACAGCTCAGAGGCAGATCCCGGGGTCGTACGCCGTACCTGTTCTGGGCGTTAGCCGGAATCAGGTTCTGGTCAACGCTTCCTGCTCTCGATGCCACGCGCTTCCTCGTCTGGTACAGATTGCTTGACGCGAATTATAAGCTCAACCCAGCCAGCCGTCCCATGTTTTGGCCACAAACGCGCGCTGCTCGGCGAATTCGGCGGCCGGAACCAGCGGCGGCTGATCATCCAGAACGAGGTGATGCTGACGCAAACGGTAGTCCCGATACGCATCCTGCAGCGCATCGCCAACAGCCTGCTCCAGGCAACCTTCGGCCGTCAGGGCATCAAGTTGCCGGATGTTATCCGAGTAGAAAATGACATCAGGCTTCCGTTGCGCCTGATCCAACACGAGATACTGCACGAGGAACTCGATGTCTCCGATGCCGCCACGACCGTGTTTGAGATCGAACAGCTCACCGCTACTACGATCAAGTTCCTTGCGCATGCGCTGCCGCATCGAGATCACGTCAGCGCTCAGGGTATCGCGGCGCACACGCCCTATCAGCGTTTCGCGGCGAATGCGTTCAAACTCTTCAGCGACTACTGCACTGCCGGCGACGGCGCGTCCGCGCAGCAACGCCTGGTGCTCCCAGGTCCACGCATTCTCCTCCTGGTATCGCTCGAAGGCATCGGTGCTGGTTACAAGCAAACCACGACGCCCGTCGGGCCGGAGCCGCGTATCAACCTCATAGAGCTGGCCCGAGCCGGTTTGCGTGGTCAGGAAATGAACGAGTCGGCGTACCAGACGACTGAAGAAGAGGACATTGTCGACTGGCTTGTCACCATCGGTCGTTTGATGCGTGCCGCGGGAATTGTGCAGGAAAACAATATCGAGATCCGAGCCATAGGAGAGCTCGAGTCCGCCCAATTTGCCATACGCAATAATGCCAAAGCCGGCCTCCTGCTCCTCGTCGTTTATGCGGTACTTCGGTACTCCATGTCGTTCGGCCAGATCGCGCCACGCAACCCGCAACGCCTCCTCCAGAACGGTCTCGGCCAACCACGTCAAACCATCGCTGACCTTCATGATCGGCAACTGCCCGTTGAAATCGGCAACGGCAATGCGGAACATCGTCGCACGCTGAAACTGGCCGATTACCTGCATGCAGGTTTCGCTGTCATTTTCTAACGCAAGCCGCTTTCGAAGTTCTGCGGAAAGATCCGCAAGCGTCACGGCATCGGTGTACAGGCGTGGATCGAGAAGTTCGTCCAACAGCACCGGGAAGCGCGCGATCTGGTCTGCAATATAGTGACTGCGCGCGCACAGGTCGACGAGACGCGCCAGCGCACCGTGATTTTCATTGAGCAGCGCAAGGTAAGCGCTGCGCCGCAGGATCTTTTCGACAATTGACAAGGTGCGGGTCAGCGCCCGCAATGGGCGCGCGCTCTTGGCCACTTCGGCCACAAGCAGGGGGATGAATCGTTGCAGACGTTCCCGCGACGTGGCGTCTATCCGACGCGCAGCGGTGTCCTTCGCGAAACCAAGCAGTGCGCCTGCGACCTGGGCGGTGTTACTCACGCCGTCCTGCTCAAGGAGCCTAATCCAGGTGGCCTCGTCGGCGCCTGACTCCCAGGCCTGTTCAACGTGTTCACGCAGCGGCGTAGAAATGCCACTCTCCCGAAACGCCACCTGTTCGAATTGCGACGAGATATCGCCACGATGCACGTCGATCACCTCGGCCAGTGCGGCCCAGTCCGGGTAGCCCATCGCCAGGCACAGACGCGCGCGATCAACTTCATCGGCAGGCAGCTCATGCGTCTGTCGGTCTCGAATGGCCTGAATAAAATTTTCGAGACGCCGCATGAAGCGATAGCCATCCCGCAGGCGGGCGGCCCCGTCCTCGCTCAAGCCGCGATTATTAATCAGCCTCGGCAGCACCGTCTGCAGTTCCCGCGATTGCAGGGCGGGCTCACTGCCCCCGCGCACAAGCTGCAACGACTGCACGATGAATTCGGCCTCACGAATTCCGCCCGGCCCGAGCTTTACGTTGTCCTGGAGATCACGCCGTTTCACTTCGGCCGAGATCAATGCATGCATCTCACGCAGTGATTCAAACACACCGAAGTCGATGTAGCGTCGGTATGCGAAGGGCTGGATCAGGTTGCGGTACAGGTCTTCGACCACGTCGTCCCCGGGGTCAGGCCCGACGACTCGTGCTTTCACATAAGCGTAGCGCTCCCAGTCCCGACCATGTTGCAGGAGGTAGGACTCGAGCGCGCCAAAACTCACGACGGGAGGGCCGCTCTCGCCAAAGGGCCGCAAGCGTGTGTCGATGCGGAATACGAATCCGTCGACTGTCGTCTCGTCCAGTAACGCAATGATCTGGCGAGACAGGCGGCCAAAATACTCCTGGGCGCTGACCTGCTTTGCTCCATCCGTTTCACCCGCCTCGGGAAACAGAAAAATAAGGTCAATGTCCGACGACAAATTGAGCTCGCGCCCACCCAGCTTGCCCATACCAAGTATGACCAGCGGTACCTTGTCCCCGGCCGCATCGCGAACAACCCCGTAGCGCTGCGCCATCGTCTTCTCGGCATATTGGGTCGCGGCATCCAGCAATCGATCAGCGAGAAGCGAAAGCGACTGCAGGGTCTCATCAAGGCTGGCCAGCCCGAACACTTCTCGCCAGATTACGTGCAGCATATAGCGGTTGCGGAACTTTCGAAGTCGGGACTGGACTTCCGCAACGGCAGCCTCGCTGCCCGCAATGTCACTTACAAAGGCATCGAGTTGCTGCGGATCCGGGGCCTTGTCGAAAATTGCGACATTGCCGACAAGCCACTCTTTTTCACGGATAGCGACCGCGCCGGCGAATTCACTACAGGCTGCGAGCCTGACAAGCTCATCGACCGGCCCGCCCTCGCCAAAGCGTTCGAGCCAGCGCTCGGTCGGTTCGCGTAGTACGCCTGGTAATGTATCGAGACTCCCGCCCATGGCGTGCAGTCTATCGAAGTTTTGGCATGATCCGGGTACTACTGGGCCAGGGCCCTGACCTGCTCGGTAAGATCCCCGAGGACCGTTTCAATCGGGACCGGCCGGCCAACGATGTGGCCCTGCGCGTAGTCGACGCCCAGGGAGACCAGCAGTTCACGTGCCTCTTCGGTCTCGACATACTCCGCGACCGTCTCCAGTTCCATCACTTTCGCGACCTGGGTAATTGCGGCGACCATGGATTCCGAGATTCGGTTCTCGGTGATATCGCGAATAAAGCCGCCGTCGATCTTGAGGGTGTCGACATTGAAATTCTTCAGGTAGGCGAAGGAACTCAGTCCGGCACCGAAATCGTCGAGCGAAATTTTGCTGCCCCGTGCGCGCAGTTGATCAATAAAAGCCTGCGCCTTGTCCAGGTTGGATACGGCGGCGGATTCTGTAATCTCGAAGCACAATGCCGATGCGGGCACACCCCGATGTTTGAGTTCATCCTCGATAAATTCGAGAATCTCATCGTCACCCAGCGACTGGCCGGACAGGTTGATCGAGAAGGTGACGTTCTTGCCTGCGACAGACTCCCTGGCGTCCGCAAGCTTGCCCACGGCGTTTGACACTACCCATCGATCAATATGCGGCATCATGCGGTAGCGTTCCGCCGCGGAGAACAACGCCTTCGTCGGAATCTGTTTGCCATCAGAGTCCGCCATGCGCAGGAGAATCTCGAACTGCATATTCTCGTTGTTGTCGGTGAGACTGACGATCGGCTGGGCAAGCAACTCAAACTCGTCGCCATCCAACGCCTGCTGAATCTCTGCAACAAGCTGCATATCATCGTAACGCCGAACCACGCTCTGATTACACTCATCGTAGACTTCGATACGGTCGCGGCCGTGATCTTTCGCTGACTCACAGGCCATCCGTGCCGTGGTTAGTGCGCTACCGTCATCTCCATTCGCACGGCTGAACTCCGCAATGCCGATACTCATCGTAATCTGCAGTGACCTGTCACCCTCGAGATATCGCAGCGAATTGCCTTTCTCACGAATGGCTTCGGCGTACTCGAGTGCTGCGCCTGTATTGGCGTGTGTCAGCAGCATGCAGAAATCATCACCGGTCAGGCGCGACAGGACACCACTCTTTGGCAAATCCTCTTCGAGGAGTCTTGAAAAACGCATGATGACATCGTCACCTGCCTCACGACTGAAGCGATCATTGACGAGTTGCAGGTTGTCGAGGTCGAAATAAATTAACTGGTGCGCATCGTCGTCTGACTTCAGCGCCTTCCAGGACTCATGCAGCTGGTCTTCGAAACCGGCGCGGTTCATAAAGCCCGTCATGGCATCGAAGGATCGCTCGATGACGTACTCGACCTTGCGCACAATATGCGTCATGAAACGGCGGTCTTCCTTCGAGAAGCTCTGCTTCTCGACTCGGCCGAGCTGCGCGAGAATGCCTTCGACATTCCCCTGGCTATCCAGCAAGGGACTGAGCAGTGCCTGGTAACCATGTGCCGCCACATCCTCGGACTCCTCCATGGCCGGAATTTCGAATACGACAGGGCTGCGTTGACCTTCGAGCTTGGGCAACAACTGTTCAACCAGGTAGCGGTCGAGAACCTTGCGGTTGACACCTTTCCAACTGGAGTGCGTTGCACTGATGCGTATGCGTTTTGAGGGGATAAGCAGCACGCTGTATTTGATCCCGAGGTAACGGCCGCTTTGTCCGACGAGCTGTGCAAGGCTTGAGTGCCGCGTCTTGGCGCCGTGAATCTTCTCGTCAACCTGGTAAACGAGTTCGAGTTCCTTCTCGATCTCAATTGCGCGGTCCTTGGCCCTGGCGAGCTTGCTTTCGATATTGAAGCCATCGCCGAGGACAGCCAGTGCCGGCTCAAGGATGTTTTTCAGGAGGCTGGGGTTGAACCAGGACGCCTTGCCGGCGTTCCGGGAAAACTGCGCAACGAGCATTCCGAGCCGTTCGTTCCCTTCGCCATACACAGGCAAGGCGAGCACAGTCCGGCCCGAACTTAATGTCCTGCGCAGAATCCCCTCACCCTCGCCCAGCTCCGCAATGACTTCTTCAGGAAGATCGCTGACAAAATTGTCTATCTCGTAGTCGTCGGCACCGTCGCTGCTCCAGACACATTCGCGCTCATTGTCGTAAAAGCAAAAACATTGCGCGCGCGGTACGAGCGAACGCAGCAGGCCTTCGGCCTTGCCGATATTCTTCTTTGCTGTGAGGTCATGCAGATCTGCGGTCATGCCAACTCCGTGCGCAGCGCGCCGATAGAGACGCCCACGATGCCAGCCACAGGCCTTTCAGGCTGTGATGCAGGTCTCAGCGGAACCGGATTTCTCTTTTTTTTCAGCCAATTGCGGTCTTTTTTGACCAAATGGACACTTCGCGTGGCTACAATGCGGCGAGCCAGTCATCGTCCGAGCCCTCATTCACACCCTCGAACAAGGGCGTACTGAGGTAGCGCTCGCCGGTATCGGGCAGCATCGCAAGGATCACGGTGCCCTCTGCTGCCTCGTCCGCAATATCCAGCGCCGTCGCGAGCGTCGCTCCGGCAGAGATACCGGTGAAAATACCTTCCTTCGCGGCCAGTTCACGCGACACGGCGATGGCGCGATCATCGGAGACAGAACGCAGTTCGTCGAAGACCTCCCGATTCAGGACTTGCGGAATGAAATCCGGCGTCCAGCCCTGGATCTTGTGGGGGGCCCAGTCTGAGCCGGCCAGCAGGGTTGCGGCAGCAGGCTCAGTCGCGACGACCTTGAGATCGGGTCGCGCGGCTTTGAGGATTTCGCCTGCGCCTGTCATGGTGCCGCCGGTGCCATAGCCCGATACCCAGTAGTCCAGACGCTTGCCGGCGAAATCGCTCAGGATCTCGGGACCGGTTGTGTTGCGATGATAGTCCGGGTTCGCCGGGTTCTCGAACTGGCGTGCGAGGAACCAGCCATATTTTTCGGCAAGCTCCTGCGTTTTTTTAACCATGCCGGTGCCACGGTCGGCAGCAGGCGTCAGGATAACCTTCGCGCCAAGGCCACGCATCACCTGGCGACGTTCGATCGAAAACGAATCCGCCATGACGGCCACGAACGGATAGCCCTTCGCCGCGCAGACCATGGCAAGAGCGATGCCGGTGTTGCCCGAGGTCGCCTCGATAACCGTCTGCCCGGGTTGCAGCGTGCCCTTCTGCTCGGCATCGTTGATGATCGCAAATGCGAGTCGGTCCTTGACCGAGGCCATCGGGTTAAAGGACTCGACTTTCACGTACAAATCAACATGATCGGGACCCATGCGATTCAGCCGGACTACAGGTGTGTTTCCGATCGTTTCCAGAATATTGTTGTAGATCATCACTTTATCCTTATTTTTTTCGGCTATTGGGTGTGTTTAGCACAAAAATAGCACGCGTGCTTTGGCGCGGATTAAACAGTTATAGCCTATTGTTATAAGAATCTGCTATACCTTGCCGACTTGCTGCGTTCGCGGGTGAAACTGAACGGCCTCGGCAAGGTCTTATTACTACTCGCACTAAAACGGGTTCACCAGCAACAAGCGATGAAACTGCAGCAACTCAAGTATCTGCTTGCGATTATCGACAATGGCCTCAACATCACGGCCGCTGCCGAACGCCTGTATACGTCCCAACCAGGCGTGAGCAAACAGTTAAAACTGCTTGAAGAAGAGCTAGGCATGCAGATTTTCACGCGCAAGGGCAAGAGCCTCGGTGGTGTAACCCCTGCCGGCGAACGGATTATCGAGCGTGCACGGGTCATCATGCAGGAGGTCGAAAACATTCGCAGCCTCGCGGCCGACTATTACGAAGAAGAAGACGGCTCCCTGTCGATCGGCACGACACACACGCAGGCACGCTATGTGCTGCCCGAGATTATCGCGGAGTTTCGCAAGCGCTTTCCTAACATCGGGCTGAACCTGCACCAGGGAACGTCCGAACAGATTGCCGACATGGTTGCCGGCAACAAGATTGACTTCGCGATTGCCACGGGCTCCCAGGACCTTTTTTCGGACCTGCTTCTCGTCCCCAGCTATCACTGGGACCGCTCGATCATCGTGCCGAACGGACATCCGCTCACTGCTATCGATCGCAAGATCACATTGCATGATCTCGTCGAATACCCGCTCGTAACCTATGTGTTCAGTTTCAACGGCGAATCATCGCTCAAGCGTGCCTTCGCGGATGAGGGGCTGGAGCCCAATATTGGGTTCACGGCACGTGACGCTGATGTCATCAAGACCTACGTTCGCATGGGGCTCGGCGTCGGCATCGTTGCCAGTATGGCTGCGGATTGCGCGGACAAGAAAGACCTGCAGGTCATCGATGCAGAAGGACTATTCCCGCGCAGCATGACCTGGATTGGCTATCGTCGGGATGCTGTCATGCGGCGCTATATGCTCGAGTTTCTGCAACTTTTCGCACCGCATATTGATGCCCGACAAATTGACGACCTGCGCCGCGCGAACACTCAGGAAGCGGTCAACGAGCTGTTTCAGGGCAGAAAACTGCCGCTGCGCGGCGGCTGCGGCGATAGCATAACTGCAGTGGCCTAGCCGCTAGTAAATGCGAATTCCGCCGTGACGCCTGCGGCTGCGATAGTCAGACCACCAGAGTCCGCCCAGCAAGCCAACAATCAGGCAAACCAACGTTGCGCTGCCGACCCAACTCAGCGGCAAGCTGCCCTTGTACTGTTCCTTCATACCCTGGATTGACGCGTTCTCTGCCTGCAACGCCGTGATCTCGCTCCGGGCACTCTCGAGTTGAGCATTCAGGGATGACGTTTCATCACGTAGTGCATCAATGGTTGCCGCGGGCTCTGCAAACGCCTGTTTTGCCTGTTCGAGTTCAGCAGCCAGTGCGTCCCGTTCGGCGATGGTTTCCTCGACGATCAACTTTGCCGGCTTGTCGTCCACAAGGTAGGCGCTCTTCACCCAGCCTTCCGTGCCATCGGGCAGGCGGACATTCGCATAGTTGACGGCGCGAATCAGGACCTCCATCGACTGGCCGCTATCGAGTGTTCGAAACGCGCGGCCGCTCGTATCCTCAGCCTCATACAGGCCGAGTTTCAGATTGTCAGTAACGTAGGCCGTCTCCGCCGCTGCCACGATAGGCAACAACGCCAGAACCCCAATAATCAGACGCATAGTCGATCTCCAGTGCTGTGCGCGAGTGTACTACAAGCGAAATACTTAGCTGTGTGAACTACTGCTCGTAGAGCCAGCGGAGTAATGCTTCCTGGACTTCCTCGCCCGGGCCGCGGTGGATATCTTCGAAATTCTGCAACACGACCACACTGAAACGGCGACCGGACCGGGCCTGCAGATAGCCTGCAATTGCGGTGACGTGATCAAGCGAACCCGTTTTCAGGTGGGCTTTGCCCACAAGCTCGCTACCTCTAAAGCGACGGGATAGTGTGCCGTCCAGACCCGTCAGAGACATAGATGCAAGGTACTCGGGCATGTAGGGCTGCTTCCAGGCGAAGCGCAATAGTGAAGCCATGTCGACGGCAGTGATGCGCGATTCCCGCGACAGCCCGGCGCCGTTCTCGACAGCGAGCTCGGCAGGTTCCAGTCCGTTATTGCTCAACCATTTGCCAATAACTTCTCGCCCGCCCGCCTCGGTACCGGGCGGGCCGAGCACCTCCGCTGCCAGCGTGTACAGAACCTGGCGCGCCATGACGTTATTGCTGTGCTTGTTGACGCTTGCGATCATCTCGGTGAGCGATGGCGACTCAAAAGTAAGAACTGGCTCCATGTCTTCCGGCGCAACTGCCTTGCGCCAACCGCCTCCCAGCGTCCCACCCGATTCCCGCCAGAGAGACGAGAACAGCCCGTAGGCGAATTCGTTGTGGGAAAGCGCAGTCCGATCCATCGCGTAGCGCTTGCAACCACTGGGAAATCGTCCCGAGAACGTCACATGGTCGTTATCGCTGTTGTTTGTCACTGTTATCCCGCGCTGGTATCCACCGCAGTAACCGGGTACAAGCTTCAACCGGTTGTCCACGCTCAGGTTTCCGAGCTGCGGGTCGAGCCGGACCGTCACCGACTGACCGTCCGGCTCAAACCAGTAGCGCACTACTTTAAAGTTCATGAGTAATGCGTTGGGCGCAACGTTGTACGCACGCAGCGGCTGCTTGTCGAATGCGGCGGGATCGTACTCGCCGATGTCAAAGTAACTATCGTCAAGCAGGAGGTCGCCGGAGATGCTATCGATGCCTGACTGACGAATACCTCGCAGCATTTGCCAGACACGCTCGGTTACAAGAAACGGATCGCCATGACCTTTCAACAGCAGGTCACCCTCCAGCTTTCCATCCTTGATCTCGCCAAGCGCATAGATGTCGGTCTTCCACCGGTAGGCAGGACCCAGGACATCAAGGGCGACCAAAGTGGTCAGGAGCTTCATGGTTGATGCGGGATTGCGCGGCTCCTCGGGTAGCCATGCCAGCACTACTTCACCGGTATCGACATCCTCGACGTGAATACTCAGCGAGTCCTGCGGTACCTGGCGTACCTGCAGTGCGCTGCGAACACCGGCCGGCAGTTCTTCCTCGTCTGCGTGCCCTACGCCATGACACAGCAGTGAGGCCAACAGCAGGCTGGCAAGGAGGTCGCGCAAGCAGTCAGGCATTGTCCGATTCCATTTTGGGCAGGTGGCGATCGAGCGCGCGGCTCGCGGCACGATGCATGACCCATGTCAGCACAACAATCGCGATGAGGCCAGCGCCACCAAGCCAGTAACCGAGTGTTGTCGGAGTTGCCTCGCCGGATAATATCTCTCCGATATCGCGAGCCAGTGTTCCGAGATAGACGTACAGGGCGACCGGCATGAGCATGCCGACGGCGGTCGCCAGCAGGTGCACCCGCGCCCGGACCGACGTGATGCCATACATGTAGTTAAGCAGATTAAACGGAATAACGAGCGACAGCCGCGTCAACACAACAATAAGGAATGCTTCCTCCCGCAGTCCTGCCTCGATAGCCCGGAGTCGTGGATTGCCCGCGACTTTTGCGGCGACCCACTCGCGGGCGACGAGGCGACCTGCCAGGAAGGCGCTTTGCGCGCCCAGCGTTATTGCGAGCGCGGAAACCAGCGTGCCAATGCCCAGCCCGAACAGGTAGCCTGCGATCATCATGGAGCCGGAACCGGGGACGAACAGGACCGTCGCCAGGACTACGCACACTGTATAAACGAACGCCCCTGCGAGCGGGTTGGCCTGCGCCCAGTTGACCATTGCCAGCACAGGTTCGGCGATGGGCGTCACATACACGGCGTAGACGAGGGCGAGAAATATCACCACCATCACGAGGCGATTGAATATGCGTCGATTCATTACGCTGGTCTCTTGATCCTGAGCGTGCGGATGCGATCCGCGAGTGTGGTTGGGCGCACGCCCAGCAATTCTGCTGCGCCACCCTTGCCCGACACCTTCCAGTCAGCCTGCTCAAGTGCCCTTATCAGGTTGGTTTTCTGGAACTCCCGCATTTCTTTTTCGGTCAGTGGCCCTTCGCCGCGCGGCTCGACCGGCGCCGTGCGTTCTTCGTCGAATTTTAGTTCCGGCATGGACAGATCCAGGCGCAGCGACTTGCCGGGGGACAGAATAACGGCGCGCTCAATCACGTTCTTGAGCTCGCGCACATTACCGGGCCAGCTATAGGATTTCATGTTGGCGACCTGCGAGCGCGTGAGCGTCAGCGCTTCGCGGCCAAAATCCTTGCAGGTCTGCTCAAGGAAGTGCTGTGCAAGCTGCACGATGTCGTCACCACGCTCGCGCAGTGGCGGTACGTCCACCGGGAACACGCTTATGCGATAGAAGAGATCCTCGCGGAACTCGCCATCGACGATCAGGCGCTCGAGATCGCGATTGGTCGCCGCAATGACACGAACGTCGACGGACTTCGTGATGTCGTCACCAACCCGCTCGAATTCACTCTCCTGCAGGACACGCAGCAACTTGCCCTGCAACTCGAGAGGAATTTCGCCGATTTCGTCGAGAAAAATCGTACCGCCATCCGCAAGCTGAAATCGTCCAATTCGATCCCGGTGCGCACCTGTGAAGGCGCCCTTCACGTGACCGAAGAACTCACTTTCAAACAGTTCCTTGGGAATAGACGCGCAGTTCACTTTGACAAGCGGCCCATCAGAACGAGGGCTTCGAGCGTGGATTTCCCTCGCGACGAGCTCTTTGCCGACGCCCGACTCGCCCTGTACGAGTACGCTGGCCGGCGTCTCCGCCACGGCTTCAATGCGTTTCAACATCCGTCTCAGAGCCTGGCTGGTTCCAACAATACGGCCGAAATTCAGTGCGACGTTGACTTCCTCGCGCAGGTAGTCGCGTTCGTTCTCCAGTTCCTCACGCAGGCGGGCGTTTTCGGCGAGGGTCCGCCGCAGCTCTCGTTCGGCACGATTTCTCTCAGTGACGTCTTTGGATGCCACGAGCATTCTGTCGACGTGGCCATGTTCGTCGCGATGTGAGATTGCCGACATGATGAGGTCGATTGGCTGGCCATCCTTGGCAACCATCTGGCGTTCAAGGTTGTTGAAGTCTCCTTCGGCGATCAGCTCACGCAAACCACCGTCGGCGTATTTCTTCTGGTCAGCGATGCTCATGAAATCCGTAACCGGGCGGCCCAGCACTTCGTCGCGCGTGAATCCCAGTTTACTGAGCCAATGGTCCGTGACCGTGATGATCAGACCGTCCCCATCCACCGTGTGCAGCATGGCTGGCGTCGATCGATACAGGGTGCGGTACTTGAAGTTCGCGCGTGCCTGGTCGGACAGCTCCGAATACATGGCGACTGTCCGCAGATATTTGCCCTCAGCATCGTACTCGACAAATGCATTCGTGACGCACTCAACAATCTCGCCCGAAGACGTGACGAATGACACGGGCTTGTTCTCAAGCTTGCCGCGCCTGCGCAATGCCGGACGTAATTCGTGCACGATACACTCGGCCGTTTCCTCGGTCGCGAATTCCTCCGGACGGTGCCCAACCATGTCCTCGAGTTCATAGCCAAGGCGCTCCAGCATGGCGTCATTGACGTCAAGATAGGCGCCGTCTTCGGCGATCGACGTGGTCATAACCGGCGCCTTGCGAAACAACCACTCGTAATCGTCCTTTGAAATCATCGGCGCATGATATACGGAATTTCGTAAATTGTCCTACGATTTTTCGTAATTTACGAAATTCCGTAATTTCTATTTTTGAGTTAAGCCTCTGTTTTATAAGCATTTAGCAAGTTGGCACAAGAAATGCATTAAGGAAGACAGAATGTATTACCTCTGAATCCCAGAATAACCGAATTTTTAAAGGACACACTGATGAAAGCCAAGAACATTGAAAACAATCTCGCGCTGGTAGGCGCGCTGATCGTTTTAGTTGGCGTTTCGTTTGCCGCCGAGGACGCCCTCGGCTTTGAAGCCGCTGACGTAACCGCCACGGCCGTTGCAATTCACAACGTAGCCGCCAGCACCACAAGCGGTGCGGCGAAAGCTAATGCCGACGCGGCAGCGCTGGCTGCCAAATCCCTGGCACGCGAAAACTGGCTCGACCTTGATATCAAGCTTGACGACCACAGGTCTACGCTGGTTGCAGACAAGAAGTAAGGTCTGACAAGAACCCCCCTTCGGTTGCGACCCGAGCAGGTATCTCTCTCCCCCGAAGACCTGGTCGCGCTTCCGAAAACAGAGCCCGATGGATTGCGGCTCTTACGGACCTGGAAGGTCCGGCGGCATTCCCCCAAGCCGCTAACTATGGGCGCCGGCTCGCCGGCGCCCTTTCTTTTTGTCCGCATTGTTCGTGCCTAGTCATCGGCAACCCTGTCCCGATGCGCTTCGGCGCGAGAATTTAGATGATTTGAATTGCGGTTACTGATCGACTTGCGCAGGCGCTTGAGCCATGCCCGTGCCCAGGTAAACTCGATACTCAGAATCGCAAGCCCCACAGGGATTACAATCAATGCCGGACCCGGCGTAACCAGCATCACCACACCGACCGCAAGAACCGTAGCGCCTACAACGCCGATTATGATCCGTCGTGCGGTCTTGTATGTAAGATGCGCGGCTCGCCTGATCAATCAAAGATCCTTCGCTTTTTCCGTGCTGTGTCGTAGCCTTGGTGCATGAACATCAACCGGGTATCTATTTTAGCGCTGTTTGTCGCTACAGGTTACATTCCGACCGCCTTTGCCGGCGAAAGTGTCGCCGTTGTAGCAGAAGAGGCGGAAATTGTGGTCACGCCTCGAGCTGCCAACTTGAAGTTGATCGAATTGCCGGCACTCGATGTCGCTCTTCGCGCAACATTCCAGTGCGCCGGCATTGCTGAGTCACTGACGCTAAGTGTCGCCGATTCGTATACAACACTGGGGCAAGACGCGATCGCGGACCAGCGATCAGCAAACCTGTTGCTGACCGTACCCGCACCACAACTATCGCTGGCAGCAAGCAGCGGTTTCTGCCTCAAGGATGATGTGGCAAGTACGAACGAACTGCTGGTGCCCGGCCTCGCGACCGCGCATGCCTCATTGCGCTGCAGGACTGAAGATGGCGTAACGGTGCATTTCGCCAGCGGACCGTTGCAGGTCAGGCTGCGCTGCAGCCGCCCCTCGACCGAGGATCAGGACCCGCCGTCGGACAGGTGACGGCCCAGGAATTCGATGGTCTTCTCCCAGGCGTCGGTTGCCGCTTCTGCGTTGTAGTTCGTGCCGGTTGGATTGGCGAACGCGTGTCCGACCCCCGGGTAAATGTGAATCTCGTGGTCCTTACGCAGGTGCTCCAGGGCGTCGCGAAACGCTTCGACAGAGTCCACCTTGATACCCGCATCATCAGCTCCGAATAAGCCGAGAATAGGTGCGTTTATCGCACGGAGCTTGTCTTCGTCAGCCGTAACCTGCCCATAGTAAATGACGCTCGCATCGAGATCGTCCGGAAACAGCTGCGCCGTGTTCAATGACCAGCCGCCGCCGAAACACCAACCCAATGACCCAACACGAGGTGCTCCTGCTGTCGCCAGGAATTGATAGGCGCCACGAAGGTTTTGCCGGGCCACCTCGGGTTCCTCGACGACCTCGAGCATCAACGCCCGTGCCTGCGCCGGTGTGCTCGCCGTCCGGCCACCGTACAAATCGACGGCCAGTACCATGTAGCCTTCCCCGGCAAGGCGATCGGCCATTGCACGGACATTGTCGTTCAGGCCCCACCATTCGTGAATCACGATCAATGCAGGCAGCGGTTCCAACATATCGGACGGCGCTGAAAAATAGCCGTATACGTTTTGGTCCCCCACTTCGACATAAGGCATTTTGGGATCCGAAATAACGGCCCGCGCCGGCGCGATTTCAGCAACGGGGCTCGGCTCTGTCGTGTCTTTCGCATGCTCCCTCGACATGGCTTCGGCGTTCTCACGGCCCGCTACCTTGTCAGATTCGTCGTTGACAGTCTCTTCTTTTGCGCAAGCGCTCAATAACAGGCCACTAACCAGAAGCGCGGCAAGCATGCCCGTTTTTGAAAGACTGGCTGTCAACATTCTCGGTTCCTGGTGTCTTGAGGAGTGCCGTAGTTTAAAACAATGCGCGGCGCTAGTCCCACTCATCATCGTCCCACTCCTTGAGTTTGCTCTTGTCGACCTGCTTCCATTGCTGTTCACTTAGGCGGTTGTAGCTGACAATCTTGGCGATCGTATAGATGACAATCACAGCGATCATGACAAGAAGAAAAATCAGGCCTTTTGGCATCGCGTTCTGCCCCGACATTTACTGTGTTCACAGCATAGCATCGGCTTGAGCGCTCCGTCAGTGAGCGACACAGGATAAGGCGGAAAAATCGATGACCAATGAAGTACCACTGGTAGAAATTCGCAACGCCACAATATGGCGCGGAACGACCTGCGTGTTCAAAGATCTGAACCTGATCATCGAACAACACGAACGCGTCGCGATTGTCGGGCCGAATGGATCGGGCAAAACCACACTGCTCAAGGCAATGAATCGCGAGCTGTATCCGGTTGCGCGTCCTGATACCGTTTTCAGGATCCTCGGTCGTGACCAGTGGAATGTCTGGGAGCTACGCAAGCACATTGGGCTGGTCTCACAGGACCTGCAACAACGCTATACACCAACCACGACCGCACTCGAGGTCGTCGTGTCCGGCTTTCACTCGAGCATTGGCGTGCACGGCACGCTGGCGAAGCGTGTTGACCAGCAGCAGCTTGATGCCGCGCACACTACGCTCGATGAACTGGGTATCGGATCACTTGCGACCACACCACTGCGGGCCATGTCGACCGGCCAGCAGCGTCGGTGCATCCTGGCACGTGCCCTGGTACACAAGCCACATACGCTGATCCTCGATGAGCCAACGGCGGGCCTCGATTTCGCGGCAAGCTTCGACTACCTGCAACGCATTCAGGCGCTGTCGGCTGCCGGGCGCAACATTATTGTCGTTACCCACCATCTCAACGAGATTCCGCCAGCAATCGATCGTGTGATCCTGCTTCAGAACGGTCGCATCGCTGCTGAGGGCAGGAAAAGCGAAGTCCTGACTGAAACACAGCTCAGTGACGTCTACGAAACATCGATCCGGGTGACCGAAATCGACGGCTACTACCTGGCGTATCCGGGCCAGAACGCTAAAACGTGACCTGTTACGCTATTTTTTCTCAGTCGGGATATTATCCTGTGGCTTATGTTCAAACCGGTCCACAAGATCATTACCAGCACACCGCTTGTCGCAATGCCGGCATTGGCGGCTGAGGGCGGCGCGCAGACCGGCATCACGAGCGTAGGGCCCGCGATGTTCCTGTTCACCATTGCGGGCGCGCTGCTATTGACCCTGGTTTTCCGCTCTGCGGCAAATCACCTCGCGACGTTCATTACCGGCAAGATCGGTCAGTTCCGAATTCGCTCCGCGCTGGCAAAACGCAGCCCGGACGTTTTGCACGATTTCATTCTGCCCGGCGCCTACGGTGGTCTTGCCAAGATCGACCATGCCATTCTTACCTCTGGCGGCATTCTTTGCATCCAGACCAAACACTTCAATGGGATTGTTTTTGGTGGCGAGGATGAAGCCCAGTGGACTAATGTCGACGGTGTGCATCGCCGCCGCTTCCTGAATCCTCTGATCCAGAACGAAGGGCGCACGCGCGCGTTGCGCAAGGTTGTTCCTGACGTCCCTGTCGAGAACCTCGTCATCTTCACCGGCTCCGTCGAGTTCACGACCGCGCCCCCGAAGAATGTCATTCATGTTCGCGAGCTCGAGAGTTTTGTCGCAAAGCACGTCTTTGGTCCCAGCAAGATCAAGGATTGGCAGGCTGTCTGGCTGACCGTCAATTCCGCCGTCTTGCGGGACGACGCTGCACGCAAGGATTTCTCTGCGCAAATCAGCTTCGGCTGAGCTGATGCTTTATACTCGGTCGCCATGTCCGGCCCGAGAGATACTGCATGGAATCTGTCCTGATTGATTCACCGATCGGCGTGCTCGCCGTGTTATGCGGGGTTGCCGCTTTCTTCTTCCTGCTCGCACAGGTAACAGCAGCCAAACTCTTTAACTACATTCCACCACTGCTGTTCATATACGCCACGCCAATTTTCCTCAGCAATCTTGCTGTCGGCGGCAAGACCCTTATTCCGAATTCATCGATCATTTACTCGGGTCTCAGTCAGTTCGTGCTGCCCGTTTTCATTGTATTGATGTTGATCAAGGTCAACGTCCCGGCGATCGTCAAAGTGATGGGGAAAGGCGTACTCGTGATGCTCATGGGTACGGCCGGCGTCATGGTCGGCGGTGTCGTCTCTTACATCATCGTTCACGGCTGGCTGCCGGATGACTCGTGGAAAGGCGTCGGCACCCTGGCCGGCAGCTGGATCGGGGGTACGGCGAACATGCTGGCAGCCAAGGAGATTCTCGGCGCATCCGAATCGCAGTTCACGCTCGCGATCGTTGCCGACAACGTTATCTACATCGTCTGGCTGCCGATACTTCTGATGTCGCGCGACTACGCCGACAAGTTCAACAAGTGGGCACGCGTCCCGGAAGACCGACTCGCCGCGATGGACGCCGCCGCCGAATTGCACATTGAAGACGACCATGCACCGAAGATGCAGCAGTACCTGTATCTCGCGGCTGTTGTTATCGGCGTCACCGCCATCGGACACGGCACCGCGCCGGGTATTGCCGCCTGGATCTCCGAGTTATCCCCAGGGGCAGCAGGAATATTCTCGGAAACAACCACACGGATTCTGCTGATCACAACTATCTCGCTGGCGCTATCGACAACCCGCGTATCGGAGCTACCGAACTCGACCGCACTGGGTACCGCGCTGGTTTATATATTCGTCGCCGGTATGGGTGCACGAGCGGAAATCTCGGGCCTGGGTGATGCGCCGGCCTTCGTGCTGGGCGCGTTCATCTGGATCTTCATCCACGGCCTGTTCATGCTCGCCGGCGCATGGCTGTTTCGTGTCGATGTACACAGTGTCGCCATCGCTTCCGCCGCGAACATCGGCGCTGCGGCGTCGGCGCCCATCGTTGCAGCGCATCACCGGCCGAATCTTGTGCCCGCATCAATCCTGCTGGCCTTGCTTGGCTACGCCTTGGGCAATTACCTCGCGCCCCTGACCGGACACCTCGCGAGGATCGCCGTCGGGCAGTAAGCGAATGAACTGGGCGATCTGGAAACGGCGGGCGAAACAGACAGCGGTCGCCTTAATCGCAGTATTGGCTGTAACGACGGCAGGCAGTGCCCTGCTATGGCGCGACAGGCCGACGCTGGACAGCACAATGTGGCAAGCACCACCCGACCCTGCGGAAAATAATGCGTCAGTTACGGCAACCTGGCTTGGCGTTACTACGCTGCTGTTCGATGACGGTGAGTCGCAAATTTTGATCGACGGTTTTTTTTCGCGTCCACCGCTCTGGGAAACAGTCCTTGGGCGGGAGGTTGTTAACGACGCAGCCACCATTAACTACGCGCTTCATGAGTTCGGTATCAGCCGTCTTGCGGCGATCATTCCCGTGCATTCGCATTTCGATCATGCCATGGACATTGGTCCCATCGCGAGGCGCACCGGCGCATCGGTGCTGGGGTCGGAATCCACAGCAAACATCGCGCGTGGGGCCGGTGTTCACGACGAGCAGATTATCGTGGCTAGCGATGGTGAGGTCTACGAATTCGGCGAGTTCAAGGTTCGCCTGTTGCGTTCTCGCCATGCGCCGATCGGCTGGAGAGGCAATGCGCCCCTGCCTGGAACAATCGACGAGCCCCTCAGCCTGCCCCAGCCGATCAGCGCGTTTCGGGAAGGTACGAGCTATTCGATTGTCATTGAACACACCCAGGGCACGACACTCGTCCAGGGCAGTGCCGGGTTTATCGAGGGGGCTCTGGAAACACTATCCGCCGATGTCGTGATGCTCAGCGTTGGCGGGCTGACGACGCTGGACAGGAACTACGCAGAGACTTACTGGCAGGAAATGGTCACCAACACCGGTGCGCTCACCGTCTATCCGATCCACTTCGATGATTTTACCAAGCCGTTCGGTACGGTCATCCCATCACCGAAGTTCCTCGGCAACATGGAGAAGACCGCCAGGTGGCTTGGCGCGTTTCGCGACGCATGGGACAAGGAAACACAGATTTTCCTGCCCGAGTTTGGCAAGCCTATCCCGCTCTATGCGCCGCCCTCTTCAAGTACCTGACCCGACGCGAGTTCGGACAATGCCGAGCGCCCCTCTATCAACGCCAGTTTTCGCGCCCGGCTAAGTCGCTTGACGCGGTATTCAAGCTGGGACGCACTCGCCCTGTCACCGACCACCTCCGAAAATACGACCTGTAACGGTCCTCTGCCACGCAGGTACTTCGCACCACGGGGGCTGGTTTCGTGATCAGTCAGGCGCTTGCTGACATCAGTCGCAATGCCGGTGTATAACGTGCCGTCCGCGCACCGCACGATGTAGAGGCTGAATTCGGAATCGGCCACTTCGGCCTCAGGCGTTGCCGCCGACCAGCGCATCACCCAATACGCGGAAAGCGCCCGCTTCTATGCTGTCCTGATTTTCGGTGGTATCTGACCAGGTCAACACAATGTCGGCAATACCACCGAGTTCAGCGGCCGGATCGTGCAGTCGCAACGTCAACACGTTGCCCGTAAGGCCAGCTTCGCGAATAAGATTATGGCCGCCGAACTGCTGTTCGTTGATTTCAATGTAGATAGATTCGTCAAACTCTTCGTCGACAGTGCGCATGAGTAACAGGTAATCGTTGATATCACCAATGTCTGTTGTCTTCGCAAAGAACAGCATCGTTGTGTTTTCACGGACGTCGAATGCAACCGTGTCATAGTGGCGGCTTTCAGTCATCGAGACTCTCGGCTATCGAGGGTCTGTTGTATCAGTTCATCCTTCTCCTGCCAAATTTCACCGAGCCAGGCCTGCACGCTACGACGCCATTCCCGGTCGTTTTCGTAGTCGCCGCAGGTCAGCCAGGATTCAACCGGCCGCTCCCGCACGTTGACCAGGACCTCGACGTGCTCGCCGCAGCACATGCCCCAAAATTTCGCCGGCCCGTCCGGGTAAACGAGCGTGACGTCGAGTATGGCGCCAAACATCTCACCCATTGATGACATTGCAACGGCAAAGCCGCCGGCACGCGGTCGCAGCAAGTGACGATAGGGATCATTGTGACGATCGCGCTTTTCTACGCTAAACCGCGTGCCTTCGACAAAGTTGATAACGGATGTCGGCGTATGGCGAAACTTCTCACAGGCCTTGCGCGTCGTTTCGAAGTCCTTGCCCTTCATGTGCGGATTGCGCGCCAGATAGCGAGCGGAATATCGCTTCATGAACGGCATATCCAGCGCCCACCAGGCGATGCCCAGAAATGGAAACCAGATGAGCTGCTGTTTGATAAAAAACTTCAGAAACGGGATACGCCGATTGAAAATCTTTTGCAGAACGAGAATGTCGACCCAGGTCTGGTGATTCGACATCACCAGGTACCAGTCGTCGCGGCGCAAGGTTTCAACTCCCGTGGCGCGCCAGTCGATAGATCCAGCCTTCGCCAGGATCGCCGAGTTCAACGCTACCCAGGTCTCTCCCATAACCATCAAAAGACGCGTGATCTCCCGCCGCAGGGCGGGAATCGGCAGCAGCAGCTTGACGACGGCCAGCACCAGGATTGGTCCGAACCAGAAAACCGTGTTCAGGGTGAAACCGCCGAATACGAGAACGCCGCGAAGATGCCGGTAGAAATTTTTCAATCTAGTATGCTCTTTGAATCGATTGCACATTCTATCCCGAAGCCATGACCCAACGCATGACACCTGAAAAAGCAATGGCCGCTGCGGCGGCATCGGACGATGGCCAGTACGGCATCCTGCTCGAGCATGGTTCTATGGAGCTCGGCTATTACCGTCCTGTCGGTACTGATGACCAGAAGCCGCATACACAGGATGAGATCTACATCGTACATACGGGCAATGGCGTGTTTGTCCTGAACGAGGAGCGTATCGACTTCGCCCCCGGCGATGCGCTGTTCGTGCCCGCCGGTGTCGAACACCGCTTTGTGGATTTCACTGACGACTTCGCAGCCTGGGTCGTCTTCTGGGGACCGTCTGGCGGGGAGCGCCCGGCATGAGCGTACTGAGAACGCTGTTTAGTCCGCTGGCCCAGGACCCGGCTTACCATGCGTTTGCCGACGGCCGCACTCTGTTGGGTATCCCGAATTTCTGGAACGTTGTCTCCAGCCTGCCGTTCTTCATCGTCGGTGTCTGGGGCCTGGTGTTCCTGGCACGCAACCCCGCGACAGTCATTCACCTGCGCGGCGTCTGGACGGTATTCTTTATCGGAATGCTCGCAACAATGTTTGGCTCCGGCTATTACCATCTTGCTCCCGACAATGCGTCTCTCGGCTGGGATCGCCTGGGCATGGTCATTGCGTTTATGAGCCTGTTTGCGTTGGTCATTGGCGAATACCTGTCAACGGAATGGGCAAACCGCCTCCTGGTGCCACTGTTACTCACCGGCGCAGGCAGCGTCTATTATTGGTTAAGTACCGAAGCGCAGGGCGCGGGCGACATACGGCCTTATGCACTTGTTCAGTTCCTGCCCATGATCCTGGTACCGGTCATTGTGCTATTACGCCGGGAGCGGAGTGACCTGGGCCCATGGTTTGGGCTATTGATCGTCTTCTACGCCGCGGCCAAAATCTTCGAGTTTTACGACGCTTCGGTGTTCGCAGCCGGGCAGTTGATGAGCGGCCATGCAATCAAGCATGTATTGGCGGCACTCGGGGCCGCCTGCCTGCTGCTGGGCCTGCACCAGCGGGCACAGTCAGCATCACGCCGGGCGCCACTTACGGGTTTCCCCAAGTAGCCAGCAGCCGTCATTGCCGCTACCATGCGGCCCGCATCCCAATCGTGTGGAAAACCCAAGATGACTACCGCAAAACGAATCGACGGCAAGGCGAAAGCCGAACAACTCGCTGAATCCATTACCGAACAGACGGCGGCGTTACTCGCCGAACACGGTGTCAAGCCCGGTCTGGCCGTAGTCATTATCGGAGAAGACCCTGCCAGCCAGGTGTACGTTCGCAACAAGAAACGTCGCGCCGAGGCTTGTGGTTTTCATTCCGTGCAACACACGCTGGCCGCGGATACGCCGCAGGACGATGTGCTCGCGCTGATCGACAACCTTAACAACGATGACGCAATCCACGGCATTCTCGTGCAGCTGCCGTTGCCGGAACATCTCCACGAGCAGACCATCACTCAGGCCATCTTGCCGTCCAAAGATGTAGACGGATTCCACTTCGTCAATATCGGCAAACTCACTGCCGGCCACACAGCCGACGCGTTTGTACCGTGCACACCGGCCGGCTGCATCCTGATGATCGAAGACGAGCTGGGCACTGATTTTTCGGGCCTCAACGCGGTCGTCATTGGGCGCTCCAATATCGTCGGCAAGCCGATGGGCGCGCTGTTACTGCAGCGTAATGCAACCGTCACAATGACCCACAGCCGTACCAAGGACCTGCCGGGTGTCGTCCGCAATGCGGACATCGTCATCGCGGCAGTCGGACGCGCCGATATGGTGAAGGCCAACTGGGTCAAGCCCGGTGCTGTTGTCATCGACGTCGGCATCAACAGGGTCGAAAAAGAGATCGACGGTGAACTGAAGTCGAAACTCACAGGCGATGTCGACTACGACGATGTCTGCACTGTCGCTGGCGCCGTTACACCGGTACCCGGTGGGGTTGGCCCCATGACAATCACGATGCTGATGTTCAACACCCTGCGTTCAGCTCGTCTCGCCGCGGGCCTCGAAGGCTAGATAACGCCCTGCTCACGCAAATTCGCGAGCTGAGCCTCGGAGTAACCGGCACTCAGGAGTACCTTATCCGTGTCCTGCCCCAAATCGGGTGGCGCTGACGCGATCTCGGATCTGGTCTCGCTGAAGTGCGGTGCGGGCGCCGGTTGTTTCACACCGGCAACTTCCGTGAATGTTCCGCGAGCCCGATTGTGTGGATGCTCGGGCGCTTCATCAAAGTCAAGCACCGGCGCAAAACAGATATCCGTACCTTCCATGAGGTCGCACCACTGTGCACGCGTTTTGGTTCGGAACAGCTCAGCGAACCTTTGCTTGAGGTTTGGCCAGCGCAGCTTGTCGTACTGATGCGCAAAATCCGGATCGTTAGCAAGACCCAGCTTCTCCAGTAGCAACGCGTAAAACTGCGGTTCGATCGAGCCAACCGAAACATATTTGCCGTCGGCAGTCTCGTACGTGTCGTACCAGTGAGAGGCACCGTCCAGCGGGTTGTCCTGCCGCTGCGGCGACCACTGCCCGTTCTGGAACAAGGCGTACAACAACGAGGTGGCGGCTGCCGATCCATCCGAAATCGCGGCGTCGATGACCTGGCCCTTGCCGGTCGACTGCGCGTTCAGCATGGCCGCCAGCATGCCAACGGCAAGCAGCATGGACCCTCCGGCTATATCGCCCACCAGTGTGGGTGGCACGATCGGAGGCGAGTCTGCGCGACCGCCGTACCAGAGCGCGCCCGACAGGGCCACATAGTTGATATCGTGCCCTGCTGCCTGGGCTAGCGGTCCGTTCTGGCCCCAACCCGTCATGCGCCCGTAGGCAAGTCGTGGATTGGCCTCCAGACACGCTTCCGGGCCAAGACCCAGTCTCTCCATGACACCGGGTCGAAATGCCTCAATCAGTCCATCGGCATCGCGCAGCAGCCGCAAGACGATATCTGTCGCACCTTCGCCCTTGAGATCGATCGCGATCGATTTCTTGCCGCGATTCATGATCTTCGCATTGGCATTCTCCAGCATGCCAGTACGGTTGACAGGATCCGCCTTGCGCTCGATCAGGATTACCTCTGCCCCCATGTCGGCGAGCATCATTCCGCAGACGGGTGCCGGCCCGATACCACCCATCTCAATAATTCGCTTGCCTGCCAGCGGTCCCATGCTTCACTCTCCCGTGTAGACTCGACTTGGTACGCGACTCCGCTGCGCAAATCAATCCCGCAGGAAACCACAACTTGACTGCCGAAAACTTCAGAACAATCTGGCTCAAGGCCGACGACTCCGGTGTCGTGCAAATTATCGACCAGCGGCTGCTGCCCCATGAATACGCGGTGCATGACCTGCGCACATGGCAGGACGCTGACACAGCGATCGCGGACATGTATGTTCGCGGAGCACCGCTTATCGGTGCGACGGCCGCCTGGGGCCTGTACCTCGCTGCACGCTCCGATCCAACGCCGGCGGGCGTCCGGTCGGCAGCCGAAGCATTGCTGCAATCGCGGCCGACAGCGGTAAATCTGCGCTGGGCGATCGAGCGAATCCTGCGGCTCGTCGAGGCGTCAGGCGACGATCTCGTGCAACGAATTCGCACCGATGCACAGGCGATTTGTGATGAAGATGTCGAAATAAGTCGCGGCATCGGCAATCACGGCGTCGTGCTGCTTGAGGAAATCGCCAGGCGCAAACCCGGGCAGACGATCAACGTACTGACCCACTGCAACGCTGGCTCGCTTGCGACTATCAACTACGGAACCGCCACTGCCCCGATTTATTTTGCGCAGCAGCGGGGCATTGATATTCACGTTTGGGTAGACGAAACTCGCCCCCGAAATCAGGGCTCGCAACTGACCGCGTGGGAACTGTCGGCCAGTGGCGTCCCACACACGCTCGTCGTTGACAATGCCGGCGGCCACCTGATGCAACATGGGATGGTCGACATCGTTTTCACCGGTACCGATCGCACGACGCGATGTGGTGATGTTGCGAACAAGATAGGCACATATCTCAAGGCGCTGGCTGCACACGATAACAACATCCCGTTCTACGTTGCCCTGCCATCGACGACCATCGACTGGCACAGCCGCGATGGTGTTGCCGAAATTCCGATTGAAGAGCGCGATCCGGAAGAAGTCAGTCACATCTACGGAATCAGCGACGGCAAACCCACGCGAGTACGCACGACAGCTAATGACACACCCATTAGCAATTACGCGTTCGACGTCACGCCGGCCCGACTCGTTACCGGATTGATCACCGAGCGCGGTATTTGCGAAGCGTCCGAAGAGGGACTGTTCAGCATGTTTCCAGAGATGAGAGACGTTTGATGCTCGACGAAGGCTATATCAAGTATGAAAGCCACTGGACGCCTGGTCCTGCATCACATGTGACAGCCGCCCGAGACCTCGAATTCTGGCGCAGGCCATTGTACGAGGCGCAATTGATCGGCGAATACAAAGAGCACGGCATTGGTTACGGCAACATTAGTGTGCGTCGAGGCTCCAGCGGGCTATTCCTGATCAGCGGTACCCAAACCGGCCATTTGCCGGTGACCGATGAACGACATTATTCGCTCGTCACGGACTGCGACATCCGCGCCAACACTGTCAGGTGCAGCGGGCCCATTCAGGCTTCGTCAGAAGCCATGACGCACGCGGCAATCTACGCACTAAGCGGCACAATTGGTGCGATCGTGCACGCCCACAGCGCGGAACTCTGGCAAAGACATCTTGGTAAGTTGCCGACGACTGATGCAGACGTTGCCTACGGAACTCCTGAGATGGCCCAGGAACTCGAACGACTCTACCGGATGGAGGGCCTGTGTGATTCAGGAATCGCCGTCCTGGCCGGTCACGATGATGGTCTTGTCAGTTTCGGCACAACGATGGAAGAAGCCGCCACCCGAATGCTCAATCTGGCTCGTCCCGGGTAACGGGCACGAGCGAAAACCGGAACGTGCGACAGGCCTTGATGCCTGACTCTTGTTCATCCTCCGCTAGCGGCTTCCATGTGGACTGGCGTACAGCCTTCTTCGCTATTTTCTCGAACAGTCGACTCGTACTATGACGCACGGCTATGCGCCGGGGGTAACCGCTGCGCGAGATATTGAAACAGACCTGCACGTTGCCCTCGACCCGATCGCGTCGCGCAATATCAGGATAATCCGGGATCACGGTATGCAGCGGAACGCGCTCCGTATTGGAGTCGATCTGGTCAACGCCGCTCTGCCCGAATGCAGGTGCAACCAGCGCAACAAGCAGCAAAGCCGCGAGACTAGTTGTTCGACGACTCGTCACTCTCACTTTCCATCGCGCTGCGGCGTTCGTCGATTTCGACGTTGGGACTAACGGGGTCAGTTTCGTCGAGTAACATGCCTTTGGCAATCTTGAGATTTCTGGATGAAGGACTCAGTGCCTGGCCACGTGCGATATCAGCCTCTGACTCTTCAAAGCGCTCGAGCCGGAGATAGACCAGGGCCCTGTTGTTGTAGGTTCGCCAGTGCTTTGGATCGCGCTCCAGCACCCAGTTACAATGCGGCAATGCCGTCAGTGGCTTGTCAATCAGAATGTAGCCGGCACACAGGTTAGAGTGACCCATCTTTCGCTCAAGTTCGCCCTGGGCCATTTCCAGCCCACGCAGGGTCAACCTGACACCTTCAACGCCATCGCCGGCCATCAGGGCATTCGCGCCATCAGCCAACAGGGCATTGCGCGGCCCGAGAACAGTCTTGGACTCTTCATCGGCAGCAAGCTCCGGACAGGCCAGCAACAGGAAAGCTGCGACGAGTAGTATCCAGTAGCTTATGTGCCTTATCTTCACTTCACCGCCTTAACCGCTAATGTAACTCTCCAGCTGCTCGATCTCTTCCTTCTGGTCCGAAATGATGGCCTGGACAAGATCTCCGATCGATATCAATCCGGCCACCTTACCGTCGACCACAACGGGCAAATGGCGAATGCGTCGTTCAGACATCAGGGTCATGCAATCGTTCACTGATTGCGTGGGCGAAGCTGTAACGAGGTCGGTCGTCATGATATCGGCGACCGAAGTGGACTCGGATGAGCGACCCTTAACGATCACCTTGCGCGCGTAGTCACGCTCCGTGACGATACCCTTGAGTTCATCACCTTCCATGACAAGCAGGGAGCCAACCGCGCGGTCAGCCATGAGCTTAATCGCGTCGAAGACCGACGCGTCCTGGACGATTGAAATAATCTCGTCGCCTTTTCTATCGAGCAGCTGCTGCACCAGTTTCATTCCGCCTCCCCTTTTGCCCGCGGGCAGTGGTTTTAGGGGAAGTCTAGCAGATGCGGGCTGACCTTCCTCTGCGACAGCCCCGCGGACACCAGAATGATGCACATGGTCAGTCCTCGTGCTCCACGTACTGGGCCAGCCGCTCCGAAAGTGAATCCGCCGAATACCAGGTCCCGCGCAACATGACGCCGTGAATGCGATGCGCATACCGGACGTCCTCCAGCGGATTGGCGTTGAGAAGGACCAGGTCGGCGTCACGGCCCACAGCAACCGTACCCGCATTGCTGTCGAAAAATTCGGCGACGGCAACCGTACCCGTTCGCAACGCCTCATAGGGCGTCAGGCCAGCTGCAACGAGCGCATCGAGTTCTCGATGCAGAGAGAACCCGGGCACGTTGAACACCTGTGGCGAGTCCGCACCCAGGAGCAGGCCGGCACCGGCCTTGTTCAATTCCAATATAAGCCGGCGGCGCAACTCTATTGCCAGCGCCGCCACGTCCGGATCGAAATCACGTTCTGCAAGCAGCGCTGCCTTTGAAGCGACCCAACGCTCCACAGTGTCTTTCGGCATATATCGCATGCCTGGTTCGCTGCGAAGCACAGCTGTTGGCGTCGAATTAATCCAAACCTCGACGAGAACTTCGGTCGGAACGTTCCAGGTACCAGCCTCAGCCGTCGCCCGAGCGATCTCCGGAATGCGCTCGGCATCGAGCTCGGCTGCCAGCATGACGTCGAACAATCCACCGTACCCCCCGAAACCGTCGCTGCCAGCAGGTAACAATGCAGCAAAGTAGCCGTCCAGGTGATCGATCGTGGCCATACCGAGCTGTAGCGCACGGGCGACGCCCACCGCCACGGGGACATGACCCGCAAACGGCATGCCAAGCTCATTGGCGGTCTCGGCAACGGCCTCAAATTCCTCTGCGGTCAGTCCCGGATGAATCTTGACGAAGTCGTAGCCTGAGCGGTGCTGGTCCCTGACCATTTCGCGTGCCTGGTGAGCGCCAGCGACAGACCGGCCATTGAAAGACGGACCGGATGTGACAAGGCGTGGGCCAAACACGGCGCCCTTGTTTAGATTTTCACGCAGGTCGATGTGCGATGGTTGGCCGAGCATGCCCCGTATCGTGGTCACGCCATTGGCGACGTAGAGACTGAAATTCCGATCAAGATCGTCTGAGCTGGCGGCCGGCACGTGGGCGTGCATTTCCGCCAGACCCGGCATCAGGAAACGATCGGTACCGTCAATGACTTTCGCGCCCTTGGGGATCGGCGTCTCGTCCACAGCACCGAGCGCCGAGATAACGCCATTGTTTACCACCACGGTCTGCTCGGCAATGACCGTTTCCGAGGTCATGGGCACTACGTTTACATTGACGAATGCGGTGGCCTGCGCGCCAGCGGTCGATGCAGCCAATAATCCGGCGAACAGAACAATACAAGGTTTCATAATGCGTTCCCCTCAACGGAGCGAATGCTGGCCAGCTTGTCGTCCGCAATATTGCCGCCACAGATCACTACGGCGACCCGCTTGCTCTTGAGCTCACGTCGTCGGGCCAACATACCCGCAACGGCGACACCTGCGGCACCTTCTATGGTGTCAAATTCGCTGTCCATGAAGGCCCGCATGCCTGCGGCGATCTGTGCTTCATCCACAAGGATCCAGTCGTCGACGACCGCCTGGTTAAGCTCAAATGTCACCGAGCCCTGTTCGATGCCGCCAGCCGTACCGTCAGACAGGGTTGGCTCGCTTGGCATGTCGATGATCTCGCCTGCTTCGACGGAGCGTGTCATGACTGGCGAAGCCAGCGGCTGGCAGCCATAGATGCGGACGTTGGGATTGTGAGCCTTTAGCACTGCGCCGGTACCGCCAATAAGACCGCCACCGCCGACGGCAATAAAAACCGCATCGACGTCAGGCAGGTCTTCGACGAGTTCTACACCACATGTACCCTGACCGGCGATGACCTCCTCATCGTTGTAGGGCGACAGATAGAACATGCCTGTCTCGCTGGCGTATTCGCGAGCGTGCTCTTCTGTGTCCAGGCCATCCGTACCGAACAAGCGCACATCGCCGCCATAGCGTTTGATTTTCTCTATCTTTGCGGACGAGGTCTGTTCAGGAACGAAGATAACCCCGGTGACACCGAGCTCGCGCATCGCGCACGCAACAGCGGCACCATGATTGCCGCTTGATGCGGCCACGCAACCGCGCGCACGAATCTCGTCGTCAAGCGTCAGCAAGCGATTGGTCGCACCTCGCAGTTTGAATGAGCCCGTCGTCTGCCGGTTTTCCAATTTGAAGTACACCTCGGCGCCCAATGCATCACTAAATGTCGTCGAGCGCTGCAATGGCGTGTGCTCGAGATGTCCGGCGCAGCGCTGCGCGGCTGCGCTCGCCGCGGCGGCGGTACTAGATACGATCGACATTGAACGTGTCGCAGCTATCGGGATCGCCGCTACCCAGTCCTTCGCGGAACCAGCGCTGTCGCTGCGCCGATGTCCCGTGCGTAAATGACTCCGGCACGATTGTGCCCTGGCTCTGACGCTGCAGCGTGTCGTCACCAATTGCACTCGCCGCGTTGAGCGCCTCGTCGATGTCGCCTGCTTCAAGGATATTGCGAGCCTTATCCGCACGCAGGGCCCAGACGCCAGCGAGACAATCCGCCTGTAACTCGAGACGGACCGATAGTGCGTTTGCCTCAGCCGTGCCGAGTCGCTGTTTCATCTGGTGCACCTGCCCCGAGATGCCGAGGAGATTTTGCACATGGTGGCCGATTTCATGCGCAATAACATAGGCCTGCGCGAAGTCACCGGGCGCCTTGAAGCGGGTTCGCATCTGATCATAAAAGCTGAGGTCGATATAGACCTTGTTATCCGCCGGGCAGTAGAACGGCCCCATGGCCGCCTGCCCGAGACCGCATGCGGAACGCGTCGCACCCGTGAACATCACCAGGGTTGGCGCCTCATAGCGACGGCCCTGGGCGGCAAAGATCTCGGTCCACACGTCCTCGGTGTCGGCAATGACCACTGACACCATATCGGCCAACGGGTCATTTTCGAGGTCTTCAGCCGTTGGGCGTGAACCTGTCGACGACGCGCCCCCGCTCTGCATGCCCTCTAGCAACGGCGTAGGGTCAACGCCAAAATACATCGCAACGAGGATCAGGACGATGGTTCCCACACCGCCGCCGACTAACCTGGGCCCTGCCCGCGATCCGCGGCGGTCTTCTATGTTTGAACTGCGTCTGCCGCCTTGCCACCGCATAGCCTGCTCCTTGATCCGGGGCCGGCCATTGTCAGCCATCTAACCCGGCATTTTCAAATATGCGCTTAAGCGCGGTTGGGCTCTACATCTGCTCTTCGATTGGAAGCAAGCTCAGGAGTTTCGTCGTGAACCGACGCCAGAAACTGGTCTGTGGCTCGGTCGTGATGATCTCTTCAACACCGGCCGTCTGCAGCAGCCATTGCAGCCGGTGCTTGCGTGACAGGCGAAGCTTGTAGGCAAAGTCCGGCAACGAATCGAGAATGCTGGTTGCCATGGATGCGGCCAGGTCGTCTGACTCGACTTCCATGCCCATCTCGGTATTGAGATACAGCGAGCGCGGGTCGAGATTGAATGACCCAACAAATAGTCGCTTGCGATCGACGGTCGCGACCTTCGAGTGCAGGGTAATCTTTGTGTCCGTTTCCATTGCCTCAAAACGGGGCCGCAATTCATAAAGCTCTACGCCCTGCTGCAACAGCGGCTTACGGTATCGCGCGTAGACAGCATGCACGCTCGTGTGATTGGTTGACGCGAGAGAGTTGCTGATGATGACCACCCGCACCCCCTTCTTCACAAGCGCACCGAAGAAATCGACACCCTGCTTCTGCGGTACGAAATACGGAGAGATGACTATCAGTTCCCGTTCCGCGGCTGACACCAGTTTCAGCAGGTAGTCGCTCATCTCGCTCTGGCGGCGCCGTATCAGGTTACGGACCTTGTCGGGATGATCCTGAACAATTCGGGTCCTGGCCGCGACGAAGTTCAGATTACCGTCGATGAATTCATCGATCAGCGCACCGTCAACACCTTTCAGAAACGGCTCGTCGCGATGTCGTTGTACATACTTGCGTGCTTCCTGCAACGAATCAGCAACGCTGCCGTGTGCAACCAGTTTGTCGAACGCATCCATTGGAATCGCTTCGGGCGAGTTCCAGTATTCATCGAAGCCGTCGGACACATCGTCTACCACCAAACCGATTGCCATCAGGTCCTCATCAATGAACTCTGTCTTGCCACCGGTCTGGTAATACTCATCAGCAATATTGCGGCCACCCACAATCGTCACCTGGTTGTCGACAGTGAACGACTTGTTGTGCATGCGGCGATTCAGAATGTTGAAGTTTGCCAGCAGGCTGATGAAGCGCGACCTTCGCCGCGGAAACGGGTTGAATACCCTGACCTCGATATTCTCGTGCTCGTCGAGAGACAACAAGCCGGAGTCAACTTCGTCCGTGAGTGCGTCGTCCATTAACAGGCGCACGCGCACACCGCGGTCTGCCGCGTGTGCCAGATGCAGGGCGACAAGGTTACCGGACAGGTCGTCCTTGATCAGATAGCTCTGGATATCGACCGATTTCTCGGCTTTGTCGATCAGTCCGACGCGCGCACCGAGCGCGTCACTTCCCGAATCCAGTCGATACACTGCCGATTGCGTTTGCCGGGCTCTCAACCAGGTCGTCGCTGCGACACCCAGTACCGTGCCCTCCGTGTCGGTAGGCTTCCATGACTCAATTCGTTCGGGGAGCTTGAAAAAACGCTGGTACTTCGGCGGCAGCCGGCTGCCAACCAATGTCGAAAACATCCCCATGAGGGGATGATTCAGGAACCGGCGAGCGCTGACAACCGTTAATGCGCTCTACGACCATATACGTACCGTCAATTTGACAGAATCAGGCCTGTGGAACTGGTTCGTTGCGTGGCCGTCATCGATGTGCAAGGATCGTCACTCGTTTGACAAAGGCACACCTGTCGAAAGGCAGCGTCGCAAAGCTTCCGGTCTAAAGGATTTTCCCAGGACAGCGGGGCCACCAACGCGAACTCGCATCGCTGCAGTGATGCATCTCGGGTGTCTTTGGCAATGATAGACAACGCTGGAGGCATTGATGGCATCCCCGAGATTTCGCGACACCGGCCGGTTCGTCCGACGCACCGCCCCCACCAAGATCTATACACCCGCGAACCTCGCGGACCTGATGCGCTGCCTCGAGCCCGCCAGCAATGCTCCCCTGCCGATTCGAATTCGTGGCGCCGGTACGGCAGCGACCGACTGCAATACCAACACCGTCGGAACCGTCATCAACATGACGGGACTCGATCGTATCGTTCACATCGATTCCTACAACCACACTGTCAAGGTTGAGGCGGGTGTGCGCCTGGGCACGCTGGTAGGCGCATTGGCGGATCAGGGGCTTGAGCTGATTGGCAATCATGACCAGATGGAGCGTACCGTTGGTGGCGCGATCGCATCGCCGTGCATCGGTGCCTGTATCGGCGGGCAGGCCGCCTACCTTTCGACCCAGGTAATCAGTCTGAAAGTGATCACGGCAACCGGGCAGGTGATGAAAGTCACGGAGCAGCAGAAACACCTGTTGAATGCTTTCCGTCTAAGTTACGGCATGCTTGGCGCGATTTACGAAGCTACCTTGCGGGTGCGCCCCATTGCTACGTTCTCGGCAAGCCACCGCAGTCTCTCAATCGAGACGTTCGCGGACGTCGCGAACCGGCTCGCAAGTCGCGATATCGGCCTTAAGTTCTATGTGTTGCCGCATATGGACCGCGTCTACCTCGATTTGCGTCGTTATGAACGCACGCCTGGCAACTCCTACAACGCGCCGTGGAAGATCAAGGACTGGGGTGAAAGCACGGTGCTGCCCCATGTCTTCAAGTCATTGAACCGCGTCCTGCCGATTCCCTCAATGAAGTACCGGCTTATGGATAGCATCAGTGCAGCAACGCATGGCCTGGTTAATTCCCGCCTCGTCCGAAATGGCAACAACGTCACGGCAAGCGGAACCCGGGGACGACGCAAACCGCGCAACGCTCTGCGGTCGACCTGGTGTTTTCCGGCATCCGATTTCTCAGTGGTCATCAAGGCCTATCGCGAGTTTTGTAACAACACCCTGGTCCAGTCGGGCTACCGCACAGACCTTCCGGTTGTTGGTTTCCGCGTCGCCAGGGACGTGTCAGCTATTCTGTCACCGTCCTTCGATGAACCCCTGATCGCATTACAGACGGCGTCGACGCAGGAGAAAGGCTGGGAAGACTTCATCATCGACCTCGCACAGTTCGCCGAGAATTGGGGCGGAACGCCGTTATTCAGCGAATCTCGAGCGTTACGCGCCGAGTACAGCAAGCAGATGTATTCAAATCGCCTCGATTTCTTTTGCAGGATGCGTCGCCAGCTCGACACACACGGGCGTCTGCTTAATCCGTTTATGGCGCAGTATTTCGAGTAAACGCGACAAAAGCCGTATTTTGTCCGCCTTATAGGCTCAAGAAGGGTGGACTTTATATATCGAACTGATATTATACATCGCCCCGATATATAGGCAGCGTTAGCTGCCAGGCGCGATCGCAATGGATGTCAAAACCGTTTGCCTCGGCATGCTGACCGACGGGCCCGCATCAGGCTACGATCTTAAGAAGGAATTCGAGTCTTCGTTCGGCCATTTCTTTGCCGCCGGATACGGTTCCATATACCCCGCCCTGTCCTGGCTCGCAGACCATGAGCTGGTGAGCTGCGAGGAGATTCCCCAGGAAGGCAAGCCTGACCGTAAGCTCTATCGCATTACGGAAGAGGGTCGTCAATTCCTGCTAAAGGCACTCAAGAACACTCAGCCCTGCCACAAGGTTCGCTCGGAGTTCCTTGCAACGATGTGCTTTGCACACCTGATGGAGGACGAAGACATTCAGGCAGTCCTCAATCACCGGCTCAGCGAAATCAGCCGATACCGGGAACTATTCCGGAGCATCGAACAAGAGGGTATGTCCGACTGGCCGGAAGGTGCGAAGTTCGTCCTCGGTTTCGGCAAAGCCGTCGCTGCAGCGATGGAAACCTACATCAAAGAGAACCGCCACACGCTGGCGACAGAATCGACCGCCAAAACGGCGGCCGGTTAGATATGGATTAAAGACAATGGCATTGGGCAATATCAATCGATTCAGATCCTGGTTCGTGTCGGCTGGCATCATCATAGTTGTCACTATCTGGATCCTGTCCGGACAATTCAGCGGGAGCGACGAAACCGAACAGGCGACAGCGGAGACCGTCGCAACTGCGACGTTAAGGAATGCTGTCCGTGTTCGCACTCAGTCGGCCGAGGAAGTCATGCGCACGATTGTCGTTAATGGCAAGACGGCGCCCGCACGTATCACCCACCTCGCGGCGGAAACTGATGGCCGTATTGAATACGTTGGCGCAGAGCGCGGCGCGAGCCTCAAGACGGGCAACCTTATTGTGCGGCTGGACGAACGTGATCGTGCGGCCCGACTCGCGCAAGCCGAGGCAACCGTCAGGCAGCGCGAAGTTGAGTACGCAGCTCGAGAGCGGCTCAAATCGGAGAGCTACGTATCTGAAGCGCAACTCCAGGAGGCTTTAGCATTGCTTGAGACAGCCCGTGCGGAATTGACGCGCGCGCAACTCGATCTTGACTATATGGATGTGCGGGCGCCGTTCGCAGGTGCCCTGCAGGCTCGTCACGTCGAAGTCGGTGATTTCGTCAAGCGCGGCGATCCAATCGCAACCTATGTCGATAACCGCACAATTATTGTGAGCGCCAACGTATCAGAGTTCGATGCGAAGTATGTTCACGTCGACGAAATGGCCGAAGCCCGGCTCGCCACGGGTGAAACCGTGCGCGGTCGTATTCGTTTTGTTTCACCCGTCGCCGACGAAGCAACACGGACGTTTACTGTCGAACTCGAAGTTGCCAATGTGGATGGCAAGCTTCGCGCCGGTGGAACGGCGGAACTGCGCATCCCTGCACAGACCGTATTGGCGCACCGTATTTCACCCTCTCTGCTGACGCTGGATGACGCGGGTAATGTCGGCGTCAAGATCATTAACGATAAAGGTGAGGTCGAATTCGTCGTCGCTGATATTGCGCTGTCATCAAACGACGGGGTCTGGCTGGCAGGCCTGCCCTCGACGGCGACCATTATCACCGTGGGCCAGGGCTACGTTACCAGCGGCGCAGTGGTAGATGCGGTTCCCGAAAGTGATGCTGAGACGGCTGTCGCCATCATGGAGTCTGAGGACGCCAAGTAATGAATATGATCGAACTGGCAATGCTGCGGTCGCGGACCGTGGTGCTTTCGTTGCTGGTCGTCCTGATCGGCGGCGTTGTGGCGTACCTCACGATCCCCAAGGAAGCAGAGCCTGACATCGAAATTCCGATTGTCTATGTCAGCATCGATCACGACGGTATCTCGCCAGAGGACTCGGAGCGTCTCCTGGTCCGCCCGATGGAGCAGGAGCTCCGCTCCATTGAAGGCGTCAAGGAAATGACGGCGCGCGCCTTCGAGGGCGGCGCAAACGTACAGCTTGAATTCGACGCAGGCATCGACACCAAGCAGGCCCTGCAGGACGTACGCGAAAAGGTTGACCTCGCACAGGCGAAACTGCCCGGCGAAACAGACGAACCGACCGTGCAGGAAGTGAAGATGTCGCGCTTCGATCCGATGCTCGTCCTCAACCTTGCGGGCAATGTGCCGGAACGTTCGCTGACAACCATCGCGAAGAATCTCAAGGAGAAGCTCGAGGCGCTAACGGGTGTGCTTGAGGTGAACCTCATCGGTACCCGGGAAGAACTCATGGAAGTGGTCGTCGATCCACTTGCTATGGAAAGCTACGGTCTCGACCAGGCGCAGATCATCCAGTTCGTAAACCGCAACAATCGCCTCGTTGCCGCCGGTGCACTGCATGGCAGCGAAGGACGGTTCCCGGTAAAAGTCCCTGGTGTTTTTGAAAGCGCCGAGGATGTGCTCGACATGCCGATAAAGGCGGTCGGCGACCGCGTGGTGCACTTCAAGGATATTGCCCAGGTTCTTCGCACCTACAAAGACGCCCAAAGTGTCGCCCGCCTGAACGGCAAATCGGCACTTGCCATTGAAGTCATCCAGCGATCGCGGGCGAATGTGATCGACACCATCGCCGCCGTAAACGCGATCATCGACGAAGAATCTGCCTACTGGCCCGCTGATATCGAGATTGTCGCATCGCGCGACAAGTCTAAAGACATTAAAAACATGCTGTCTGAGTTGCAGAACAATGTGATAGCAGCAGTGTTGCTCGTATTTATAGTGATCATCGGCATACTCGGTATACGTTCCGCCCTGTTGGTAGGCGTCGCTATTCCGGGCAGCTTTTTAATGGGTATCCTGATCATCGGGTCGTTCGGCATAACGATCAACATGATGGTTTTGTTTGCACTGATAATGGCCGTCGGCATGCTGGTGGATGGTGCGATCGTAGTCACGGAAATGGCCGATCGGCGCATGGCGGAAGGCGAATCCCGCCATGATGCGTACTCGCGTGCAGCGGTGCGGATGTCATGGCCGATCATTGCATCTACCTGCACAACGCTCGCCGCTTTTGTGCCGCTCGCACTGTGGCCGGGTACATCCGGCGAATTCATGAAGTACCTCCCCATAACACTGATCGCTGTGCTGTCCGCGTCGTTGATTATGGCGCTGTTGTTTGTGCCCACCCTCGGTTCTATTTTTGGTCGAACAGGTGCGAATACGGATGAAGCACGTCGTAATCTCGCCGCCGCCGAGACCGGTGACGTCGACGACGTGACCGGAGTCACCGGTAGTTACATTCAGTTTCTGAAAAGTACCCTGAGGCATCCCTGGCTGAACGTCGCCGCGGTTTCCGGACTACTCGTTGCTGTCTACGCCGCGTTTATAATTTTCGGCAAGGGCGTAGAGTATTTTCCCGAGGTGGAACAGCCATTCGGAATGGTAGATATCCGCGCGCGTGGCGACCTTTCCACCGACGAACGTGACCGCCTGGTCAACGAGGTCGAAAAGCGCGTACTGGGTATGCCCGAGATCGAGTTCCTCTACGCGAAAACCGGCAGCAGCAATCAAGGCGCTGAAGATCAGATCGGTTCGCTGACGCTGAACTATGTTGACTGGCAGCTGCGCCGGCCGGCTGACGACATACTGGCGGAGATTCGGGAGCGGACGAAAGACCTTGTCGGTATCCGAATTGAAACGAGGAAACCGGATTCCGGCCCACCCATGGGCAAGCCGATTCGTATTGAGTTTTCCTCCCGCTTCAACGACCAGTTGAGTAACGCGGTCGAGCGCGTCCGTGCGCACATGGAAGAAAACGATGCGATCGTCAATATTGAAGACAGTCGCCCTCTTCCCGGTATCGAGTGGCAGATCAAGGTTGATCGTGCTGAAGCCGCACGCTTCGGCGCGGACATCTCGCTGGTCGGCGCCATGGTTCAGCTCGTCACTAACGGCATCAAGATCGGTGAATACCGCCCGGATGACAGTGATGACGAAATCGATATTCGTGTTCGCTACCCAGCCGCAAGTCGCAATCTCGCGCAGATAGATGACCTGCGCATTCCCACTCCCGAGGGCCAGATTCCGATCAGCACCTTTACTGATCGCGTACCCGCCCAGAAGGTCGGCACGATTCGTCGTATCGACATGCGCCGAACCCTGGCAATCGATGCCGATGCCGCGCCAGGGATACTCGTCGATGATGTCGTCCGCAGCCTGAAAGCAAGTGTCGCGGAGCTTGGCATCGACCCGCGGGTCAGTTGGTCGTTCCGCGGCAGCACCGAAGACCAGCAGGAGGATATGGATTTCCTCGCCAATGCGATGCTAATGGCGCTCGCCATTATGGCTATCATCCTGGTTACGCAGTTCAACAGCATTTACCAGGCCGGGCTGATCCTGACTGCCGTCCTGTTTTCGACGGGCGGCGTTCTTCTCGGTCATTTACTCATGGGTAAGCCGTTTGGCGTCATCATGAGTAGTGTCGGTGTAATCACGCTTGCCGGTATTGTGGTGAACAACAACATCGTATTCATCGATACCTATAACGTATTGCGCAGTCGGGGCGAACGTCCATCCGACGCGATTCTGCGCACCTGTGCGATTCGCCTGCGCCCGGTATTGCTCACCACGGTGACTACCATTGTTGGCCTGATGCCGATGGTTCTTGGGGTGAACATCAACCTTATTGATCGCAACGTGTCCATTGGTGCACCCAGTTCGCAGTGGTGGACACAGCTGGCATCCTCGGTGGCGGGGGGGCTCGCCTTCGCGACTATCCTGACGTTGTGGCTGACACCGAGCCTGCTCATGGCCCAGGCCAACCTGATGGATCGATGGAAAGCACGCCGGACCCAGGGGCCTGCTGGGTCTGCGCCTCCCGCCGGTTAGTCCCGGCTCGCCGGTATAACTTTCTCACCGGCGCGCAATCCAAAACGCTTCCTCGCGCATCTAATAGTCGAGTAGTGGCGATATTGCCGCTGCGAGAAGCCTAACCCATTGATTTATATAGACGGAAGCTGATCGCCAATCGTGTGAAACCATGGGTTGCGTTATACCGAACTAGTGTTATACTTCACTACAACACTAAAAGAGATGGTTAAGGGATCATGAAAGCAACAACACCGATCATTGCACTGCTGACACTCACAGGATCCGCCCTGCTCACAGGCTGCGGTATCGGCCAGGCCAGCGTTACTGACAAAGAGACCATTGAGGCGGCGATCCCGGTTCCGGTTGAGGTGACGCAGCCGTCTCGCGCCGACATTTATGCGACCTATGCAGCGACAGCAACGATTACGTCTGATGCTGATGCACCGGTCGTGGCCCGTGTTCCTGGTGAAGTGGTGGAACTGCTGGTTGAAGAAGGTGACTACGTGGTCGAGGGCCAGGTACTGGCTCGCCTCGACGGTGAACGCCTGCGACTCGAAATGCTGGCCGCCAAGGCAAACGTCAACCGAGCCCGGACGGAGTACGAGCGCAACATCGACCTGAGCAAGCGCGGCCTGATCAGCGCCTCTATGTTCGATAGCCTGCAATACGACCTCGCAGAGCTCGAAGCAACTTATAAACTCAAGAAACTGTCTTACGATTATTCGAAGATCCGCGCACCAATTGCCGGTATCGTGGCCACGCGTGAAATAAAGCCGGGCCAGAATCTCGCTATCAACGACATCGCATTTCGCATCACCAATACAAAAGAGCTGGTTGCTTACCTGCATATCCCGCAGTCTGAGCTTTCGAAGTTCGACGTTGGCCACACGGCGAATATCGAGGTTGCCTCGATGCCGGGAACACGCTTTCCCGCGACGATCCAACGCATTAGCCCGACGATCGATACTCGCAATGGCACATTCCGTGCCACGGCAATGATTGATAACGCAAACGGCGATCTTGCTCCTGGCATGTTCGGACGCTTTACTATCGCCTACGAACAGCACAAAGCCGCGCTTGTCATACCAGCTGCAGCCCTACTCGATGAAGACGACGAGAGCACCGTGTACGTGGTGAGTAATGGCGAAGTGGTTCGGCGTACTGTCGTGACAGGCATAGAGTCCGGCGGTAACGTGGAGGTTCTCAGCGGACTGGGCGAAGACGAGATCATCGTTTTGGTTGGTCACTCTGGTCTTCGCAGCGGCAGCAAGGTTCTTGCCAGCAACACCATTCCGGACCGTTTCGCGGGCTGACGCTCGACGCGCACATCGCGCCGCTCGTCCGGCGCAAAGCATGAGGGAGAATTCATGAAGCTACATCGCATTAGCTCGGCGGCGTTCGCCTGTATATTACTGCTGAGCGCATGCCAGCAGGGCAACGGACCAGAGACATCGGACGAGGAAGAGACCCCACCCATCCCTGTGGAGACCAGCATTCCCGTGCGTGGTGATGTGCTCGCCGTGTACTCCGGCACAGCGCCAATAGAAGCGTTTGCCGAAGCCGACGTCGTTGCCAAGGTCGCAGGTGAGATTCGCGAGGTTCTTGTTGAAGAAGGAGAGCAGGTTACCGAGGGCCAGGTGATGGCACGCCTCGACGGTGACCGCCTGCGCCTTGAACTCAACGAGTCACGTGCCCGCCTCGAGAAGATGCAGCGCGATTTTGAACGCAACAAGGATCTTCGGGAAAAAGGCCTGCTCTCGGAAGGCGACTTTGAAAAACTGCAATTCGATCTTGAAGCGCTGCAAGCCTCATACAACCTCGCCAGCCTGGAGCTCGATTACACTCAGATCAGGGCGCCTATCGATGGTGTCGTCTCGGAGCGCTTCATTAAGATTGGCAACGCCACCAAGATCGGCGACCCACTATTCCGGGTAACCGGACTCGACCCGCTTGTTGCGTACCTGCATATTCCCGAACGCGAGTACCGGCAGATTACTACCGGTCAACCGGTTGCCATCGACATTGACGCACTGGGTGGGCAGAGCATCATCGCGGCCGTGACACGAGTGAGCCCAATCGTCGATCCCGCAACCGGCACATTCAAGATAACCATTGAAATCCGGGACAATGAGCGCCGCATCAAGCCCGGCATGTTCGGACGCATTAGCATCGTTTACGACCGCCACGAGAATGTGCTGCAGGTTCCACGCAGCGCGATCATTGAGGAATTGGCGGGCGAGAGCGTATTTGTCGTCGAGGACGACAAGGCGGTTCGCAGAACCGTAACCACCGGATACGGCGAAAGCGGCATGATCGAAATCGTCGAGGGTCTCGAAGAAACCGACAATGTCATTATCGTCGGGCAGGTTGGCCTTAAACCCGGAGCCAAGGTTACCGTTATCAACGCGGCTGCGGATGGGGACAACTAATGCGGCGACTGATCGAAATCGCGACCCAGCGTCGCGTCACCATCGTGATGTTCACGGTCGCAATCGTTCTGTTCGGCATGGTGTCCCTCTCTCGCCTGAAGCTAAACCTGCTTCCCGACATTTCCTACCCGACGATTACCGTGCGAACGGAACTGACTGGTGCAGCCCCGGTTGAGGTAGAGAATCTGCTGACCAAACCGATTGAGGAATCAGTCGGTGTCGTACGTAATGTACGCCTGGTGCGTTCAGTATCGCGCTCGGGGCAGTCTGACGTTACCGTCGAATTTCTATGGGGAACCGACATGGACATCGCGGGCGTCGACGTTCGCGAGAAGCTCGATGTGCTGTTCCTGCCACTCGAGGCCAGTCGACCGCTGCTGCTGCGCTTTGATCCCTCATCCGAACCCATCGTCAGACTTGGCCTGCTGTACAAGGACTCAAGCGACGCTGCTGCGGAGACGAGCGAGGAGCGCCTGAAGGCGCTCCGACGGCTCGCTGAAGACCGTGTCAAGACCGACCTCGAAGCACAGGAAGGTACCGCCGCTGTAAAGGTCAGCGGTGGCCTCGAAGATGAGATCCAGATTCGCGTCGACCAGCAGAAGCTGTCGCAGCTCGGCATTAGTATTGAACAGATTGCGGCACGTATTCGGGCCGAAAATGTCAATCTGTCGGGTGGGCGCCTCGAAGAGGGCAACCAGCGCTTCCTCGTACGTACTCTGAACGAATTCCAGAGCGTCGATGAATTTCGCGACGCGATTGTTGCGCGTGTCGGCGACCAACCTGTCTACCTGCGCGATGTCGCTACCGTCGAGCGTGGTTACAAGGAACGCGAAGCGATTACGAGGGTTCGCGGTCAGGAGTCCGTGGAGCTCGCCGTGTACAAGGAAGGCGATGCCAACACCGTGCAGGTGGCAAACCGCATCGAGCAACGAATCGAAGGGCTTCGCAAAACGCTGCCCGATGATATCGATATCGTCATGATACATGACCAGTCCACCTTCATTTCGTCAGCCGTTGATGATGTCCGGCTTGCCGCAATCCTGGGCGGCCTGATTGCAATTCTTGTCCTCTACGGTTTCCTGCGCGATTCGCGGGCGACCACAATCGTCGGCATTGCTATCCCTGTTTCCGTTGTCGGCACATTCCTGCTGATGTACACCAACAACGTTTCACTCAACATCATGTCGCTCGGCGGAATCGCACTCGCTGTCGGTATGCTGGTGGATAACTCAATCGTCGTCCTTGAAAACATCGTGCGGAAGAAGGAACAGGGCGAGGGCATCGTCGAGGCGGCGCAGAATGGCACGGCCGAGGTTGCCGGTGCAGTGGTCGCGGCAACTTTGACCACGATCGCCGTTTTCTTTCCAATGGTCTTCATCAGTGGTATTGCCGGGCAACTGTTCCGCGACCAGGCGCTAACGGTGACATTCGCCCTGGTGTTTTCCCTGATTGTCGCATTGACACTCATTCCGATGCTGGCATCGCTGCGTGCGCCCGGCCGCTATGAAGGGGAGGTCAAGAGCGACGGATTCGAGGTCGAATCGAAGTCGCGCATTGTACGATTCCTTAAGCGCATAGTTGCTTTCGTCGTCCGTATCATTACCTTTGTTTCAGTAACTATCGTGCGCGTCTCCAGGTTCCTGTTCGGAGTTGTCAGCTGGGCAATGTGGGCGCTGCTATGGGTGCCGACCTGGCTTTTCCAGCGTCTCTACAGTGCTGTCGCTGCGGTCTACCCAGGTACGTTACGCTGGTCACTCAACCATCGCACGACCGTCGTCATCGCGGCGTTCGTCATTTTCGCAGCTACCATGTCGCTCGTTCCACGTTTGGGCACGGAACTCATCCCTCAATTTTCGCAGGGCGAATTCGACGTCGATCTCAGACTGGCGCCGGGTGCGCCGTTATCCGAAACGGACCGTGCGATCCAGGTGGCGCAACGCGCTGCCAGCAACATTGACGCTATCGCACTAAACTACTCGGTCGCCGGAACCGGCAACCGACTGGATGCTAATCCTGTCGATGCCGGCGACAATACCGGGTCGCTAAGTGTGCAATTGTCACCCGGATCCGGGCGCGATGCAGAGAGCGCCGCCATGGACGCCATGCGCAGCGAGCTTTCTCGATTGCCGGGTGTGCAGTATGAGTTTAGCCGCCCTGCACTGCTCTCCTTTGCGAGCCCGCTGCAGATCGAGATTTCCGGCTACGACCTCGACGCGCTCGCGCGCGTCAGCAACCTCGTCGTGCAGGAAATGAATTCGTCCGATCGATTCACTGACGTCAAGACCACTGTCGAGCGCGGCAATCCCGAAATACAGATCGTCTTCGATCAGGAACGCGCCGCAAAGCTCGGCCTCGCTGTTCGTGATATTGCAAATCGCGTCGTGGCGAACGTGCGCGGCGAACTTGCTACCCGCTACACCTGGCGCGACAAGAAGATCGACGTGCTGGTACGCAGCGTCGATACGCGCCGCTCCAGCATCGAAGAGATCCGCAGGCTGATCGTTAACCCGCAATCCGACCGCCCCGTAACGCTCGACGCTGTGGCAGACGTAATTGTCTCGCAGGGGCCGGCCGAGATTCGGCGTGTCGCACAGGAACGTGTCGCCATAATCACAGCGAACCTCGCTTACGGCGATCTCGGCGCGGCCGCCGCGGAAGCCGGTGACATAGTGAATCGTACGCCGATGCCGAACGGAATAACGGCGATCGTGTCGGGACAGAGCGAGGAGATGGAGGAGTCGTTTCAGTCCATGCAGTTCGCACTGATTCTCGCCGTCTTTCTCGTCTACCTCGTGATGGCTTCCCAGTTCGAGTCGCTCATTCATCCCTTCGTTATTCTGTTCACGATTCCACTTGCACTGGTTGGCGCAGTCCTGGCGCTGTTCCTGACAGGGACCACCGTCAACATCGTTGCCCTGATCGGCGTCATCATGCTGGCCGGTATCGTGGTCAACAACGCCATTGTTCTCGTGGACCTGATTAACCAGCTCCGTGCACAGGGTATTGACCGGTTCGACGCCATCATGGAAGCGGGCCAAGCCCGCCTGCGGCCAATTCTTATGACCTCGCTAACGACTGCGCTGGGCCTTCTCCCAATGGCGATGGGCTTCGGCGAAGGGTCTGAGGTACGCACGCCGATGGCGATTACAGTGATCGGCGGACTTGTTGTGTCGACACTGCTGACGCTGGTGGTCATCCCGGTTGTGTATTCTCTGATGGACCGCAAGCGGTGGCCTGTGAGCGCACCTGACGAGGGCGTGGTAGCGCAATGAAACACACAGAGATCTCGCTCCATCGACCCGTCACGACCGTTGTAATTTTTGTAGCACTGGCTTTGGTCGGGCTGATTGCGTCACGGCTGTTACCTCTCGAAAAGTTCCCCGACATCGAATTCCCCGGCATCTTCATACAGGTTCCTTATGCCGGATCGACACCCGAGGAAGTAGAACGCCTGATTACGCGTCCGGTCGAGGAGGCCCTGGCGACGTTATCTGGCGTCGAGCGTATGTACTCGAGTTCCAGCGAGGGACAGTCGCAAATATTCCTTCAGTTCGGCTGGGACCAGAGCATGGGTGCCAAAGGCATCGAAGCGCGAGCCAAAGTCGATGGCATTCGCCACCTGCTGCCGGATGACGTTCGCAGGGTCTTCGTGTTTACGGGGTCTCTTGGTGATCAGCCCGTCCTGCAGCTGCGTATATCCAGTGAACGCGACCTGTCGGATAGTTACGAACTGCTCGACCGCGTACTAAAGCGCCGCCTTGAGCGTCTTGATGGTGTATCCCGTGTGGACCTGCAGGGCGTCGATCCTCGTGAGATTCGAATTCTGCTCAAACCCGACATGCTGGCGGCTTACGGACTCGATATCACGACAATTCGAGATCTGTTACTCGGCAGCAACTTCGCGGTCAGCGCTGGAAAAATTACGGCGGGTGGCGAGCGCTTCAGTGTCCGTCCGAGTGGCGAGTTTTCGTCGGTTGAGGAGATCGAGGACCTGACTATCACTGCTGCGGGATTGCGGCTGCGCGATGTCGCCGACATCGAGTTGCGCACGCCGGAACGCAACTATGGGCGCCACCTGGACCGGGACTATGCAATTGGCGTCGCCGTCAGCAAGACCACAGGGTCGAATCTTGTCGAGGTCACTGATCGCGTCATTGCAGAGGTCGAGAAGATCGGAAAACTGCCGCAGATGCAGGGCATTAATATTTTCTCGCTGGACAACCAGGGCGACAGTGTTCGCGAATCTCTCTCCGACTTGCTGGATGCTGGCTTGCTCGGCGGGTTACTGGCGCTGATCGTTCTCTACCTGTTTCTGCGCCAGGTCACGACTACCCTGATTGTAACGGCATCAGTGCCTTTCTCCCTGTTGATTACACTCGGCGCACTTTACTTCGCCGGACTGACGCTGAACATTCTGTCGATGATGGGCCTGATGCTTGCCGTAGGTATGCTCGTCGACAACGCTGTCGTCATCACCGAGAGTATTTTTCGCCACCGCACCGAAAAGCCTGGCCAGCCATTCACATCGACAATCAATGGCGTCAAGGAAGTCGGGCTGGCCGTTATCGCCGGCACAATGACAACCATTATCGTGTTCGCGCCCATGGTATTCGGCGTGCGAACGGACATGACCATATTTCTGACTCATGTTGCCGTAACAATTATCGTGGCCCTGCTTGCGTCACTGCTGATCGCACAAACGCTGGTACCGATGCTCGCTGCACGCGTCGCCGTACCGCCGCAGCCGAAGACGGGCGCCTGGATCTCGCGCCTGACAAACCGCTACGTTGCCGCCCTGAAATGGATCATTGGCCATCGCTGGTGGACGGCGCTGAGCATTTTGCTGATCTGCATCATTGGCATACTGCCAATGATGCTGGGGCTCGTGAAATTCGATATGTTCCCTCAGGATGTAGGGCGCCGCTTGTTCATGCCTTACCACGTTGAGGGACAGCATTCGCTTGAGCGAATTGAAGCGACTGTCGACACGATTGAGGAATACCTCTACTCCCGCAAGGAGGAGTTCAATATTCGCTCTGTCTACAGCTATTATGATCAGGGTCGTGCAGAGTCCACAATCCTGTTGACCGAAGAAGAAGACGCAACCCTGTCGACGCGGGAGATCATCGAACTCATTGAAAAGGATCTTCCGTCTATCGCAATCGGCGAACCGAGTTTTCAGTTCGACCAGCAGGGCGGCGGCGATGGCTTTTCAATCCAGGTCAGCGGCGATTCGACCGAGATCCTGAACGAACTGAGCGTCGACATCGTACGTGCGCTATCGACCGTTAAAGGCCTCAAGGACGTTCAGGCGGACGCAGAGTCGGGCGACCGCGAGATCCGTGTCACCATCGATCGGGCACGGGCGGCGAACTCAGGTCTGACGACAGCCGAAATCGCACAGTCGATCGCAATTGCCATGCGCGGCGAAAACCTCAGGGAATTCCGTGACGACACAGGTGAGGTCGATGTGCGACTGGCATTCCGGGAGGACGACAAACAGAGTGTCGAGCAGCTCGCCGATCTCCCACTGTACACGCCTGACGGACAACGCATCACCCTTGGCAGCGTTGCCACAATGCACATCAGCAAGTCACCGGATACGATTCAACGTACGGACCGGCAGACGGCCGTTATCATCTCGGCCAATCTCGAGGACGACGTCACTAGCGACGATGTGCGGCCGCGCGTAAAGAACCTGATGAGCCAGATCGACTTGCCACCGGGTTACAGCTGGAAGGAAGGCCGCGGGTTTGAGCGCCAGGACGAGACCGCGAGCATGATGATGACCAATATCATTTTGGGTGTCGCGTGTATCTTTCTGGTTATGGCCGCATTGTTCGAATCACTGCTATTGCCGTTTTCCATTATTCTCGGCTCAATCGTGTTTTCCATCTTCGGCGTCTTCCTGTTTTTTGCGGCGACCGGCACAACGTTCTCGTTTATGGCGATGATCGGCATCATGATCCTGATCGGGGTAGTCGTGAATAACGGTATTGTGCTGGTTGATCACATCAACAACCTTCGACATGAAGGCGTGGCCAGGGAAGAATCGATTGTCATTGCAGGGCGGGATCGCCTGCGGCCTATCCTGATGACCGTTGCAACCACGATCGTTGGCCTGGCGCCCCTCGCCGTGGGCACTACGCAGGTCGGGGGAGACGGTCCTCCGTACTACCCAATGGCGAGGGCTATCATCGGCGGGCTGGCGTTCTCGACGGTCGTATCGCTGCTCGTCGTACCCGCTTTGTATCTTTACTTCGACAGCCTGGCTGCCTGGGGCCGAAAAGTCATGCGTACGGCCAGCAAACCAAGCAGTAAGAACCAGCTGAGCGAGCCACCGCCTGAGGTCACAACAACGTGAGTATGCCCCGTTGTGACCGCATCTCGCTCCGAGTCTTCGAGCGGCAGTAAGGCCAGTTCGGACGTTTCGTCCGGCCCGAAGCTCGCGAGGTAGGTGCCGTCGTAGGCATCGAACAGCTCAATCAGGATGTCGTAGTTACCCGTCGGGTAGCCGGCTACGAGTTCCGTCTCGACGATGTAGTCATCATCACTCGTCGCGCCAAACAACGTGAAATCGTCCGTTGCTGCGTATTCATTCCACGGACCGTACTCATAACTCAGGTAGAGCACAGCGTAGACGTCGATAGCTGCATAGGTCGTGTCTGCATCGAATAGCAGGTCAATGCCGGTGTAATAGCCGTCGCGATCCATGTCTGTAAACAGTTCGACGTCAGCATCGTAGAACCAGAAGTTCGGGTCTCCAGCCTGCGCTGCAGCCGCGCCGGTTTTCTGTTGCGCAGAACGCCTGTCCTTCGAGGTACGCCCGCCGGTTATCCGCAACTCGCCAAACTCATCAAATGAGATATGGCCATCCAGGACGCTGCCGCGCGTAATGCCCTTGCCCTGTGACGTCAGGCTCTGCCTGGGTTCTGGCGTCGTCTCTGCCAAGCTGATGGTCGCAAACAGCAGCAGGCTGATCGATACAAATATGCCGGTCGCGTTCTTCATTACGGTGTCCTCTCATTGCTTAACACCATTTAGCACTTGCGACGCTGAATCGATGCTGAACCCTGTGGGCATCAGCACAAATGCGTGAGACCATGTTCAGCTTGCGTTCATCTGGCCGACACGAAACGAACGATGTCTCTCGATAGCGAACATGAAAACATTCCCCGGGCTGCTTCATGGCTGCTGTTGGGCGTTGCCGGCGGACTTGGCCTCGACCTGTGTGCCAAAGAACTTTTGCAAACCTATTCGCTTGTGCAGTTCGTCATGCTGCGCAGCATTATCGCAATCTCGATCATGTTGGCCATTGCGCCTCGCTTTGGTGGCCTCAAGTCTCTCCGCACCCACGAGGCTGGGTGGCACGCCGTTCGCTCAGTACTTGCCATCGGCGCAATGTTCGGGTTCTTCTACGGACTGGCACGCATGCCACTCGTTAATGCACTAACGCTCGGGTATACGGCTCCTCTGATAGTGACGGCGTTGTCGGCGATCTTTCTCGGCGACGAAGTTGGTTGGCGAAGATGGACCGCTGTGGTCATCGGCTTTGTGGGCGTGCTCGTGATGTTACGGCCTGGTCGCGGTGAGCTGTCGTTTGCCGCCATTGCCGTACTGATTGCTGCGTTTTGTTATGCGTGCCAGGCAATTACAGCACGGCGGCTCGGCGGAACCGAATCGACACTGTCCCTTTCGTTCTATGTCGTGATTGGCCCGCTCGCGGTGTCGTGCGCATTCTTTGACTCCGGTTCCTGGCTGACGCCTGACCTGCAGGGATGGATCCTCATCGTTGGTGCCGCGACGTGCTCCGTAGTCGCCTGGGTTGGATTTATTAATGGCTACCGCGCGGTATCGCCGGCGATTCTCGCACCGCTCGAATACAGCGCACTGGTCGCTGGAGCTATCGCAGGATTTATGATCTGGAACGAAGTGCCGGACAGGTGGGTCGTAATCGGCGCGCTGATTATTATCTCATCAGGTGTCTTTGTCATGTATCGCGGCGCGGCGCGCAAGGCGGAAGTCTGAAAGCGGCTCACGGCAAAAAAAACGGGCCATCAAGGCCCGTTTTCCTAAACTGTTTTTTAACGCCTATACGTCTCCGGCAACCAGCCCGGCTATCTGTGCCGGTGTAACATTCAGAGCGGCCACAATATTGTTAAAGAAGTCGACCTCGAGCCCACTGACTGTCGAGTCACTGCGGAAGACATCCGCAAGAGCCTGTACGACTTCCGAACATTGCTTGTCGCTAAGTTTCTTTTGCGCACCGCGGAGGTATTTGACGAGTGTCGCTTCAGCGTAAAGTTCCGCGCGCGCCGCGACACGAATATCTGCCGAACTGAATTCTTTGCCCGTGTGTTCTTTGAGGATTTCCTGAATTCTCTCGACCTCAACGTGCTGGATACTTATGTCGGCATCCGCAGCTCGCGCCAACGTCATAAGCAGTACTTCCTGGAACAACTCATTCACATGGTCTTCGCTGACGTCGGAGCCACCGAACAACTTCAGTACGTAGTTGAGATCTGCAATTGCCATTATTTACTCTCTTTGATTTATTGCGGGCTGCATCCCGGGGCTGGCCGTTAATAATAACCCACAAAATGCGTCGAATTGAAGGCATATTTACTACTTAAATTTTCGCTTGGAATTTGTTGATTTCCAAGGGATACTGGCTTCGGGCAAACAAACAAAAGGAGGTGATCCATGTCTCGTGGGATAACGAAGGTATCTGAAAAACCTGTGGGTCTGACGCGATTGATGGAGCACCGCTACTCCCTTCGCTAGCCATCCTTTTCAGATATTTGATTCCACGGAAAGCCGCAGCAATGCGGCTTTCTTTGTTTACGCAGAGAGAATTTGTCGCAATGCGGCCAGTAATTCGTCAATTTCTTCCGCACTGTTGTAGTGCACAGGCCCAACGCGCACTGCGCCGCCCGACTCGTAAATACCGAGCGTCTTCGCCACTTCTATCGCGTAATTGTGACCGTTCCAGACGAAGATATTCTGCTGCGCAAGAGACTCGGCGATAGGCGCCGGCGCGGCAGTCGCATGCGTAAACGAAACCGTTGGTACACGTCGATCCATGGCGTCGGCAGAAGAAATGCCCAGCACAGTGACCCCATCAATTGCGGCCAGGCCGTCAATCAAGTGCTCAGCCAGAGTCTTCTCATAGTCGAACAGCAATCCCATGGCCGCTCGCAGGGCTTCACGTCGGCCAGAGGCACCCGCCATCGATGTGCCGATCCATGCAAAATAGTCGATAGCTGCCTTGATGCCGGCAAAACCTTCGTGACTTTGCGTGCCGGTCTCGAAACAGCCGGGTAGTTCGGTCGGTGCCGGCCTGACTTTGTAAGGTTCCAGTTGCTCCAGCACTTCGCGACGACCCCAGAGAACACCCTGATGCGGACCGAAGAACTTGTACGGAGAACAGACGAGAAAATCACAACCTATCGCTTGAACATCTGTCATGACATGGGGCACGGACTGCACGCCGTCAATGAACGTCAGGGCACCGGCGGCCCTGGCTTTCGCACAAATCGAAGTAACATCGTTAATCGTGCCGGTAAGGTTGCTGGCGCCGCCCACGCAGACAAGGCGCGTGCGATCGGTCAGCAAGTTATCAAGTTCGCTAAGATCGAACTCAAACGTGTCGGGACTGAACGACAGCCACTTAACCTCAAGGTTCAGATCGCGCGCCATCAACACCCACGGCCACACGTTCGCATCATGGTCCATCCGGGACAGGATGATTTCATCTCCGGCATCGAATAATCGACCGATCGAGCGCGACAGATGTAGCGTGATCGTCGTCATGTTCTGGCCGAAGATTATCTCGCTGCTCGACGGTGCGTTAAGAAAATCGGCCATTGCCTCGCGGGCGCTCTCGACAATCCTGTCGGCCGCAATCGACGAGGCAAAGTAACCACCCTGATTCGCGTTGGCCCCGAGAAGACAATCCGTCATTGCCTTTGCGACGCCGGCAGGCACCTGGGTACCAGCGGGATTATCAAAATAAATACGGCGTCGGCCGTGGTCCTGGATGGCGAGCGCTGGAAATTGCGCGCGCACCGCAGCGAGATCAAAAGGCATGTCTATTCCTCGGCTTTGCCGCCCCATTTTTCGCGGTGGGCATCTTCTGCGCGCTGGCGGACTTTTGCGTGGCGCCGCGTCAGCAGTAGAGAGTTAGGATCGCAGACCTCGGCTTTAATAATGCCGAGATCGCTGGCGGCGTCGAACAGGCTGGGGTACCAGCGTTCCCAGTTAGGTAATCGCGCCTCAACTTTGTCACGAAGAGTCATGGGCGCAATGTAACCGAGCGCCCAAGCCAAGACAATGGGACCGCGCTAATCCTCGATCATATTCAACGAGAACAGTGCCACAACCAGGACCAGTGCGCCCGTTACGATGAGCTGCAGGGACGGCAGGCTTTCCGATAGCGATGGCACAAGGTCGCCCGGGATGCTCAGCAGCAGCGGGTACAAGCTCTTGACCAGTGCCGCCAGCGGTTGATACGCAACCAGACCACCCAGAAGCACCGCTGTCGGCATTATGATCCGCCGAATCCAGAGCTTGCGCCTGATCCGCCTGATAATTGTCTTGCTAAAACCGTCATCCGCAATCGGCGACGATTCGAACATCGACTCAAGCAAGCGGTCCTGTTCGTCTTTCATTCGCTCAGCCATGTTGATGATCTTTGATGTCAAAACTTGTCCTGATCTTTTCTTTACCACGAAATATCACCGATTTCACGCTGCCAACCGGCATTGATGTCGCATCGCTGATCTCGCGATGCGACAGCCCACAGGCATACGACATAACCATGATTGCTCGTTCTTCCTCAGACAACACCGCGAGAAACCTGTCCAGGTCGGTGACTTCATCAGCCTGTAGCGCGTGTGTACGCGATTCGACCTCCGAGACATGACCAACCTGTTCCAGTATTTCTGCATAGCGTTTCGACTTGCGCTTCGATTGCAGAAAGGTCGTGTAGGCGACCTTTAGCAACCAACCGATAAACGAGCCACTGCCGGAGTAGGTGTGCAGCTTGTCCCACGCGCGCATGAAACACTCCTGTGAAAGATCGTCGGCCGCACTGAAATCCCCCGTCAGCTTGCGCAGGAAATTACGCACATGCGACTGGTGGCGGCGTATGAGCTCGCCGAAGGCCTGGGTGTCTTGCACGGACACCACCCTCGCTACAAGCTCGTGATCTTCTCCCGAGGCCAAGTCGAGGAATCCTCAGTCGTCTCGTTTGGCGAATTTATTGAGTATCAGGTAAGCGATACCTATCACAAAGGGAAAACCCGCGATCCCAAGTAATGGCTGCGTCGCTTCCTCTTCAGGAACCGCAAGGCTGAACAACGCGATACCGATGGCTACCGCAAGCCAGATAATTCCGAGCCGGAAGTCCCTGTCCTTTGGTGCCTTCGGGTGCCCGAGCCGATCGATCAATTCCGGGCTCAAGTCGTGGCCCTTATCAAGCGCGATACGAATCGTATCCTGCATCTCCCGGCGAGCGCGAAAACGCAGCCAGAAAAACAATCCCAACAACATAGCCGGCGCTATTACCCCCGCAAATCCAATCCATTCACCTGTCACTGTCTTGTCTCCTCAACATTATTATCTGCATCAGCAGTCTTCACCCGTAAGATGCATGCCGCGGTCGGATTGGATGCAGAAATTTAACTTGTTGTTTTTATAGATATTAATTTAACACATTGAGGCGATTTAGACCCAAACCATGAGGTCCCCCGTTAACAACGGGCATGAAACTGATATCCAGACTGGCCGATCCCCGCTACTACCAGGTCGCTGTGCTGACCACACTACTCAGCATCGGCGTATTCGTTCTCGATTTCGGTATTCGATGGCAAAACGCGGTCGCCATCATACTGACGGCCCAGGCCGTGCAGTTTATTGGCACCCGACTCTACGGCCTGCCTCGCTTCGACCCGATGAGTGCGCTGATTACCTCGCTCTCCCTGACGTTGTTGCTCAGGACCGAACTCATCGCACTCGCCATCGCCGCGCCCGCAATTGCCATCAGCAGCAAATTCCTGATACGCGTCAAGGGCAAGCATGTGTTCAATCCCGCTAACGTGGCGCTGGTTACACTGATGCTGCTCAGCGACCATGCCTGGGTGTCCTCGGGGCAGTGGGGCAGCGCTGCGATTGGGGCGTTTGGTTTGGCGTGCCTCGGCTTCCTGGTTCTCACGCGCGCCAGGCGCGCCGAAACGACGATCGCTTTCCTCGCCTGCTACGGCGCGCTGCTGTTCGGTCGGGCGCTCTGGTTGAGCGACCCGATGTCGATACCTGTGCACCAGCTGCAGAACGGCGCTCTGCTGATCTTCGCCTTCTTCATGATCTCGGACCCGAAGACAACCCCCAACGCCGCCGTCGGGCGCATGGTGTTTGGGGCGCTCGTCGCAGCGCTCGCATTCGTTATCCAGTTTATTTACTACCAGCCAAACGGACCGATTCTTGCGCTGATTCTGTCGGCGCCGCTCGTGCCTGTGATCGATGCCTTACTGCAAGGAACGCATTACCGGTGGGGAAAATCCGACGCTCAATCGAGCGCTCACGTCAAAGGAGTACAGACATGAAAATTTTTATCACTGCGGTCACGGCGCTTGTGACCGTCATGGTGACGACCACGGCTCAGGCTTTCTGCGGCTTTTACGTCGCCAAGGCCGACACCAGCCTGTTTAACCAAGCCTCCCAGGTCGTGCTGGTCCGCGACGACGACAGGACTGTCATCACAATGGCTAATGATTTCGAGGGTGAGGCCAGGGACTTCGCCGTCGTCATTCCGGTCCCGACCATGATCGAGCGTGAACAGATCAACGTCGGCGACCGCGCCATCATTGAGCATCTCGATGCTTATACCTCGCCCCGCCTGGTCGAGTACCACGATGGCAATCCCTGCGCACGCTATGACCGCGAGGAGTTGATGAGTATGGACGCGAATTTGCCGGCGGCCGCAAAGGAACTGAAACGGTCAGCGCGCTCTCAGGGAGTAACGATCGAAGCCAGCTATACAGTCGGCGAGTACGACATCCTCATCCTGTCCGCCAAACAAAGTGACGGTCTGATTCGCTGGCTCAACGATAACGGCTATAAAATCCCGAGGGGCGCTGAGCGCGTCGTAGACAGCTACCTCGGCCAGGACATGCGGTTTTTTGTGGCCAGGGTAAATGTAAAGGAGCAGTCCAGGCTCGGTTACCAATACCTGCGCCCACTGCAGGTAGCGTACGAAAGCAACAAATTCATGCTACCCATCCGTCTTGGCACACTGAACGCGAAAGGCAAACAGGAACTCTATGTCTACGCGCTGACGCGTACGGGGCGGGTTGAAACGACGAACTATCGTACAGTCAAATTGCCGACTGACGTTGAGTTACCGGAGTTCGTAGAAGGCGAGTTCGCCGACTTCTACCGCGATATGTTCGCGCGACAGTCTGAGAAGGAAAATGAGCGTGCCGTCTTCCTGGAATATGCCTGGGACATGGCGTGGTGCGATCCCTGTGCTGCGGATCCGCTAAGCCACGAGGAGTTGCGCAAGCTGGGTGTCTTCTGGCTCGGCAAAAATGGGCAGGAGGCGAAGCGTATGATTCAGCCTCAGGCCCAGAACGTATTCGTGACACGACTACACGTACGTTACGACGCCGAACACTTTCCCGAAGACCTGATGTTTCAGGAGACCGGTGACCGACAGAATTACCAGGGCCGCTACGTGATTCGTCATCCGTGGAAGGGCGAAGCCAGCTGCGACCTGACGCAATATGATGCCAGTGTTCGAGAGCGCCAGGAGCGCGAAGCACAATTGCTCGCGAACATGACAGGCTGGGACATTGCGGATATCCGCGAGAAGATCCCATTCACTGGCGGCATTCGTCCCGTGACGGTTAAAGAGCCCTGGTGGAAACGAATCTGGGATTAGCTAGTTGCCGAGCGCCTTCCACGCCGCGAGAACCTCAGCCTCTTTGTCGGGCGACAGCCCGGCACGAGTGCTGGCGGTTCTCTCGGCGGGCAGGGTGTCCCACCAGGTCAGCAGGTCACGAGCCGTCTCACGCTCTGGTCGATTGTGCATGCCCGCGCGAACCGCCCGATCCGCACTGAATTTCGCAAAGCCATCTGCTCCGTGCCAGATCGGAAAATCGCGACCACCGGCTAGCCCCTTGCTCGCCAGGAAATCGGCGTCAATCCAGACAGGATCAACGCTTGCGGCAGTCACCGCCCGACAGTCCTCGAGCAACTCGCCCATGCTGTACGCGTTTGCGTTCACCATGTTGTAGGTGCCGCGGATCTCTCGGTCGACACAATCCACTGTGAAATTCGCGAGGTCCCTGACATCGATGATCTGGACATTATCGTCCGGCGATCCGGGCCAAAGCATTTCACCACCTTTGCGGGTTCGAACGGGCCAGTACGAGAAACGGTCCGTATGATCACCAGGGCCGCAAATATAAGTAGGACGAAGCACCGCGAGCTTATCGGCATCGATTTCGCCAGCGGCGCGTTGCTCACATAAGGCCTTGAGCGCACCGTAGGTTTCGCCAGTGACCTCTTCGACAGTCTCATCGACAAGGGTGGCGAGGGGAGAATCTTCGTGATTCGGGGTGCTGAAGTCGGCATAGACCGAGACCGTTGAGATAAACACGTAACGCGAGACATTAGGCGCCAGCAGGCGTGCCGAATCCTCAACATGCCTCGGGACATACCCCGAGTTGTCGATGACGGCGTCCCATTTGCGATCTTTCAGACCGTCCAGTCCATTGTCACGATCACCTTTAATCGTCTCGAGATCGGGGAATAACGTGTTGTTCGACCTGCCGCGGTTGAATAAGGTCACCGAGTGGCCGCGACGTAAGGCTTCGCGCACCATGTGCGGCCCGATGAAACCGGTGCCGCCCAGGATCAGAATGTTGAGCGGTCGCCCTTGCCTGGCTTCCTTGCCATCGGCAAGACTCGCCAACGGCAGGCCTGTTGCTGCGGCGGCTACGCCGACAGCACTCGCCTTGATGAACTCACGTCTACTGCTCGCCATACCCGGTTCTCCGTCCTCGGTTCAGGACGGCAGTCTAGCCCATTCGGTAAGTGAGTCTCCAGACCAGCACGTACTTAGCGATAACGGCTCTGCAGCTTCTGCAATTCGTCGTTACCAGGATGCAGCCCCTCGTAGGGCAACCGTGAAAGCGGCGTATCGATGTTGTGCATCAGTTCGTGCATTTCCGCACGATCCTCGTTGACGTACAACAGTCCTGTCGTGATCTCTCCCGCATTGAAGCGATCACGAAGATGTTTGAACGCATCGGCACGACTGGTCGGGTCGTAGTCGCGATCGACCTTGCGCAATACGATCGTGTCACCGCCACGCAGATGAATCGGCAGTGCTTCGCCTTCGTCGTAAGACACCCTGATCTCTTCGGTGGGATGTATGTAGTCAATATTGGCCACATGACGATAAAACTCACGCGTATGCGCGTAGCTCTTCGTCGATCCTTCATGGTCATTGAATGTCACGCAAGGACTTATGATATCGACCAGCGAGAATCCGGAGTGCATGATGGCGCCCTTGATAAGGGGAATCAGTTGCTCCTTGTCACCCGAAAAACTGCGAGCGATGTAGGTAGCGCCAAGTGCAAGCGCGGCGCTTGCCGGATCGATCGGCTCCTGCTGATTGGGCAAACCCTTTTTGGGTTTGGTGCCAATATCCGCGGACGCAGAAAACTGGCCCTTTGTCAGTCCGTAGACGCCATTGTTCTCGATCAAGTAACACATGTTGAGGTTGCGCCGGATCGCATGCACAAACTGGCCAACGCCGATGGACAACGAATCGCCGTCACCCGAGACGCCGATGTAAGTCATGTCGCGATTGGCCGCATTCGCTCCAGTAGTAACAGAAGGCATGCGACCGTGTACCGAGTTAAAACCATGCGCTTCGCTGACAAAATAGGCTGGCGTTTTCGATGAACAGCCAATACCGCTCATTTTGGCCAGCATGTGTGGCTCAATATCGAGTTCGAAGACGGCCTGGATAAGCGCTGCCGTGACCGAGTCATGTCCGCAACCCGCGCACAATGTGGAAACCGCGCCTTCATAGTCGCGCGTCGTCAGGCCAAGTTCATTCTTCGGCAGATTCGGAAGTGAGATTTTGGGCTTGGCAATATAGGTCACAGTATCATCCTGTTCAGGCTGCTCGCCCTTTGGCTATTTCCTTGAGCACTCCATCAACCACGAAGCCGGCGTTAATCGGCATACCATCGTAGTGCAACAGCGGCACGAGTTTTCTCTGGTCCGCCTCAATATCGTTAATCAACAGCGTACGCAGTTGCGCGTCTCGATTCTGTTCCACGACGTAGACGACTTCGTGCTGGTCGATGAACTCGCGCACCGCATCCGTGAACGGAAACCCCTTCACGCGGCAATAGTTGAGGCCGATTTTTTGTTTTTCGAGACGGTCCAGGGCCTCTTTGCAGGCGCCATCGCAACTGCCCATCGTGAGAATGGCAGCCTTGTTGAACTTGGAGTGGCGAATCTCTGCTTCCGGAAGCATGGTTCGCGCCGTCTCCCACTTAACGAGCAGGCGATCGACAACCTCTTTGTAATCCGCCGAGTTCTCGGTATACGCGCCGAGTTTGGTGTGCCCGGACCCGCGTGTGAAATATGCGCCTTTTGGGTGTACGCCCGGCAGTGTGCGGTACGGGATGCCGTCGCCATCGACGTCGAGGTACCGGTAGAACCTCTCCATCTTCTCCAGATCCTCGGCACCATAAACTTTGCCTCGATCCGGAATGTATGAGTCATCCCATTCGAGCTCGGGCACCATCCAGTCATTCATGCCGATGTCCAGATCGGTCAACACCATGACCGGTGTCTGCAAACGCTCGGCAAGGTCGAACGACTGTACTGACATGTAGAAGCACTCTTCCGGATCGGCCGGGAACACCAATACATGCTTCGTGTCGCCATGCGAAGCATACGCACAACTCAGAAGGTCGCATTGCTGCGTGCGCGTCGGCATGCCGGTAGATGGACCAGTGCGTTGTACGTCGAAAATTACGGTCGGGATTTCGGCGTAGTATGCGAAACCAATGAACTCGCTCATCAGCGAGATACCGGGCCCACTGGTCGGCGTAAATGAGCGTGCGCCCATCCAGCTGGCGCCCAGCACCATGCCAATGGCGGCGAGTTCGTCCTCCGCCTGGATAATACAGTACGTGCGTTTCCCTGTTTCCGGGTCGACGCGATAGCGGCCGCAAAATGTGCGGAACGCGTCCATGAGCGATGTTGACGGAGTAATGGGATACCAGGCGCCGACGGTGGCTCCGGCATACATACAACCGAGTCCAGCCGCGGTATTGCCATCAATGACAATATGTCCCTTGGTCGCATCCATTTTCTCGACACGAGTCGGCAACGGGCAAGGGAAATGCTTCGACGCGTGATCGTAGCCCAGGTGAATCGCTTCCATATTGGATGCGATAAGGTGCTGCTTGGCGGCAAACGTTTCTTCCAGGAGACCCTTGATAATATCGAGGTCCAGATCGAGTAATGCCGCGATAACCCCGACGTACGCGATGTTTTTCATCAGGATACGTGCGCGTACACCGTCGAAATGCTCGTTGCACATTTTCGAAAGCGGGATGCCGATAATCGTAATATCGTCACGATTCAGCAGCGAGCTGCGGGGCCAGGTGGAGTCGTAGATCAGGCAGCCACCCGGCTCAACATCCGCAAGGTCCTTCGCGTAAGTCTGGGCATTCATAGCCACCATGATATCCACCCGGTCAGAACGACAGCTGTAGCCGTCACCCGTGACGCGAATTTCATACCAGGTTGGCAGTCCCTGGATATTGGAGGGGAAGTAATTCTTGCCCACAACGGGCACGCCCATCCGGAAGATAGCCTTGCGCAGCAAGCCGTTGGCGCTCGCCGAACCGGTGCCATTGACCGTGGCAATTTTGATGACGACGTCGTTAGTTGATGCCACGGGAATCCTCTACTTCGCTGCTCCGCCTGTGGCGGCTTGTGGCTGGTCGGATGCAGCCTCATCGGCGGCGTAGGGAACGAGTATGGTCGATTTCTGCATGTCCCAGGCACCGGTCGGGCAACGTTCGGCGCACAATCCACAATGCACGCAGATGTCTTCATCCTTGACCATAACGCGTGCCGTGTGGGGCAAGGCACCGGAAACATACAGGGCCTGATCCGGATTCAGCGCCGGCGCCTTAAGCCGCGCGCGAATGTCTTGTTCCTCACCGTTCGGCGTGATCGTCAGGCAATTGACCGGGCAGATATCGAGACAGGCATCGCACTCGATACACAGGCTTTCCGTAAAGACAGTCTGGATGTCGCAATTAAGACAGCGTTCGACTTCCTCTGCGGCCTGTTCGGCAGAGAAACCAAGCTCCACCTCGATATTCAGTTTCTTGAAGCGCTCTTTCAGCCCGACATGCGGCACCAGTTGGCGCGACACACCATCGTAGTCGTTTGAGTAGCTCCATTCATGCATGCCCATCTTCTGGGTCGACAGGTTCAGACCCATGGGCAGGCGATCGTGCAGATCTTCGCCGTGGCAGTATTTGTGTATCGAGATAGCCGCCTGGTGGCCGTGCTCAACTGCCCAGATAATATTCTTGGGACCAAACGCAGAGTCGCCACCGAAGAAGATGCCGTCGCGCGTGCACATCATCGTGGTCTCGTTGACAACCGGGCAGTCCCACTTGTCGAACTCGATGCCGAGATCACGCTCGATCCACGGAAACGCATTGTCCTGCCCGATGGCCAATACGACATCATCGCAGGGAATGACAACTTCGCCCGTCGACGTGCCACGGTCGATACGCCCATTCTCCTCGATGTTGTATTCCATCAGGTCAAACTTCATGCCGACAAGCTTGCCGTCCTCATAGACGAATTCTTTAGGAGAGTGATTAACCAGGATCTCGACGTTCTCTTCCTCGGCGTCTTCGAGTTCCCACTCCGATGCCTTGAAGAATCCACGTGGCTTGCGCGCCATCACCTTGACGTCATCGGCGCCAAGCCGGAGCGAGGTGCGACAACAATCCATCGCCGTGTTGCCCACACCGATGATCAGCACCTTCTTCCCGATCTCCTTGATGTGTTCAAAAGCAACCGACTCCAGCCACTCAATACCGATGTGGATCCGGTCGGAGTCGTAACGGCCAGGAATTTCGAGGTTCTTGCCTTTCGGCGCACCTGTACCAACGAATACTGCGTCGAAACCCTCGTCGAGCAGGTCTTTCATGCTGTTGATACGGTGACCGAGCTTCAGGTCCACACCCATGTCGAGGATATAGCCGATCTCTTCGTCGAGCACGGCCGGAGGCAGACGAAAAGACGGAATGTTGGTCCGCATCAAGCCGCCCGTCGTATCCAGCGCCTCAAAGATCGTAACCTCGTAGCCCATCGGAGCCAGGTCGTTGGCAACGGTCAGCGATGCACAACCGGCGCCGAGTAATGCAATCTTTTTGCCGTTCGTCTTTTCCGGCGCCTTGGGCAGTCGCTCTGTAATGTCATCACGATGATCGGCGGCAACGCGTTTCAAACGACAGATCGCCACCGGCTTGTCTTCAACACGACCACGGCGGCACGCGGGTTCGCAGGGGCGATCGCATACTCGCCCAAGGATCCCGGGGAATACATTGGACTTGCGATTTTCCATGTACGCGTCGCTGAACTGCCCCTGGGCGATCATGCGAATATACGAAGGAACGTCGGTATGTGCCGGACAGCCCCACTGGCAGTCAACAACTTTGTGAAAGTACTCGGGGTTAGATGTATCTGTCGGCTTCATTGGCTGGCGCTAGCATAACGGGATCACCCAGAAAGTAAACAGTTCTGCCACGACCATTGGGCTCGACGGATGTCGAGTCGCACCTTGCTGATCAGGAGCCTCTATCATGCCCGTATTATGAGATGGCATAGCGGTGATTACCACCTCGGCAACGCCCGCCAGGCCAGAGCGCTTTGCGGATCCACTGCTGGTATGCGATAAGTGCCGAATGAACACGATCGACTACCTGGACCTGATCAGGCGCGCGCGGGTGTATGACGTCGCAGATATGACGCCGCTGGATCTGGCAGCCAACCTCTCGAAGCGCATCGGCAATCGCGTGCTGATGAAGCGCGAGGACCTGCAACCCGTATTCTCGTTCAAACTACGCGGGGCATACAACAAGATCGCCGGGCTTTCCGATGACGATCTCAAGCGGGGCGTCATCTGCAGTTCTGCCGGCAACCATGCGCAGGGTGTCGCGCTAGCCGCGAAACGCAAGGGTATCCGGTCAGTCATTGTCATGCCGGTAACCACCCCGGCGATCAAGACCCAGGCAGTCGCGGCACTGGGTGGTGAGGTTCTGCTGCACGGCGACACTTACGACGACGCCTATGCGCATGCGTGCGAGCTCGCGGCAGAGGAAGGCCTCATATTTATCCACCCGTTTGATGATCCGGACGTAATCGCAGGTCAGGGCACTATCGGCAAGGAGATTCTCGATCAGGTTGAAGAGAAGATTGATGTGCTTTTCGTGCCGGTCGGCGGTGGCGGCCTGATCGCGGGTATCGCCGCCTGGGTTAAGCAGCTGCAGCCCGATATTCGTATCGTCGGCGTCGAGCCGGACGATTCGGCAGCAATGCAGGCATCACTGGCTGCCGGGCATCCCGTTACGCTCGACCACGTGGGCATATTCGCCGATGGTGTTGCAGTTCGCCGCGTGGGCGATGAGACGTTTCGACTCTGCCAGCATTTCGTCGACGAAATCATCACGGTCGACACCGACCAGATATGTGCCGCTATTCGGGATATTTTTGAGGACACGCGCTCGATCGTCGAGCCTGCTGGCGGCCTCGCCGTCGCCGCAGCCAAAAAATATGCGGCCGCGAACCAGCTTAGTGGAAAGACACTGGTAACAATCAGCTGCGGCGCCAATGTCAACTTCGATCGCCTCCGCCACATAGCCGAGCGTGCTGCGGTGGGTGAGCAAACAGAAATGCTCCTGGCTGCTGAGATACCGGAGCAGCCGGGTAGCTTCCGCCGCTTCTGTGAAGCTGTCGGTCGCCGCAGCATAACGGAGTTCAACTATCGCTACGCAGACGATCGCAAGGCGCATATCTTCGCGGGCATTCAACTGCGACATGGCATGCAGGAACGAGTCGAACTGCTGGCCGGGCTGCGCGAGGAGGGTTTTCCCGTTGAGGACCTCAGCGACAACGAAATGGCAAAATTGCACGTACGACACATGGTCGGTGGACGGTCAGCGGGCATTCGCAATGAACGCCTGTTCCGATTCGAGTTTCCTGAGCGGCCTGGCGCCCTGCTCGACTTTCTGAACGCGATTGGTACGGACTGGAACATCAGCCTGTTTCACTACCGCAATCACGGTTCGGACTATGGCCGTATTCTGGCGGGCATCGATGTACCGCAGGAGGAGACCGATGAACTCGAGGCCCACCTCGGGGAGCTCGGCTACACCCACTGGGAAGAAAGCGACAACCCTGCGTACAGGATGTTTCTGAGCTAGCGGGACAATTCGGGCCTTATTCCTGTCTGGCTGCAACCTTATTCGTCGACGACGCATCAAATAGATAGTTAGTTAAAAGGGGAACCACGTGACGCTGCGTACTTTTATGGTCTTTTTCTGGGCATGTCTTATCGGCACAGCCGCTGTGGCGGGCGAGCAGCAACGCACCGAAATCAAGATCGCCATCGACGGAGACGACGCAGGGCATCGGATATTCCGGTTTGACAGCCAGGACTCGGACGTCGACTTAAGCGAGCTCGCTGTAGGTGAGAGCGAGGTCATTACCGACAGTGATGGCAACGAGGTAACCGTATTGCGGACCGAAAAAGGCTTTGAGTTTGACGTTGAAGGCGAAAAAATCGAGATCGCCGGTATGCATGGTGAACATGACTTTGACAGGTTGCACGAGGTGCTCGAAGACGAAGAGGCCATTGTCGAGAAACATAAGCAAGTGCGAATCATCAAGACCGACAATTCCGACGGCGTTACGATCATATCGGGTGACGAAATCGATGATGACACTCGCGCAAGACTTGAGCAGGTCCTGAAGGAGGCCGGTAAGGATGGGGAAATCCTGTTTCTCGACGGCAGTGAACTAAGTGGTGATGAGCAGGCTCACGGAAAACATGAAGTGCGCATCATCAAAAAGAAGATCGACGTAACAAACTGAAAATCCCTTATGCTGTTTGTTTCGTACTATTTGGCGGTGACTTTTGTCACCGCCTTTTTTTTGCTTACCACATTTGCCGCATACGCTCGGCCACATCGATCTGCTTGTCCGAGCGCACCCTGAACGCACTGCCTTCGTTCTCGGACCTTCCCGCAAAGCGGTTCTCCATCGTTCCGAGCAATCGATCCGACATAAAGCGGCTGCGAGCGCCATAAACATGGCGATCGCCGTCGCGGCGTTGTTGCGTCACATGAAAGCGCAGCGGTGACACCAGCGACAACGACTGCTTCGCGCGCGTCATCGCCACGTACAGGAGCCGACGTTCTTCCTCGATCATCTCGGGCTTTCCCGTCGCGAACTCAGACGGAAAATTGCCGTCAGTAACATTGAGAACAAACACCGACTCCCACTCCTGACCCTTGGCCGAATGCACGGTCGAAAGGATCAGATAATCCTCATCGAGCAACGGATCTCCCGCAAGGTCACCCGCAGCACTGGGTGGGTCGAGGGTCAGCTCGGTCAGGAAGCGCTCACGTGTCGGGTAGCGCCCCGATACCTGTTCCAATTGTTCGAGGTCGGCTTCGCGAGTATCGAGTGCGTCGTAGATGCGTTCGAGATGTGGTTGGTACCAACGCCTGACCTGGGGCAATTGGGACTGCCACCCTCGATCATCAAATTCGGCACCTGACAACGATGCAAGCAGTTCGCAGAATACCGGCCAGTCCTGCGCCGCTGCGGCCGGTGGTCGAAAGTCACGCAGCGCGCCGAGACAATGGTCGTTGATGGCCAGGTGCTCAAAACACCGGGAGGCTGTCGCAGGCCCCATTCCCGGCAGCAATTTCAGCACGCGAAATGCCGCAACTTCGTTCTTTGGGTTCTCCGCCCATTTCAAGACTGACAGCAGATCTTTGACATGCGCTGCTTCAAGAAACTTGAGTCCGCCATATTTCACGTAGGGAATGTTGCGCCGTACGAGTTCAAGTTCGAGCCGGTCACTATGATGCGAACCGCGAAACAAAACTGCCTGTTCCTTAAGCTGCATGCCAAGCTCACGATTGGCAAGCACTGACGTTACGACGTACTCAGCTTCGGCGTCGCCATCTTCCACCGTAACGTAGCGAGGCCTGCCCCCGTCCTTGCGCTCGGAGAACAGGTTCTTGCGATACTGACGTACACTTTCGGCGATCAGGCAATTCGCGGAGTCCAGGATTGGCTGCGTCGAACGGTAATTCTGCTCCAGCGTAATGACCTGCGCGGACGGCATGTACTGGTCCGGGAAACCCAGGATGTTCTCAACTTCGGCGGCACGAAACGAATAAATCGACTGCGCGTCGTCGCCGACCACAGTGACTCCATCTCCATCCGGCTTCAGCGCGTTCAGGATCTGCGCCTGCACCAGGTTCGTGTCCTGGTATTCGTCGACGAGTACATGATCGAACCAGGAGCCAATCTCCTCGGCGAACTCCGGCTCGGCAACAAGATGGCCCCAGTAGAGCAATAAATCATCGTAGTCGAGCGATTGGCTCTGCTGCTTGCGCAGCACATAGTGCCGGAACAGCTCACTGAGCTCGTCCTTCCAGTCCGAACACCACGGGTAGGTCAGATCCAGGGTTTCGGCCAGGGGCTTTTGCGTGTTCACGCAGCGTGAGTAGATCGCGAGGCACGTATCCTTCTTGGGGAAGCGGCGCGACGTTCGCGTCAGCTTTAGTTCGTGGCGTACAACATCCATCATGTCGGCCGCGTCGCCACGGTCCAGAACGGAGAAACCCGGATCCAGGGCCAGGTTGTGTGCGAAGCGGCGCAGGAGGCGATTGGCGATAGAATGGAACGTGCCCGACCACGGCAAACCGCCAGAGGGCAGCGGTGTCGAATCCCGCGATGAGGCGCGAACGATATTTTCAACGCGCCTCGTCATCTCCTGCGCCGCACGCCGTGTGAATGTCAGCAGCAGGATTCGCTCCGGGCTCACACCCTCAATCAGCAAATGAGCAACGCGATGCGCCAGCGTCATCGTCTTGCCTGTGCCGGCGCCCGCGATCACGAGCAAGGGCCCCGCCCTGAAGCCACCGCCATCGCGCCGCTCACCGTATGCAGCAGCAAGCCGCTGCGCCGGGTTCAGAAACCCAAGATGGTCACATTCCTGCTCCGCCGCCGCTTGCATCAACACTCCACGAAGGTCGCTCTCGCACATCCCTGTGCTCCGCGACATAAGGTCATCCTGACCATATCTGTCTTTTTATACAGTACTGGATGTATTTACAAGTATTTGCTGAAGAATGCCTCGATAACAGCCGCCAGCTCAGACGGCGTCTCGAAATGCAGCATATGCCCGGCCCCGGCAATTTCGACGGTTTCTGCGTCCCGCCAGACGCTGGGGTCCTGTTGGCCAGCGCCCAGAGCAAATTGGCTGGCACCACCTGACACAAGCAGGATATCGGCTGTGATTGCACGCCAGCAGGCCTCAGCCTCGGCTCGACGGTACAAGACCGGGTTCGGGAGTTTGTGGCGCGCGTCGGCACGTAACGTGAATTGACCGTCCGCCTGCGCGGTGCCCCATTCGCCGGCAACGAAATCCGCTTGTGCCGCGCTCATCTGCGGGTTGCGTGACAATATTTTTGCCGCGAGCGCTCGTCTGTCCGCGTACGTCGTAAATGTCGGCAAGTCCTCTGACTGCGCGAGCCACTGTCGGTAACGCTGTGGCGCGGCATCCGGCTCTGGCTCGTTAAGCCCAAAGCCTTCTACATTGACAAATGCTCTCACGCGTTCCGGCATGGTACCTGCGTAAAGACCCCCGATATTCGCCCCCATGCTGTGGCCGACAAGACGCGCCGGCTCATCAGGTGAATAGACGTCAAGCAAGGCGTGCAGGTCTGCCAGGTAGTCAGGAAACCAGTAGGACGAACACTCGACAACAGATCGCCCGAAGCCGCGCCAGTCCGGCGCAACAACATGCCAGTCGTCCTGCAACTCATCGACAACGAATTGAAATGTCGTCCCCGAATCCCCCCAGCCGTGCAGGTAAAAGAAGGTCGGAGCATCCGGGTCACCCCATTCCGTCACATTGTAACGGACCCGCCGAATGTCGAACGAGCGGCGCTTGCCCTGATGGATAGGTTCGTAGATAGAATTGTCTGCCATGGTCATGAATTCTGCCCAAGCCGGAGCCAGGATGCATGCGCACTACGCTTTTGCGCCTCAGGTCGTGTATAAAAGTGATGAATCCCAACCATGACGTTGCTGCAGATCCAAAGAATCACTGAATGACTTTCGAAATCGCACTGGTACTCGGCATCCTGGCAATTTCGCTGGTCCTATTTATCAGCGAAGTCATTCGCATGGATGTCGTAGCGCTACTCGTGCTCGGCGCACTTGCGGTCACGGGGCTCGTCGACTCCAACCAGGCCTTTGCCGGCTTCAGCAACAGCGCAGTTATCACGGTCTGGGCGATGTTCATCCTTAGCGAAGGCCTCACCCGAACCGGCATCGCCGACATCATCGGCCGACAGGTCATGCGGCTGGCCGGCCGCCGCGAAATCGCGATGATCACAGTCATCATGATTACGGGCGCGGTGTTGTCAGCATTCATGAATAACATCGGTGTTGCAGCCCTCATGTTGCCGGTTGTCGTCGAGGTCGCGCGTCGCACCCGTATTGCCCCGTCCCGGCTCCTCATGCCGCTGGCTTACTCGACTTTGCTCGGCGGCCTGATGACCCTTATCGGTACGCCCCCCAACCTTCTTATCAGCGAATCGATGGTCCTGAATGGCTACGAACCGTTCGAACTGTTCGATTTCACACCGCTCGGCGGCATTGTCATGGTAGTTGGTGTCGCATTCGTCGCGTTGGCCGGACGCTTTATGCTGCCGAAAACTCGCGCGGCGCGAGACAAGCACGTCAGTCAGCGCAGCCTGCGCTCGCGCTACAAGCTGCAGGAACGCACATTCATGCTGCGCGTTCCGACCGACTCGATTTTGGTTGGCAAGACCCTCGCCGAGAGTCGCATCGGGACATCGACTGGCCTCATTATCCTCTCCCTGTTTCGCAACGGGCGCAGCGAGACCCTGCCCGGTCGGCAGATCGTCCTGCGGGCCGGCGACGGCTTGCTCGTGCAGGGCCGCGTCGACCAGTTTCGTGAACTGCGCCGCTGGTCCGATCTCGTCATCGAGCGTGAGGCGCCCGTCCTCAAATCGATGGTTGCGTCCAAGGTCATGTATGCCGCGGTTACCATTAGCGACAGCTCTCCGGTAGTTTCGGAGCTGGTACGACATGCTGCATTTCGCACGCGCTTCGATGTCGCGGTAGTTGGCATCATGCGCCGCGGCTCCTATCGGCTGACGAATCTCACCTATATGCCCATCAAGGCAGGGGATCGGGTGCTCGTACAGGGAGAGATCGATGCGATTGCACAACTCGAAAAGTTCTCGGACTTTTCGGCGGTGGAGATCTGCACAGAAGAAGAACTCGCTGAATATCACCCCAGCGAGCGCATGTTCGTTGTACGCCTCCCTAAACACAGCAGTCTCGCGGAAGAAACACTGGCCAAGAGTCGGCTTGCCGACGTGTTCGACTTCCGCCTACTAGCCGTATTCCGCGACGGCGAACTCAAAGTAATGCCGCGCGGCGACGAAGTTCTGCTGGGCGGCGACCTGTTGCTGATTGAAGGCCAGCACAGCGATCTCGACGTGCTTCGCGGTTTGCAGGAACTGGAAATCGATACCAAGGTGCCGGCCAACGTCACGCCATTTGAGTCAGAGCGCCTGACACTCATGGACGCCACGCTGGACCCGCGTTCATCGCTCGCGGGCCGCACTGTCGGTGAACTCAATTTTCGCGAGCGATACGGCATCGAACTCGCCGGCATCTGGCGAGAGGGCGAAACAGTGGGCACGGAACTCGCCGACGAACGCCTGCAAATTGGTGATGCGCTTCTATTGCTCGGCCCGCGAGATCGCCTGCAATTATTGTCATCCGACTCCGACTTTCTGATTCTGACTCCGCTGGGCCAGGAGCCACCGGACACGCGCAGGGCGCCGCTGGCTGCCGCCATCATGCTCGCTGTGGTGCTGGCGGTCATGGCTGGCTATGCGCCCATTTCAGTTGCCGCCGTTATTGGCGGCACGATCATGGTTCTGACCGGCTGCCTGAACATGGAACAGGCCTATCGCGCAATTGACTGGCGAGCCATATTTCTCATAGCAGGTATGTTGCCGCTGGGCACCGCAATGCAGGAAACCGGCGCAGCGGAGTACCTCGCCAACCAGGTTATGGACCTCCTGGGCGACGCCGGGCCCTGGCCGGTGATAATGGGCCTCTACATTCTCACCGCGATGGCGACCATGATCATTCCGACCGCAGCACTGGTGGTTCTCATGTCGCCCATCGTTCTGTCGGCCATGGGCGATCTGAATGTCGCTCCGGAGACGGCGATGATGGCCGTCGCTATGGCCGCCTCCGCGAGCTTCACGAGTCCGATTTCGCACCCTGCGAACATCCTGGTTATGGGCCCGGGTGGCTATCGATTTGTCGACTACCTCAAGGTCGGCGTGCCATTGACCATCGTGGTGTTCATCACTGTTATGGTATTGCTGCCGATCCTGTGGCCACTGGTGCCGGTCTAGGGAGAGCCAAGTGAACGAGAGAGTTGTTATTGCCGGAGCCGGCCATGCGGCCGGCCAGGTTGCCGCAAGCCTGCGTCAGAACAAATTCGCGGGCGATATCGTGCTTGTCGGTGACGAACCCTACCTGCCGTACCAGCGACCGCCACTATCCAAAAAGTTTCTCTCGGGCGAGCTGCCGGCCGAACGGCTGTACTGCAAGCCTGCAAGTTTTTACGAAGAGGCCAGGGTCGAGCTGCGCCTTGACTCCAGCGTTGTGGCTCTCGACCGCCAGGCAAAATCCCTCAGCCTCGAAGACGGCGAGACCATCAATTACGACAAACTGGTGCTCGCACTTGGATCACGGGTTCGCAAGCTCCACGTCGACGGCTCCGGATTAAAAGGCGTGCACTACCTGCGCAATATTGCGGATGTTGACGGTATTCGAAAGAGGATGGAGCCAGGTCGCCGCATGGTTATCGTGGGCGCCGGCTATATCGGACTCGAAGTGGCAGCAGTGGCGCAGCAGGCGGGTCTCGATGTCACGGTTATCGAAATGGCCGACCGCGTTATGAGCCGCGTAGTCTCGGCAGAAATTTCTGATTTCTACCAGATCGAACACACCAACCAGGGCGTCAAGTTTCGCCTGTCTACCGGTGTGACTGCACTGAATGGCAAGAAGCGGGTCAAGTCAGTAACGACCTCGGAAGGTGAGGACGTACCCGCCGACATCGTTGTCATTGGCATAGGCATTCTGCCAAACACCGAGCTCGCTACCGAGGCGGGACTGGATGTCGACAATGGGATTGTTGTTGATGACCACTGTCAAACGTCGGACCCGGACATTTATGCCGTGGGCGACTGTACACTGCATCCCAACGCAATCTACGAGCGACAGTTGCGACTCGAATCCGTGCACAACGCGCTGGAACAGGCGAAGACAGCTGCCGCCAATATTTGTGGCAAGGACATCGCCTATGCGCAAGTCCCCTGGTTTTGGTCCGATCAGTACGACCTGAAGCTGCAAATAGCGGGCCTGTCGGAGGGTTACGATGATGTCGTCATACGAGGCAACCCCGTGGAACGGTCATTTTCCTGCCTCTATCTTCGGGAGGGACGACTGATTGCGGTCGACGCAATTAATGCGCCGCGCGACTTTGTGCAATCGAAACAGCTGATCGCCAACCAGGTAGAGATCGCAACAGACAAGCTGGCTGATTCGGATGTAGCGCTGAAAGATCTGGTGACCTGAAGTCGCGGTCCGGGTGTCTATTCGTTAATCTCTTCCAAATTTTCGGGCATCTCGATCATCAGCCGGCCCTCGGACGACACGAGGCCTATATCCGCCGAGAAAGCGCTTACGCTCATCGATTCGACACCCTCCATTCTCAGTCCTTTGACCCGTCCCGAGCCGCCGGTCACAGCGGCAGTTCCGAGCGCGCCAGGACCCGCGGTCAGATCACCAAGCCAGCTTCCGCGCCAGCTGTTTGCCGAACTGCGCCATGCCGGGAATGCGACCTCGCGAACAAACGGGAAATAGTTTTCTGTCTGCTGAATAAACAGACTCCCATGCTCTGGCAAATAGACATACCAGACGCTATCGACAATCGCCTGCCCCTTTAGCAGTCTGGTACTTTCGGAATCCGACGAAAACTTTACGCCAATACCTGCGACCTGGTTGCGCGCGTCGCGCATGACGGTGGCCATGGCGCTCGTCGAACGAATAGGCGCCTCCCAGAGCTGCAATACTTTCTCAGGATACGGATCGTGTAACGACTCACCATCGTTGGTATAGGCAATACTTTCCGCGGGCACATTGGCGAAATTGAGGGTAATCACTTCCGCATCGGTCACAGACAGTGGCGACAGCCCCCGGTTGGCGATAAATGGGTTGAAGAGAAGGCCTGCGACGAACAGTGCCGCGCCGATCACCAGTCCCAGCAAGAGAGAGACAACATATTTCATTCAACTGTCTCCGCTGTTTCCAATGGGTCCAGCTGGCCCACATACGTTGCTGACAGCTCGATGCGACCAGCTGGCGCATCTTCCTCATTGGAGTCGTTCTGGATCCAGCGCTCCGTCATGAATCCGCTCAGTGGTGCGAACTCACGCGAGCCCGACGCAATCTCGCCGATGCGAAAGCCGCCCTCGAGTGGGGCGACATCCATATTGACGAATAGCGACCCGCGTGCCGGCAAATGCAGAACCCAGTCAATCACACTGTTCTCTTGTGACGTCGCCGCCGCGCGCACAGCAACGCCAACAACCGCATCTCGGGCATTGCGAATCTTGAAGAGCTCGGCGCGAACATTGGCCAGGACCTCGTCAGTCGGCCACTTCAGCCCCGGGGGTACTGCTCCGGCCTGACCGGCGTCGCCAAGCACAATTCGATCCATCGGTACGTTAATGTGGAACGTCTCGGAGTTGCCGCCGTTCGGCGTAACCTTAACGATCGACGCTTCACGAACCTGGTCGACGACCGGTATTGCATACAGGGCACCTGCAGCGGCGGCCAGTCCAAGCACGATTCCAAGGAAAAATGTCTTCAGCAAAACAGTTTCACCACGAATTAATTCGCCTGCCAAATCAGGCACATGAGCAAAGTTTAGTTAAATTGGCGCCGCCGGCCCACCTGACCAACTTTTTTTGTGACGGAACGCACACGATTTGCTGCGGCAAACGCGAACCCGGTTAGATTTGCCGGGGTTTCTGTCCTAGCAGGCCGTGAAATACTGCTGCAGATATTCGTCCAGCGTGATCTCGTCGGCCGCCTCAATCGCCGCTTGGCGCGCCAGGGAATCAGCAGCCTCGTCAGCCAGGTTCTTTTCCTGGGCTGCGCGCAGCGGCGCGATGGACGCGAAGTAGTCACGATGGCACTTCGCCATGCCCCGAGCAAACTCAAAGAAGCTGGTGCCGCTTTGTTCCA